>JADMJD010000018.1:0-24388 GCA_018780805.1 Rubrivivax sp. | reverse complement strand
CCCAGCGCGCGCCGGCCGTCAGCAGCACCAGGCTACTGTTTGGGTGCCGCAGCCACCAGGGCCGCTGGCGCCGGGGCGGCGGCGGTGGTCGTCGCCTTGCCCTCGTAGTACTTGGGCAGCCAGGTGGTGTGCGTCAGCAGCGCGTAGTGCACGGCAAACGAGCTCACGGCCACCGTGCCCAGCATCAGCGGGATGCCGACGGAGGGCTTCACGACACACCAGATTTTTCCGTAGATCATGGTTGGTGCTCCGTGTTCACTTCAGCCAAGGGGAGTAGATGTAGGCGAACAGATGCGCCAACACCGCGATGAAGCCGAAGATCTGCGTGCCCTGGATGATGTGGCGGTGCACTTCTTCGGACTCGGCCTCGGTCAAGCCTGTCGGCCAGACCTTGTTGGGATCGGAATTTGTCATGGGGGCCCTCCTGCAAGGAAGCTCTTGGAGATTGCAATCCCTGCATGCGGGGAATGCCACGGGCCCCAGGATGGGGCATCCGCGGGTGTACTTTCTGCTTTACACATAGCGTTGTCAATACAGACTGACAGTCTGTCGAAGACGAATCGCCACACTCGGCCCTCACCGGGGCCTCACACGCTCAGGGCACCCCGCACAGGCAATGCGCCATCGGCGCGCCGGGCCGGGCCTGGGCCGCGCCGAGCAGCCAGGCGGCCAGCTCGCCGTCCAGCCCGGGCGGCAGCAGCGTGCGGGCCAGCGCCAGCAGCTCGGCGCCTTCGGGCGCGGCCTCGGCCGCCGCCTCGGTGCTGACGCCCAGGCGCGAGGCCAGCATCAGCACCAGCTGGTCCAGCCGGCCGGGTTCGACCTCGATGAAACCCGGCTGCCAGCTGCCGTCGGCCAGCTTGGCGCGCTGGGCGGCGGCGGCCAGCGCATCGCCGAAGCTGCCGGTGCGGTCCACGAGACCGCGCTCCAGCGCCTGCGCGCCGGTCCAGATGCGGCCCTGGGCCACGGCGTCGATCTCCGGTTGGGTGCGCTTGCGCGCGGTGGCCACCTTGGCCGTGAAGTCGGCGTAGGTGTGGTTCACGCCGGCCTGGATCACGCGCGCCAGGCGCGGGTCCAGCGGGCGCGTGGGGTCGGCCGCACCGGCCAGCCAGGTGGTGGTGTGGCCGCCGGTGCGCAGGCCCAGCCTGGCCATGGCTTCGGAGAATCCCGGAAACATCGTGATCACGCCGATGGAACCGGTGATGGTGGCCGGGTCGGCGATCACCTCGTCGGCCGCGAGCGAGATCCAGTAACCGCCCGAGGCCGCCAGGTCGCCCATCGACACCACCACCGGCTTGCCGGCGGCGCGGGTGAGTGCCAGTTCACGCCGCACCAGCTCCGACGCGAAGGCGCTGCCGCCGGGGGAATCAACACGCAGCACCAGGGCCTTGATGCGCGGGTTTTCGCGGGCGCGCTTGATCAGCGCGGCCGTGGAGTCCCCGCCCACGGCCCCAGGCGGGGCGTCGCCGTCGCGGATGCCACCCTCAGCCACGACCACACCGATGACCGCGTCACGCCGCTGTGCCGGCTGGCGCGCCAGGTACTCGCCAAAACCCACCTGCCGCAAGCGGGGGTTGCCAGGCTTGGCGTTGTCATCGCCGGCGCCAGCCTGGATCAGCAGGGCCTGCATCTGGTCACGGGTCTTGAGTTCGTCCACCAGCTTGGCCTCGACGGCCAGGCGGGCGCTGTCGCCTTGCACGGCCTCCAGACGCTCGGGCAAGGCCTCGACCAGCGCTGCCACGCTGCCGGGTGGCAGCTGGCGCGCGGCTTCCACACCGCCGGTGTACAGGCCCCACAGTGCGTCCAGCACCACGCGCTCGGCTTCCTGCGTCTCCGGGCTGGGGCCGCTGGCGACCCAGGTTTCACCCGCGCTCTTGAAGGCCCCGGCGCGCAACACATGGGCGCTGATGCCAAAACGCTCGAAGGCCTCGCGGAAGTAGGTGCGGTGGCCGCCGAAACCTTCGATCTGCACGCCGCCCATCGGGTCCAGGAACACCTTGTCGGCATGCGCCGCCACGTAGTACGACGCCTGGCTGTAACCCGTGCCCCAGGCCCAGACTGGTTTGCCCGCTTTTCGCACGCGGCCCAGGGCGGCGGCCAGCTCACGCAGCGTGGCCGGGCCGGCGCCGGCAAAGTCGTCGGTGAGCAGCAGCACACGCACGATGGCGGGGTCGGTGCCGGCGGCTTCCAGCGCGGCCAGCACATCGCGCAGCCGGGTCTGCGTCAGATCCTGTCCGCGCACCTGGCGCAGCGCGTTGTCGCGTGCGCTGCCGCTGAACTGCTCGCGCACCGGGCCTTGCAGGTTCAGGATCAGCGTGGTCTGGGGCGCGAGCGCCGGTGGGCCCGGGCGCAGCAGGCCCCAGACCAGCACCCCCAGCAGCAAGAGCAGCAAGCCGTTGAGCAGCGCACGGCGCGTGAAATCCAGCGCGTGCCAGGCGCCCACCACCACATGGCGCAAGGCAGAGAACAATCGGGACAAGGCGCACTCCTGGCCGGCACCGGCCGGCCCGGCAGCTTAAGCGAGCGCCCTTAACCTTCGTGGCCCATGGAATCGATTCTTTCCGTCACTGTTCCCTTCTTTGCGCTGGTGCTCTGCGGTTACCTGGCCGCGCACCGGCACGTGCTGCCGGAGAGTGCGATCCCGGGGCTGAACACCTTCGTGCTGTACTTCGCGTTGCCCTGCCTGCTGTTCCGCTTCGGCTCGGGCACACCCATCTTCGACCTGCTGAACCCGGTGGTGCTGGGCGTGTGGCTGATCAGCGCGGGCGTGATCGTGTTTTTCACGATTGCCTTCACGCTGCGGGCGCCGGTGGGCATGAAGGACAGTGCCTTCGGCGCGCTGGTGGCCGCCTTCCCCAACACCGGCTTCATGGGCGTGCCACTGCTGGTGGCGCTGATGGGGCCGGCCGCCGCAGGGCCGGTGATCTGCGTGGTGCTGGCCGACCTGTTTGTCACCAGCTCGGTCTGCATCGCGCTGGCGCAGGCGGGGGATGCGTCGGGGCATGGCGCGCGCAACGGGGCACTCAGGGCCTTGCGCGGCGCGCTGTCCAACCCGCTGCCCTGGTCCATTGCGGCGGGGGGTGTGTTTTCGGTGGCGGGCTGGGCGCTGCCCGGGCCGGCCGACACGGTGGTGAAGATGCTGGCCGACGCCGCCAGCCCGGTGGCGCTGTTCACCATCGGCGCCGTGTTGCACCGCGCCGGGCAGCATGCGCACACGCGCACGCCGCCGGCGCTGTACCTGCCGGTGGCCGGCATCAAGCTGCTGATCCACCCGCTGTTGATTTTTGCGCTTGGCGGCGGCGCGCATGCGCTGGGCCTGCCGATCAGCCCGTTCCAGATCACTGTGATGGTGCTGGGCGCGGCCCTGCCCAGCGCCAGCAACGTGTCGCTGCTGGCCGAGCGTTACGGTGCCGACAACGGCCGCATCGCCCGCATCATCATGAGCAGCACGGTGCTGGCGTTTGTGAGCTTTCCACTGCTGGCCTGGGCGCTGGGGGCGCGGGCCTGAGGGCCGTCCCGGCAGACACGTTCGGTCACCGCTGCACACGCCGGCGTCACATCCGGCGCCGGGCCGGCCCGCATGATGCCGGGCTGATCACGGCTGGCCATGCGCAACTTCGACGATTCCACGCTCTGGCGCATCAGCGCCTACGAACGCATGCGTGCCGAGACCGGCGACAGCGGCTTTGCCCGCCTGGGCCCCGGCACGGTGCTGCCCACCACGCTGCATGCCGAGCTGAACCAGCTGGAGCAACAGCACCGCGGCAGCGACGTGCTGGAGGTGGTGGCCGCCTGCATGCGCCACCAGGAAAGTGCCCTGCTGCTGTTGCGACACGACGGCCTGGTGTGGCCGCTGACGCTGTTCCCGCGCCAGGGCGTGTACCACCTGCCGCGGCCCATCCTGGCCTCGCTGGTGGAGGGCACACGCGACCTGGAGGTGCTGGGCGTGCAGCCGCCCGGTCTGCGCCCGCCCGAGCACCACGACCGCGAACGGGTGGCACCCCGTGACACCTACCTGCCGCTGCCGCCGCTGCTCTGGGCGCTGGCGCTGCTGGCGCCACGCGCGGCGCTGCTGGAGCCGCTGGCGGGGCCGATGGGCTTTCGCGTCACCGCCGGTTTCGAGGCCGACGCCGCCGCCCGCGCCGGTGCGCTGGGTGCGGCGCTGCAGCGGCTGCGCGGCGACAGCGCCACGGTGGCGCAGATCGCGCGCTGGCCCGGCATGGATCCCGAGCGCGCCACCCGGCTGCTGAACGGCCTGTACCTGCAGGGCGGGCTGATGGTGCTGGGCCAGCGCACGGCCCGGCCCGAGTCGGGCCGCGGCAGCCTGCTGGACCGCTGGCGATCGGGCCTCTGATCGGCGTCGAAGGTTCAAAAACCCAGCGGGTCCACGTCCACCGCCCAGCGGATCAGCCCCTTGTGCTGCGCCTTCAGCGCATGCAGCTGCGGCACCCAATCGGCCAGCCACTGCTGCAGCACCGGGCGTGAGCTGCTTTCCACCAGCAACTGCAGGCGTTCGACCCCGGCCACCTTGGCCACCGGCGGTGGCACGGGCTCGTAACAGCTCAGGCCGGCGGGCACCGGCACGGCGGCGGCATCCTGCAGGAAGGCACGGGCCACTTCGGCGTCCTTGGCCTCGGCGCGCAGCAAGGCCAGGTGGCTGAAGGGCGGCAGGCCCACGGCCAGCCGCTCGGCCAGCTGGCTGGCGGCAAAGGCTGCGTAGTCGTGTCTGACCAGCGCCGCAAACAGCGGGTGCGTGGGCTGCGCGGTCTGCACCCACATCTCGCTGGTCTCGGACTGGGCGGCGTCGCGGCCGGCGCGGCCACCGGCCTGCATCAGCAGGGCAAACAAACGCTCCGGCGCACGGAAGTCGCTGGCAAACAAGGCGCCGTCGGGGTTGACCGCGGCCACCAGCGTCATGCGCCGGAAGTCGTGGCCCTTGGCCACCATCTGGGTGCCGATCAACACGTCCACCTCGCCGGCGTGCACGGCGGCCAGCTGCGCTTCCAGCGCGCCTTTCAGGCGTGTGCTGTCGGCGTCGATGCGGGCCACACGCGCGCCGGGCAGCAGCGCGGCGATCTGCTCCTCCAGCTTTTCGGTGCCACGCCCGACGGGTGAGATGTCGAGGTTGCCGCATTCCGGGCAGGCCTTGGGCACCCGTTCGGTGAAACCGCAGTGGTGGCAGCGCAGCGTGCGGTCCAACTTGTGGAAGACGCGCCAGGCGCTGCAATGCGGGCAGCCGCTTTTCCAGCCGCAGGCGCCGCAGTGCAGCACTGGCGCATACCCGCGGCGGTTCAGCAGCAGCAGGCATTGTTCACCGCGTGCGATGCGGGCCTCGATGGCGGCCAGCAGCGGCGGTGCCAGCACGGTCTGGCCGGCGCGGTCGGGCGGCAGGCGATTCATGTCGAAGATGCGCACGCGGGGCAGCACACCGCCGCCGACCCGGTCCGCCAGCGTCAGCTTGCTGTAACGACCGTCCAGCGCCCGTTGCCAGGTTTCCAGCGACGGTGTGGCCGAGCCCAGGATCACCGGCACGTTTTCCAGCCGGCCGCGGAAGACGGCCAGGTCCCGCGCTGAATAACGCGCGCCGTCCTGCTGCTTGAACGACGGGTCGTGTTCTTCGTCGACGACGATCAGCCCCAGGCGCGGCAGCGGCGTGAACACCGACAGCCGCGTGCCCAGCACCAGGTCGGCCTGGCCGTGGTGGGCCTGCAGCCAGTGGCGCAGGCGCTGCGGCGGCGTCAGCCCGCTGTGCTGGGCCACCAGCAGCCGGCCCGGGAACCGTTCGGCGAACCGCGCCTCCAGCTGCGGCGTCAGGTTGATCTCGGGCACCAGCACCAGCACCTGGCGGCCGGCGTCCAGCGCACGCGCGGCAGCGCGCAGGTAGAGCTCGGTCTTGCCCGAGCCGGTGACGCCGTGCAACAGCACCGGGCCGGGTGGCAAGGCCTCCAGCGCCGCGAGCGCGGCGGCCTGCTCGGGGGTCAGCGGGCGCAGCGCAGGGCCTTCGGCCGCCACGGCCGCCGGCCGGGCACGTTTCAGGCGCCGGCCCAGTTGGGTAGCGTCCAGCTTGCGCAGTTCGGGCGGCAGCACGGCCAGCGCCAGCTCGCCCAGGCCGCGTTGGTAATAACCCGCCGCAAAGGCGACCAGCGTGCGCCAGGCCTCGGGCAGCGGCGGCAGCGCGGTCAGCGCCTGCTCGATGGGGCGCAGCACGGCGCCCACGGGCAACCCACCCTCGGGCACACCCCAGACGATGCCGGTCACGGTGCGCCGGCCCAGCGGCACACGCACCAGGGTGCCGGGCGGCCAGGCCTGGTCGGCGGCGTAGTCCAGCGGGGCACTGAGCGCGGTGTGCTGTGGGGTTTCCACGGCCACCGACACCCGGATCGCCACCTGTGAACTTGCGCACGAAAGCTCGGGGTCGCTTGACGAAGTCACCGTAAGCTACTGATCCTGAAAGACTTTCGAGGTTACCCACCCAGCCTGTGGATAACTTTGTGGGCAAGCTGCGTCCAGCGGCGCCAAGTGCTTGATTCTGCGGGGCCTGGGCTGGATTGCTCGCTCCCGAGGCAGCTTCATCAAATCAATGAAATCAACAACTTAGCGGGCACTCACCTGCAGCGCCCGGGGGAAACCGGCTCGCTGCGGCGCAGCATGAATTTTGGGGATAAGTCAAGCCTGAGCGCTCACTCACCGGCCCAGCGTGCGTTGGCGCCGCGAATGGCTGTGCACCGCCTCCACCAGCGCCGTCACATGGTCGGGCGGCGTGAACTGGCTGATGCCATGGCCCAGGTTGAAGACGTGGCCGTCCCAGCCACCGTCGGGCCGCTGGGGCGGGCCAAAGCTGTCCAGGACGGCGATGGCCTCGCGTGCGATGGCCTCGGGCGGGGCGAACAACACGTTCGGGTCCAGGTTGCCTTGCAGGGCGACGCGGCTGCCCACGGCGGCACGCGCGCGGCCCAGGTTGACTGTCCAGTCCAGGCCGACCACGTCGGCGCCGATGCCGGCGATCTCTTCCAGCCACGGGCCACCGCCCTTGGTGAACACGATCACCGGCACACGCCGGCCATCGGCCTCACGTTTGAGGTGTTTCACGACTTCGGCCGTGTAGGCCAGGCTGAATTTCTGGAAGGCGCCGTCGGCCAGCACGCCGCCCCAGGAGTCGAACACCATCACAGCCTGCGCGCCAGCGTCGATCTGCGCATTCAGGTAGGCCGCCACCGCCTGCGCGTTGATGGCCAGGATGCGGTGCATCAGGTCGGGCCGGCCGTAGAGCATGCTCTTGACCAGGCGGTAATCGTCCGAGCCCTTGCCTTCGACCATGTAACAGGCCAGCGTCCAGGGGCTGCCGGAAAAACCGATCAGCGGCACGCGGCCGTTCAAGGCCTTGCGGATGGACGTGACGGCGTCGAACACGTAGCGCAGTTTGTCCAGGTCAGGCACCTGCAGCGCGGCCACGGCGGCTTCGTCGCGCAGCGGGTGCGCAAAACGCGGGCCTTCGCCCTCGGCAAAACTCAGGCCCAGGCCCATGGCGTCGGGCACGGTGAGGATGTCTGAGAACAGGATCGCGGCGTCCAGCGCGTAGCGGTCCAGCGGCTGCAGCGTCACGTCGGTGGCGAACTGCGCGTTGGTGGCCAGGCCCATGAAGCTGCCGGCCTGGGCACGCGTGGCCTTGTACTCCGGCAGGTAACGCCCGGCCTGGCGCATCAGCCACATCGGCGTGTGCTCGGTGGGCTGGCGCAGGCAGGCGCGCAGGAAATTGTCGTTCTGGAGGGTGCTGCTCATGCGGCCCATTATCGGGCGCCTACCAGCGCTGCTTCGTCAGGGGAACATCGGGGATGGCCGCGGGCGCCACACCGTCCAGCCAGGCATCCACCGCGCGATCGGACTTGGGCGCCTGCGCCGCGGCCCAGAGCAGTTCAGGCGGCAGCACCCGGGTGCCAGGCACCGATCCGGGCAGGGCCGCGGCCAGGCGCGCCGCCACCCGCGCCACCGTGACGCTGCGCACCGGCTGGTCGCGCTGCGGCACCATCCACAGCAGCTGGCCCAGCATCCACTGCGCCAGGCGTTCGGGTGGGGATTGGCCACCGGGCGCTGCCGATGCCGCCTGTGCAGAGCGCATGAACACCAGGTGGCGGAAGCCCAGCGCCGCGACCGCGCCTTCGTCCAGCGTCGCCAGCCCGGCCTTCAGGGCCTGCGGCAGCGCGCCGGGCGCGTGCGGCACCACCACGACCAGTGTGGCCACGCCGAGCTGGTGCAGGTGTGCAGCACGCGCGGCCAGTTCGGCCGGCAGCGGGCGGCCGAAGGCGAGGTCGCGGCCGTTGGCGTCGCGTTCGCGGTCGAAGACCACCACGGCGGTGTCGGGGGCGAAGGCTGGCCAGTCCGCCTCGGGCACCGGCTCCAGCCCACGCAGCGCGGGCTGCAGCGGCTGCACCGTCCACACACCCACATGGGCGAATCGCTGGCCGCTGAGCAAACGCTCCACCACCGCAGAGCCCAGCACCCCGCCGCCGCCCAGCACCAGCACGCGGCGCTGCGACGACACTGCGCGGGGCAGCGGCCGGTTGGCAGCGGCCAGCGCCTGGGCAGGATGCAACATGGGGCGATGCTAAGCTGGCCTGCTTGAAATCCTGGCGTTGCCTCCATCTAGAGGACGCTTCTGAACCCGATGGAGAACACCACGATGACCACCCTGCGACGACTGCTGCTGGCCCTGGGCCTGGGCGTGCTGCTCACCGGCTGTGGCTACAACGACTTCCAGCGCCTGGACGAAGAGGTCAAGTCCGGCTGGGCCGAGGTGCTGAACCAGTACCAGCGCCGCGCCGACCTGATCCCCAACATCGTGGCCACGGTCAAGGGCGAGGCCAACTTCGAGCAGGAGACCCTGACCAAGGTGGTCGAGGCGCGTGCCAAGGCCACGTCCATCCAGGCCACGCCGGAGCTGGTGAACAACCCCGAGGCCTTCCAGAAGTTCCAGGCCGCGCAGGGCGAGCTCTCGGGCGCGCTGAGCCGGCTGCTGGTGGTGAGTGAGCAATACCCCAACCTGAAGGCCAACCAGGGTTTCCAGGACCTGCGCGTGCAGCTGGAAGGCACCGAAAACCGCATCACCGTGGCGCGCAACCGCTACATCAAGACCGTGCAGGACTACAACGTGCTGGCGCGCAGCTTCCCGAACAACCTCACCGCGATGGTGTTCGGCTACCAGGTCAAGCCCAACTTCACGGTGCAGAACGAGGCACAGATCTCCGCCCCACCCAAGGTCGAGTTCGGCAAGTAACGCACCGTGCTGCGCGCGCTGATCCTGGCGTTGGCGCTGGCCTGTGCCGGCGCATGGGCCCCGGCGTGGGCACAGCAGCTGGCGGTGCCGCCGCTGAGCGGCCGTGTGATCGACCAGACGGCCACGCTGGCGGCCGACGAGGTGGCCGAACTGGAGGCCAAGCTCGCGGCCTTCGAGGCCGAAGCCGGCCCGCAGATCGTGGTGCTGATGGTGGCCAGCACACAGGGCGAGGACATCGGCGGTCTGGCGCAGCGCGTGGGCGAGGCCTGGAAGATCGGCCGCCGTGAGGTGGGCGACGGCCTGTTGATCCTGGTGGCCAAGGACGACCGCCGCATCAACATCCAGACCGCCAAGGCGCTGGAAGGTGCGGTGCCCGACCTGGCCGCGCGCCAGATCATCGACCGCGTCATCCGCCCGGCCTTCCGCGCCAACGACTACGCCGGTGGCCTGAACGCCGCGGTGGACCAGCTGATCGCGCGCATCCGCGGCGAAAACCTGCCGCTGCCGGAACAGAGCGCGCGCAAGACCGCAGGTGACCGCGGCCCGCAGATCGAAGAGCTGCTGATGTTCTTCTTCATCGCCGTGCCGGTGGTCGGCAGTGTGATGACCCGCGTGATGGGCCGCAAGCTGGGTGCCGTGACCACCGGCGCCGTGGCCGGTGGCATCGGCGGCTGGCTGACGGCCAGTGTGTTGCTGGGCGTGGGCGTGGCGCTGGTCGCGCTGGTGGTCGTGGGCCTGTTCGGGCTGGGCTCGGCGGCGCGCAGCATCAGCCGCGGTGGCCGGGGCGGGGGGCCGCCCATCATCTTCGGCTCGGGCGGCGACCATGGCGGCTGGGGCGGGGGCTTCGGCAGCGGCGGTTTTGGCGGCGGTGGCGGCAGCGGTGGCGGTGGCGGGTTTTCGTCCGGCGGCGGAGGTGATTTTGGCGGCGGTGGCGCGTCGGGAGACTGGTGATGAACCGCTTCACACGCATCCTGAAACACCGCCTGGTCGACGACACCGACACCCGGCGCGCGCTGGACAGTGCCGCGCTGGAGCGCCTGGCGCAGCGTGTGCGGCAGAGCGAGGCCCGGCACAGCGGCGAGATCCGGCTCAGCGTGGAGGCCGGCCTGCCGCTGTCCTACCTGTGGCAGGGCCTGGGTGCACGCGACCGCGCCGTCACGCTGTTCGGCAAGCTGCGCGTGTGGGACACCGAGGCCAACAACGGCGTGCTGATCTACCTGCTGCTGGCCGAACACGCGATCGAGATCGTGGCCGACCGCGGCCTGGCGCGGCATGTGCCGCCGGCGCATTGGCAGGCGGTGGTGGCCGGCATGCGCGAGGCCTTCCGCGCTGGTCAGTTCGAAGCCGGGCTGATGCAGGCCATCGACGCCGTGGAGGCGCTGCTGCTGCAGCATTTCCCGCTGGCAGAAGGCGAACGCAACCCTAACGAACTGCCGGACGGCGTCGACCTGCGCTGAACTTCAGCGCCCCGGCGGCGAGGGCACCCAGCACGGCCGCAGCGCTGAGCAGCGCATGCACCCCCATCAGGGCCAGCGGCCCGAAAGCCGCGAGCGCGACGCCCAGCAGGAGCACGGCCACGGCCGGCACCCCCACAGCAAGCGGGTGGCGCCGGGCCGGGTGCATCGGCACCTTCGGGGACAGCCGCCAGGCCAGGCCGCAGGCCACGGCCTGCAACATGGACGCGGCCATCAGCCCATCCAGGCCTGGCAACCACCACAAGGCCAACGCCCCGGCGCCCATGGCCCCGGCCACCCAGCCCGGCCGCGCCGGGCCGGCCCAGGCCGGGGCGACCATCAGCACCACGTGCAGGCCCAGCACCAGTGGCAGCGGCCAGCCGGCGGCCGAACACCAACCGGCCATCGCCGGCAGCCCGGCCATCATGGGCAACATCGCAGCCGACGCGGCCCAGCGCGGCCAGTCCGCCGGGTCGGCGCCAGGGGCGCGCGACAGTGGCAGCAAGGCACAGCGCCGCCACCCCGCCGCGCGCGCCACCGCCAGCAGCAGCGCCGCGCCGGCCAGCGCGGCAGGCCACGGCGCGGGCGCGCCCAGCAGCGCCGCCGCGGCAGCCAACAGCATGGCCGCGGGGGTGACGTGGCGGCGCGGGCCCAGGCCCTGCAGCAGCGCGATCATCAACAGCCACAGCGCCAGCGCACCCAGCCCACCGGCCACCAGCGGCCAGTGCTGCAAGCCCCAGGTGCCAAAACCGAGCCAGCCGCCCAGCCACAGCGCCCAGGCCAGCAGGGTCAGGCGGGCAGCGGCCATGCCAGGCGGTGCCCGGTGTCGCGCTCGAAGCGCGCGATGTCGTCTTCGGTGTCGATGTCGACGCGGTAACGCCGGTTGTCGGTGGGCATCGTCGCCACGGCGTCGGGGTGCGCAGCCTGCCACTGCCGGCAACCGATGTTGGCCGCGCCGGCCAGGATCTGCTCGCGCACGTCGGCGCTGAAGATCACGGGATTGCCGCGTTCGCCGTTCACCTCGGGGTAGAGCACGGCGGTGCCGGCGGCGCGCTTTTTCCACGCGCCGATCAAGGCCGTGATGTCCTGCGCGTTGATCAGCGGCTGGTCGGCCAGCGCGACGATCACCGCGTCCAACTTGCCGGCCAGCGCGGCCAGCCCGAGCCGCTGCGACGAGACCTGGCCGTCGTCCGGGTTCGGGTTGTGCACCAGCGTGACGGGGAAGTCCTGCACCACCGGCTCGATCAGTTCCGCGTGGTGGCCGGTGACCACCACCACCTCGTCCACCCCGGCGCCCGACAAGGCGATCAGCTGGCGGCGGATCAGCGGCACGCCACCCAGCTGCAGCAGGCTCTTGGGCCGATGCCCCAGGCGCGAGCCACTGCCGGCGGCCAGCAACACGGCGCCGATGACGACCCGGCTGTAGAGGCCACCGCCACCTTTCAGGAGGCAGCCCATGTCAGCCTCCGCCGCAGCAGGAGCCGCCGATCACGGGCATGTCGGGCAGCGGCAGCGGCTTGGCCTTGGCAACGGGTGCGGGCGCGGGCTCCGCCCCCCGCCGCGCCGCCACCACCGCCGCCAGCACCGACAACGCGATCTCCTCGGGCGTCTGCGCGCCGATGGGCTGGCCCGCCGGTGCGACGATGGCGTTGACGGCCGCGGCGTCTTCACCGGCTTCGATCAGCGCGGCTTTCAAGACGGCTGCCTTGCGCGCGCTGGCGACGAAGAAGAGTTTCTGCGCCTGCGCTGCCAGGGCCGCGCGCAGGCCTTGCAGGTCACGCCGGCCTTGTGTGGCAACGACGACGAAGGCCCCCGGCGCCGGCGTGGCCGCGTTTTCATCGACCACGTGGTCCGTGGTCCAGCCGACATGCGGCGCCAGCGTCGCCAGCGCCGCGGCCAGCGGCGTGTCGCCGATCACCACCAGCCGGGCCACCGGCAGCACCGGGTCGACAAAGAGCTCCAGCGTGCCACCGGAGTGGCAGGCCATGCCGAACTCCAGCACCTCGTCCAGCTCGCGCATCGTGCCTTCTTCAGCCGGTGCGATGCGCATCAGGCGGGCGCGGCCGTCGGCCAGCGCGGCGCGCACGGTCTTCAGCACTGCGGGCTGCGCGCAGCCACCGCCTATCCAGCCCTGCACGATGCCGTCGGCCGTGACCACCGCCTTGTCCCCCGCCTTGGCCGACGCCGGCGCCTGCACGCGCAACACGCTCACCAGCGCAAACGGCTGCTGTTGCGCTTGCAGGCGCTGGGCAGAGACAAGAACGTCGAACGAGCCCATGGTGGGTCTCCTTGGTCAGTGCAGCACCGCCGCAGCGGCTTCGAGGTCGCGCAGGCTGGCCAGGCGCACAAAACGCTGCACCAGCGGGCGCGCAGCCAGCATCGCAGCCGATGCCGGTGGTTCGGCCGACGGGTGGAACCAGGTGATGGCCACGCCGCGCCCGCGCACCGCGGCCAGCTCGGCGGCCAGTTGCTCGGGCGGGTCGGCGTCGAAGCCATCGGACAAGACCCAGAGCCGGGCGCTGCGGCCCAGTTGGGCACGGGCGTGCACGCGGTGGAAGTCGGCCAGGCTGGTGGCGATGCGCGTGCCACCGCCGAAACCAGCGGTGACGGCGTTGACCTTCTCCTGCACCGCGGCCGAATCGCGCTGCAGCAGCGGCGTCACCTCGGCCAGCCGGGTATGGAACACAAACACCCGTACCCCCGCGCCGGCCACAAAGGCCCGTGCGATGCGCAGGAAAAGCTGCGCATGTGTTTCCATCGAGCGGCTGACATCCACCGCGATGAAAAGTTTGGGCTGTTCACGCCGCTGCCGGCGCCAGGCCGGGGCCAGCGGCAGGCCGCCGGTGGCCAGGCTGGCGCGCAGCGTGCGGCGCAGGTCCAGGCGCGCGCCCTGCGGGTGATCGTGCCAGCGTCGTGTGAGGCGCCGCCGCAGCCGGCGCGCGATGCGTTCGGCCAGCTGCTGCAACAGCGCCAGATCCTGCGGCAGCCATTCCGACAGCGACTTGTCGTGCAGCGCCTCGGTGCGGCTGGCGCCGCCCTGGGCACGTGGGGCGGCGGCTTCGTCGCTGGCACCGTCCCCGGCCTGCAGGGCGGTGTCGCCAGGCCGGCTGCCGGGTGGCGCCAGGCTGCTCTGCAGGGCTTGCACCACCTGCCGCAGGTCACGCGCGGGCCGGGTCTGGCCGCTGCTGCGCACCGTGCCCTTCACCCGGTCGGGGTGCCAGTAACGTTCGAACAGCTCCGGCCAGCGCTGCCACGCGCGTGCGTCGTGGCAGGCGATGGCGCGCCAGGCCGCGTCCAGCCGCGAGGCCCGCACCAGCGGCACCAGCAGCGCGGCCTGCACCATGGCCTGCTGTTCGGCGATGCCAACGCTCAGGCCATGTTCACGCAGCAAGGCGGCGAAGCCGGCGATGGTGTGCAGCGGCTCGGCGTGCATGTCAGGCCTTCTCGGCGACGCCACGTAGACGGCCTTCGATCAGCTTCTGCACCCGCTCAGGCCCGAGCTGGAAACGGTCCTCGCGTGTTTTCAGCAAACAGCCCAGCGTGTCCATCAGGCCGTCCGGGTCGTCGGGCAGCGCCTTGAACTGCAGGCGGTGCAAGGCCCGCACCCAGTCCAGCGTTTCGGCCACACCCGGGGTCTTGCCCAGGTCCTCGCGCCGCAGGCGCTGCACGAAGGCGACGGACTGTTCGACCAGCGCCGATTCCGCCAGCGGCAGCGTGGCGCGCACGATGCTGATCTCACGCGCCAGCGTCGGGTAGTCCAGCCAGTGGTACAGGCAGCGCCGGCGCAGCGCATCGCTCAGCTCGCGTGTGCCGTTGCTGGTGAGGATGACCTGCGGCACATGGCGCGCCGTCAGCGTGCCGAGCTCGGGCACGGTGATCTGCCAGTCCGACAGCAGCTCCAGCAAAAAGGCCTCGAAAGCCTCGTCGGCGCGGTCCAGCTCGTCGATCAGCAGCACACAGGGCTGTTCACTCGCGATGGCCTGCAGCAGCGGGCGCTCCAGCAGGTAGTCGCGCGCAAACAGGTCGGCCTCGGCGACACGCTCGCCACTTTCGTGCGAGTTTTCGTGAAGACGGATCGCCAGCAGCTGGCGGCCGTAGTTCCACTCGTAGGCGGCCTGCGCCAGGTCCAGCCCTTCGTGGCATTGCAGGCGCACCAGGCGGCGGTCCCCAGCCTTGGCCAAGGCCAGCGCCAGTGCGGTTTTGCCGACGCCGGCGTCGCCTTCGATCAACAAAGGGCGCTGCAACTCACCGGCCAGCCAGAGCGTGGTGGCCAGCGCCTCGTCGGCGATGTAGCCCGCCTGCTGCAGCCGTTCGAGCAGCGCCCCGTCGTTCATGCCTTCTTGCCAAAGAGGCCGGCGAGCCAGCCCTTGATGACGGTCCACATCAGGCCGAGGGCGTTGAGCTCCTTCACCGGGGCCACGGCCACCGGTTCGGCCACAGGCGCTGGCGCCGCACCGGCAGCAGTTTCAGTGGCCACCACCGGCACCGCCGCAGCTGCATTGCGGAAGTTGCCGGCGAACTGCGTGAGCATCGCGTCCGACACCGGCACCAGCAGCCGGCTGCCGAACTGCGCGAGCTTGCCGCTGACGGTGATGGTGGCCTGCCCGGCCAGCACGCTGCTGCCCGGCGTCTCGCCTGGCAACACGGTGGCGGTGAGGTTCATGGCCGCCGACGAACCGGCCTTGTCCGCGCCCTTGCCCAGCATCTGCAGCGTGCGCGCGGCCATGTCCAGCTGCAGCAGCTCGATGTCGCCGCCGAAGCTCATCACCGCCGGGCCGACCTTGCTTTTGACGGTGCCCTTGAAGTGCGTGTCGTCCAGCTGTTCGGTGATCTGCGCACCGGGCATGCAGGCGGCGGTGGCGCGGATGTCGGCCAGCACGGCCCAGGCCTGGTCGACGCTGACGTCCAGCGGGTACTTCTTGTCGAGTTTGACTTCCATGGAGGGTGGGGCAGTGAGAGTGGAAAACCCTCGATTAGAGCGCGACGCCGCTGGCTTTCAACTGCTCCCACACCCGGAAGGAGGTGTGCGGCATGGTCATATCCGTGACACCCAGGTGCGCAAACGCGTCCACCATGGCCGAGGTGAAAGTCGGGATGGAGCCCACGTGCGGCGATTCGGCCACGCCCTTGGCACCGATGGGGTGGTGTGGGCTGGGCGTGACGGTGTGGTCGGTCTCCCAGTGCGGGGTCTCCACGGCGGTGGGCAGGAAGTAGTCCATCAGCGTGTTGCCCAGCAGGTTGCCCTGCGCGTCGAACGGCATCTGCTGGCCCATCGCGACGGCAAAACCTTCGGTCAGGCCGCCGTGGATCTGGCCTTCGATGATCATCGGGTTGATGCGCGTGCCGCAGTCGTCCAGCGCGTAGAAGCGGCGGATCTTGGTCTCGCCGGTGCCACGGTCGATGTCGACCACACACAGGTAGATGCCGAACGGGAAGGTGAAGTTCGGCGGGTCGTAGTAGTGCACCGCTTCCAGCCCCGGCTCCAGGCCGGCGGGCACGTTGTTGTAAGCGGCCCAGCAGATGTCCTTCATCGTCTTGTGTTTGGCCGGGTCGCCCTTGACGTTGAAGCGGTCGATTTCCCAGTCGAGGTCGTTTTCGCTCACCTCCAGCAGGTGGGCGGCGATCTTGCGCGCCTTCGCGTGGATCTTGCGCGCCGCCAGCGCGATGGCAGCGCCCGCCACCGGGGTGCTGCGGCTGCCATAGGTGCCCAGGCCGTAAGGCGCGGTGCTGGTGTCACCTTCTTCGACCTGGATCACCTCGCTGGGGATGCCCAGCTCGGTGGCGATGATCTGCGCGTAGGTGGTCTGGTGGCCCTGGCCCTGCGTGATGGTGCCCATGCGCGCGATGGCCGAGCCCGTGGGGTGCACGCGGATCTCGCAGCTGTCGAACATGCCCACGCCCAGGATGTCGCACATCTTGCTGGGGCCCGCGCCCACCACCTCGGTGAAGCTGACCAGGCCGATGCCCATCAGCGTCGGGCAGTTCGGGTCGGCCCGTTTGGCGGCCTGCTCGGCGCGCAGGGCGGTGTAGTCCACCGCGGTGAGCACCTTGTCGAGCGCGGTCTGGTAGTCGCCGCTGTCGTACTCGAAGCCGAAGGCGCTGGTGTACGGGAACTGCTCCTTGCGGATGAAGTTCTTGGCGCGGATGGCCGCCTTGTCCATGCCGAGTTTTTGCGCCAGCACGTCCACCAGGCGTTCGATCAGGTACACCGCCTCGGTGACGCGGAAGCTGCAACGGTAGGCCACACCCCCCGGCGCCTTGTTGGTGTACACGCCTTTGACGCTGCAGAAGGCAGCCGGGATGTCGTAGCTGCCGCTGCAGATGTGGAACATGCCGGCCGGGAACTTGGTGGGGTCGGCACAGGCATCAAACGCGCCATGGTCGGCCAGCACATGCACACGCAGGCCGGTGATGCGGCCGTCGGCGGTGGCGGCGATTTCGCCGTCCATGTGGTAATCCCGCGCAAACGCGGTGGAGCTGATGTTCTCGATGCGGTCTTCGACCCACTTCACCGGCTTGCCCAGCACGATGCTGGCGGCGATGGCACACACATAACCCGGGTAGACACCCACCTTGTTGCCAAAGCCGCCGCCGATGTCGGGGCTGACGATGCGCACCTTGCTCTCGGGGATGCCCGACAGCAGGCTGACCACGGTGCGCACCACGTGTGGCGCCTGGCTGGTCATGTAGGTGGTCAGCTCGCCGCGGATGGGGTCGAAGCTGGCCACGCAGCCGCAGGTCTCCAGCGGGCAGGGGTGCACCCGCGGGTAGAACAGGTGCTGCTTGACCACCACCGGCGCGGCGGCAAACGCGGCGTCGGTGGCCGCGGCATCCCCCGCGTCCCAGGTGAAGATGTGGTTGTGGTGGTCGCGCGCGCCGTGCGCACCGCTGGTCTTGCCGGCCAGGTCTTCGCGCAGCACCGGCGCGTCGGGTTTCAGCGCTTCGTAGGGGTCGATGACCACCGGCAGTTCTTCGTACTCGACCTGCACGGCCTCCACGCCGTCGGCCGCCGCGTAGCGGTCTTCGGCGATGACGACGGCCACCTCCTGCATCTGGAAGTGCACCTTCTCATCGGCCAGCACCGCCGCCACGTCACCGGCCAGCGTGGGCATCCAGTGCAGCTTGAAGGGCTTCAGGTCGTCGGCCGTCAGCACCGCGATCACACCCGGAATGGCCAGCGCCGCGCTCTTGTCGATCGACTTGATGCGCGCGTGGGCGAACGGGCTGCGCACGATGTCCATGTGCAGCATGCCGGGCATCTGGATGTCGTCGACGTAGTGGCCCTTGCCCTGGATGAAACGCGCGTCTTCCTTGCGCAAACGGCTGTCGCCCAGGCCCTGCAGCGCGGCGAGTCTTTCGGGGGCGTTCATGCGGCCTCCTGGGCGGTTTGCTGCAGCTTGGCCGCAGCGTATTGGACGGCCTTGACGATGTTCTGGTACCCCGTGCAGCGGCACAGGTTGCCGCTCATGCCGGCGCGGATCTCTTCTTCGCTCGGGGCCGGGTTCTCCTGCAGCAGCCGCCAGGCACGCATCAACATGCCCGGCGTGCAGAAGCCGCACTGCAGGCCATGCTCCTGGTAGAAACCTTCCTGCACAGCGTGCAACACACCACCGTTCGCGAGGCCTTCGACGGTCAGGACCTCCGAGCCGTCGCACTGCACCGCCAGGTGGGTGCAGCTTTTCACGCTCTGGCCGTCCACGTCCACCGTGCAGGCACCGCAGTGGCTGGTCTCGCAGCCGATGTGCGCGCCGGTGAGGCGCAGCTCTTCGCGCAGGAAGTGCACGAGCAGGGTGCGCGGCTCCACCGCCTTCTCCTGCGTGCGTCCGTTGACCTTCACGCTGATCAGTGTCTTTGCCATGTCTGTGTCTCCCTTGTCGTCATTGGCAACGGGCCGCGGCGGCACGCAGCGCACGCTGCAGCATCTGGCCGACCATCGCGCGCTTGTAGTCCACGCTGCCGCGCAGATCGGCCGCCGGGTCGCAGGCGGCCATCGCCGCAGCGGCGGCAGCAGCGATCGTGGTGTCGCTCAGCGGCTGGCCCTTTAGCGCGTTTTCCGCGTCCACTGCGCGCAGCGCCATCGGCGCGACGTTGGTGAGGGCGATGCGGATGTGGCTGACCACACCACCGTCTTGCCGCAGCACCACGGCGGCGGCGGCGGTGGCCCAGTCGCCGGTCTTGCGCTTGAGCTTGTGGTAGCTGTAACCCGTCTTCGGCGCCAAGGCCGGCATGCGGATCTCGACCAGGATCTCGTCGTCCTGCAGCGCCGTCATGTAGGTGCCGAGGAAGAAGTTGTCGGCCTTCACGCTGCGCCGGCCGCCCGGGCCTTGCAGCACCAGCGTCGCGTCCAGCGCCAGCGCCAGCGCCGGGTGGTCGTTGGCCGGATCGCCGTGGGCGATGTCGCCGCCGATGGTGCCGCGGTTGCGCACCTGCGGGTCGGCGATCAGCCTGGCCGCCTCCACCAGCAGCGGCACTTTGGCCTGCAGCACGGGGGACGCGATGAGCGCGTTTTCGACCGTCATCGCGCCGATGCAGATGGTGTTGCCGTCTTCGCAGATGCCCCGCAGCTCGGGGATGCGGTTCAGGTCGATCAGGTGCGCCGGCTGCGCAAAGCGCAGCTTCATCATCGGCAGCAGGCTGTGGCCGCCGGCCAGCAGCTTGGCGTCTGCGCCCAGGCTGCCCAGCAGGCTCAGCGCCTCGCCCACGGAGCGCGGGGCGTGGTAGTCGAAGGCGGGTGGGATCATGGGCGTCTCCGGTCCGATTTGTCGTGTCGGCCCATTCTTCGACAAGACCGCGGCAACGTCATGCGGGGTGTCTGGCGCCCGGTTTGGGCCGAATTTGCACGAAGTGCCGGGCGCCTCGCACGAACGGTCGGCGTGTTGCACGAACGGCCGCGGCCGGCTTTCCCGCGGCCTGGTGCCTACGGGAAAGCGATCCCCAGGACTAACCCTGACGCACCGCCGCCGCGGCCAAACCCAGGCGCTCCAGCAGCGCGGCGCTGCTGCTGCGCGACACCGGGATCAGCTCGGCATCACCGCGCAGCCGCACGGACAGGCGGCCGTCCTGCCGCACCAGCTCGTGCACGGCCCGCAGGTTCAGGATGTGGCTGCGGTGCACCCGCATGAACTGCTCGGGGTCAAGCCGGCTTTCCAGGTCGCCGATGCTGAGGTTGCAGAAGCGCCCACCCTCGGCCAGCACGATGCGGGTGTAGTGGCCGTCGGACTGCAGGCGCAGCACCTGCTCGGCGTCCACGAACCGGATCTGTTGGCCCTGCACCGTGGGGATCTTGTGCAGGCGGCGCCGTTCGTCCCTGGGCGCGCCGGGCGGCATCTCGGCTGCCACGACATCGGTGATGTCGTAGAAGACCAGGGTGTAACCCGTGGTGCTGCCGACATGGTCCGACATGCGGATGACCTTGATCAGCAGCACCCGCTCGGGGATGTTGATGATCATCGTCATCGGCGGTGGGCTGGCCACCGGGCACACAGCCGCCTGGTCGAGCAGGAACTCCACCTTGGGCTTGGAGCGTTCGGGGTGAAAGTCCAGCACCATCTTGCTGAAGGGCTGGGTTTCATCCACCGGCAGCACGCGGCGCGCAAACTGGTTCATGTCCAGCACATGGCGGCCGGCGTCCAGGCGGACGATGCCAACGTCGAACCGTTCCAGCAGGTACAGCGGGGAATGCATGGGGCGTGACCTCAGCGCGGCATTGGACCACGCCGACGCCGCTTCAGCGCAACGGGGGGATGGGCTTGAGCGGACCCGTGAAACGCTCCTTGCGCGGCGCGTGGCCCAGCGGCGGCAGGTCCACCAGCGCCTCCGGCACCTGGTGGTCGGGCAGGCGGTCCAGCAGGTCGCGGATCAGCGTCAAACGGCCCCGGCGCTGGTCGTTGAAGTCCACCAGCGTCCAGGGGGCGTGTTTGTTGTGCGTGGCCTTCAGCATCGCATCGCGGGCGCGGCCGTAGTCCTGGTACTTCTCACGCGCCTTCACGTCGATGGGCGAGAGTTTCCAGCGTTTGAGCGGGTCCTGCTGGCGTTCGGCAAAACGCTCCTCCTGCTTGGCCTGGTCCACCGTGAGCCAGTACTTGAAGAGCAGGATGCCGTCGTCCACCAGCAGGCGCTCAAAGGCCGGCGCCTGCTGCAGAAAGGCCGCCGTCTGCGCCTCGGTGCAAAAACCCATCACGCGTTCGACACCGGCGCGGTTGTACCAGCTGCGGTCGAAGAGCGCGATCTCACCGGCTGCCGGCAGGTGCGCCACATAACGCTGGAAGTACCACTGCGACTGTTCGCGGTCGCTGGGTTTGGGCAGCGCCACCACATGGCATTGGCGTGGGTTCAGCGTGTCGGCGATGGCCGAGATCACACCGCCCTTGCCAGCGGTGTCGCGGCCTTCGATCAACACCAGCACACGGCGCCCGGTGTGCTGCAGCCAGCGCGCCATGTCGTTGAGTTCCAGCTCCAGCGGGGCCAGCTTTTCGTAGTACTCGGCCTTGCCGAGCTTGTCGCTCTTTTTAGCCATCACGGGTCCTCAGGTGAACAGCGCTGCAAACGACTGCCGCAGCTCACGCTTGAGCAGCTTGCCACTGGGATTCTTGGGCAGCGCGTCCACAAACACCACGCGTTTCGGCGCCTTGAAGCCGGCCAGCTGCGCCTGGCAATGCGCCAGCACCGCGGTTTCATCCAGCGCCGCACCTGGTTTGGGCACGACGATGGCGACCACCGCCTCCAGCCAGCGCGGGTGCGGCAGACCCACCACCGCGACCTCGCTGACGCCGGACAAGCGGTAGATGGTCTCTTCGACCTCGCGGCTGGCGACGTTTTCGCCGCCGGTCTTGATCATGTCCTTCTTGCGGTCCACGACCGTGATGTAACCCTCGTCGTCGATGGTGGCCAGGTCGCCGGAGTGGAACCAGCCGCCTTCGAACGCGGCTGCGGTGCGTTCGTCGTCGTGAAAGTAGCCGCTCAGCAGCTGCGGGCTGCGGTGCACGATCTCGCCGATCTGGCCCGGGGCCACCTCGTACATCGCATCGTCCACCACACGTGTTTCGACGTTCAGCGCCGCACGGCCGCAGGAGCCGGGTTTGCGCAGCTGGTCCTCCGGGCCCAGCATCGTGGCCAGCGGCGCGATTTCGGTCTGGCCGTAGAGGTTCCACAACTGCAGGCCCGGGATGCGTTGCAGGATCTCCTGCATCACCGCCACCGGCATGATGGACGCGCCGTAGTAGCCCTTCTTCAGGCTGCTCAGGTCGGCGCCGTCGAAGGCTGGCGAGCGGAGCAACGCGATCCACACCGTGGGCGGCGCAAAAAAACTGCTGATGCGGTGCCGCTGCATCAACGCCAGCAGGTGTTCGGCCACCGGCTGGCCGGTGATGACGTTGCTGGCGCCGACATAGACGGCGGGGCCGAAGAACACATCCAGCTGCGCGCAGTGGTACAGCGGCAGCGCGTGCAACATCAAGTCGTCGCTGGCGATGCTGGCATCGACCACGCAGCTGACGTACTGCCACATCACCGCGTCGTGCGTGAGCATCGCGCCCTTGGGCAGCGATTCGGTGCCGCTGGTGTAGACGATCTGCGCCAGGTCGCTGCCGTTCAGCGCCACGTCGGGCGGTGTCTCGGCGCAGGCCGCCAGCGTCTCGAAACGGAGCATGCCGGGCACCGGCTCCGATGGTGTTTCGGCCGGCAGCCACAGGAACTGCTGCACGGCGGTGTCCAGCGCCGCGGCGGCCTGGGCCAGGGGCGCCAGGCTGCTGTCGGTGGCCAGCATCCGCGCCCCGGCGTGGCGCAGGATGTAGGCCGCTTCGTCGGCCTTCAGCATGAAGTTGATCGGCACCAGCACCGCGCCCAGCCGCGCCAGCGCAAAGCGCAGCGCGGCAAAAGCGTGGGAGTTGCGCGCCAGAATGGCCACCCGGTCGCCTTTGGCGATGCCGTGCTGCGCCAGGCCGGCGGCCAAGCGGTCGCACAGCGCGTCGAACTCGCGGTAGGTCCAGCGCACTGCGCCGCAGGCGATGGCCAACTTGTGCGGGTGGCGGGCGGCGCTGCGGTGCAGCAGGTCGCCCAGGGTGTGGCGGCGCAGGCGGTCGGTGTTCATGCGGTCAGCCTAGCCCGGGCCACCCCGGAAATGAAGCCGGGGCCGACCCGCATGTGCAGGACGGCCCCGGTGTCGGGTGCGCAGCAGCGTCGTTTACTTCTTGCGCAGCTTGGCAATCGCCGCGATCTGTGCCGCCATGGCCGCGAACTCGCCCTGGGCCTTGGCGAAGTCGATGTCGGTCTTGGCGTTTTTCATCGCCTCTTCCGCTTGTTTCTTGGCTTCGACGGCCTTGGCCTCGTCCAGGTCATGCCCGCGGATCGCGGTGTCGGCCAGCACGGTGACCCGGCCCGGCTGCACTTCCAGGATGCCGCCGGCGACGAAGACAAACTCCTCTTCGCCGTTGTCGGCACGCTGAATGCGCACCGCACCCGGCCGGATGCGGGTGATCAGCGGCGTGTGGCGCGGCAGGATGCCGAGCTCGCCGTTTTCGCCCGGCAGCGCGACGAACTTGGCCTCGCCTGAGAAGATGCTCTCCTCGGCACTGACCACGTCGACTTGAAGGGTTGCCATTTTGGTTTCCTAGCGTTGAAGAAGGTCCACTGAGCAAGCGTTCGGCGTTCGGGCTAGGCGCCGCGCGGAAGTGGACTCGCGTCCACTGAGCACGGCAACGACGCCCGGGCGCCGAGCGCGCCGCTCAGTTGATCTTCTTGGCCTTTTCGAAGGCCTCGTCGATGGTGCCGACCATGTAGAAGGCCTGCTCCGGCAGGTGGTCACATTCACCGGCGACGATCATCTTGAAGCCGCGAATGGTTTCCTTCAGCGGCACGTACTTGCCCGGGCTGCCGGTGAAGACCTCGGCCACGTGGAACGGCTGCGACAGGAAACGCTGGATCTTGCGCGCGCGGGCCACGGCCAGCTTGTCTTCCGGGCTCAGTTCGTCCATGCCCAGGATGGCGATGATGTCGCGCAGTTCCTTGTAGCGCTGCAGCGTGGACTGCACGGCACGCGTGGTGCTGTAGTGCTCTTCGCCGACGACGTTGGGGTCGACCTGGCGGCTGTTGCTGTCCAGCGGGTCCACGGCGGGGTAGATGCCCAGCGAGGCGATGTCACGCGACAGCACGACGGTGGCGTCCAGGTGGGCGAAGGTGGTGGCAGGCGACGGGTCGGTCAGGTCGTCCGCCGGCACGTACACGGCCTGGATGGAGGTGATCGAGCCCACCTTGGTGGAGGTGATGCGCTCCTGCAGGCGGCCCATTTCCTCGGCCAGCGTCGGCTGGTAGCCCACGGCGGAAGGCATGCGGCCCAGCAGCGCCGACACTTCGGTACCGGCCAGCGTGTAGCGGTAGATGTTGTCGACGAAGAACAGCACGTCACGGCCTTCGTCGCGGAACGACTCGGCGATGGTGAGGCCGGTCAGCGCCACGCGCAGGCGGTTGCCCGGGGGTTCGTTCATCTGGCCGTAGACCATGGACACCTTGGACTCGCCCAGGTTCTCCAGGTTGACGACGCCCGAATCGGCCATCTCATGGTAGAAGTCGTTGCCCTCGCGGGTGCGCTCACCCACGCCGGCGAACACCGACAAACCGCTGTGCGCCTTGGCGATGTTGTTGATCAGCTCCATCATGTTCACGGTCTTGC
>JADMJD010000114.1 GCA_018780805.1 Rubrivivax sp. | reverse complement strand
AGCACCGCGCGCTGGTTGATCGAGCCCTTGTCGGTGACCTCGCCGCGGTCGATGGACGGCGGCTCGGCCAGCAGCAGCGCCGCGGCCGGCCGGCTGGCGCTGCCGGTGCCTTCGGCCCAGAGTTTGTCCATCAGCGCCTGGAAAAACTCGCGCACCGGCGCGGCGGCCAGCACCTGCGCGGCGGGCCAGTCGGCCGGCAGGCCGAAGCGGCGGCGGGCGTCTTCCACCCGCGGGAAGATCAGCAGGCCCACATCGTCGCGGTTCAGGCCGGCGACCACGGCGTCCTGCACCAGCGGATCGCCGGCGAGGATGACCTTCGCGCGCATCGGGCCGACGCTGACAAAGGTGCCGGTGGCGAGCTTGAAGTCCTCGGCGATGCGGCCGTCAAAGCGAAGGCCTTTGGCCGGGTCGGCCGGGTCCTTGAAGACCACGGCGTCCCCGGTGCGGTAAAAACCTTCTTCGTCGAACGCGGCCGCCGTTTCTTCCGGCATGCGCCAGTAACCCGGCATCACGTTGGGGCCGCGGAAGCGGATCTCCATCTTGCCACTGCCCTCGGCATTGGGCACCAGCTTGACCTCCACGCCCGGCACAGGCAGGCCGATGTCGCCGCTCTTCACCTGGGTGCCGACAGCAAAGGTGCACGAGGGCGCGGTCTCCGTCATGCCCAGGCCGGTGAAGATGCAGATGCGCTCGCCCACGGTCTGCTCACCATGGCGGTCCAGGTGGTCCCACACCGCCTGGCTCAGGCCGGCGCCGGCGAACATGAAGGCCTGCACACGTGAAAACAGCTTGTCGCGCAGCACGGTGTCATGGTCCATCGCACGCGCGATTTCCTCGAAACCCTTGGGCACGTTGAAGTAGATCGTGGGTGCGATCTCGCGCAGGTTCTGCAGCGTCATCGCCATGCCCTTGGGCGTGGGTTTGCCATCGTCCAGGTACAGCGTGCCACCGTTGTAGAGCACGATGCCGACGTTGTGGTTGCCGCCGAAGGTGTGGTTCCAGGGCAGCCAGTCCACCAGCACCGGCGGTACGTCGGCGAAGAAGGCAAAGGTCTGGCCGATCTGCTGCAGGTTGGCGCACAACATGCGCTGCGTGTTGATCACACCCTTGGGCTGTTTGGTGGAACCCGAGGTGAACAGGAACTTGGCGATGGTGTCCGGGCCCACCTGGGCGTGCGCGGCCGCGACCTCGGCGCCAGGGGGGGTGGCCAGCAGTGCCTGGAAATCGGTGTGGGTGCGGCCGGGCACGGCGCCGCGCACCAGCAACAGTTCGGCCTCGGCATCGACACAGGCGGCGATGGCGCGGCCGTAGACGCCGCCGTCGCCGGCAAACACCAGGCCGGGCTGCAGCGTGGCCAGGATCTGGCGCAGCTTGGCGCCGTCCTGCGACACGGTGGAATAGGCCGGCGAGATGGGCGCGTACGGCACGCCGATCCACTGCGCGGCCAGCGCCAGCGTCAAGTGCTCGAGGTCGTTGTCCGACAGGATGGCAATCGGCCGCTCGGCGCTCAGGCCGCGTGTGGCCAGGGCCTGGCCCAGGCGCTGCACCCGGTCCAGCATCTGCGCGTAGGTGATGGTGATCCAGGCACCGTCGGGCTCGCGGCGGGCCACAAAAACCTGGTCGGGCGTGGTGGTGGCCCAATGTTCCAGGCGGTCGGTCAGCCGCGCGGGATAGGGCTGCAGCGCCTCGGTGGACCGCAGCACGGTGCTGCCATCGGGCCGCTTCTCGGCCACGGCCTGCAGGCAGCCGCCGACCTTGGCGTTGCGGTACTTCGGCGTGGGGGTGGCGGTGTTCATTGCCCCTTCTCCACCTTGCCGGCCTTCTTGTCCAGGAAGGCGCGCAGCCGCTCCTTGGCGGCCGGCTCGCCCTGGGCGATGGCGGCCACCAGCGATTCCATGAACAGGCCTTGTTCCGGCGACAGCTCGGTGATGCGCGGCAAGGCCTGGATCACGGCGTAGTTGGACATCGGTGCGTTGGCCGCGATCTTCTGCGCCAGCGCCAGGCCCTTGGCCAGGCCGGCGCCCGGCTCCACCAGGTAGGTGGCCAGGCCCATGGCCAGGCCTTCTTCGGCATCCAGCACACGGCCCGTCAACATCATGTCGGCCACACGCGCAGCGCCGATCAGGCGCGGCACCCGCACCGAGCCACCCCCACCGACAAAGATGCCGCGCTGGCCTTCGGGGAAGGCGTAGAACGCACTCTTTTCCGCCACGCGCACATGCGCGCTGGCGGCGATCTCCAACCCGCCGCCCACCACCGCGCCGTGCAGCACGGCCACCACGGGCACCGGGCTGTACTGCACGCGGTCCAGCGCCGAATGCCAGCTGCGCGAATGCAGGATGCCCTGGAAGACGTTGCGCTCGGTCAGCTCCGACAGATCGAGCCCGGCGCAGAAATGGTCGCCGTTGCCGGTGAGCACGATGGCGCGCACCCCGTCGGGGATGGCCGCGAACTGCGCGTCCAGCGCCGCCACCAAGGCATCATTGACGGCGTTGCGCTTGGCCGGGCGGTTGAGGGCCAGGTGCAACACGGCGTCGTGTCGCGTGGCCAGGATCAGGGCATCGTTTTGCATCGCGTCGGTCTCCATCGACAAAGTAATTACATTATGTAAGCATATAAGCCTGAGGAGCAAGCCCCATGAAAACCCAGGACCTGATCGCGATCGACATCCACACCCACGCCGAGGTGTCGTGCTGGAACCCGTTCGACAACTACGGCGAGGAATACGACCGCGCCGCCGACAAGTACTTCGGCAGCAACCGCCGGCCCACCATCGAAGAGACGGTGGCCTATTACCGCGAAAAGAAGATCGGCCTCGTGATGTTCACGGTGGACAGCGAAGCGCAGCTCGGCCGCCGCCGCATCCCGAACGAAGAAATCTGCGAAGCCGCGGCCAAGAACAGCGACATGATGATGGCCTTCGCCAGCATCGACCCCCACAAAGGCCAGATGGGCGCACGCGAGGCGCGCCGGCTGATCGAAAGCCACGGCGTCAAGGGTTTCAAGTTCCACCCCACGGTGCAGGGTTTCCTGCCGTACGACCGCATGGCCTGGCCGCTGTACGAGGTGATCGCCGAGTACAAACTGCCCGCCATCTTCCACAGCGGGCACAGCGGCATCGGCTCAGGCATGCGCTGCGGCGGCGGCCTGCGGCTGCAGAACAGCAACCCGATGCTGCTGGAAGACGTGGCCATCGATTTTCCCGACATGCAGATCGTCATCGCCCACCCCAGCTGGCCCTGGCAAGACGAAGCACTGAGCCTGGCCCTGCACAAACCCAACGTGTGGATCGACCTCTCGGGCTGGAGCCCCAAGTACTTCCCGGCCCAGCTGGTGCAGTACGCCAACACGCTGCTGAAGGACCGCATGCTGTTTGGCAGCGACTACCCGCTGATCACCCCCGAGCGCTGGATGAAGGACTTTGACGAAGCCGGCTTCAAGGACAAGGTCAAACCCGGCATCCTGAAGGACAACGCGATGCGGCTGCTGGGCCTGGCCCAAGCCGCGACCTGAGGTTTTTGTCACGCCCGGCCCGGCCACCCCGGGCCCGGGGTGGCCGGTGTGCCTCAACGCACCGACCGATCGGCCGAAAAGAGGGACAAGGACTTCTTTGTTCACCGGATCGGCCCATGACCCTGATGCTCCACCGCTGCTGGCCCCTGCTCATGGCCGGGGCCAGCCTGCTGGCCGCGCTGCCCGCGCAGGCCGTGTCCAACACCTCGGCCGCCACCGATTGGCGGCTGCAACCCGGCCAGGTCTTCAACGGCGTGGCCGGCCCGCTGGACAGCGTGGCCAGGCTCTGGGGCACCGACAGCGCGGGCCAGTCCTTCGTCTGCTCCGGCACGCTGCTGGCCGGCGGCCGCCATGTGCTGACGGCCGCGCACTGCGCCGACGGCTTCAGCAGCCTGCAGGTGGACTTCGGCCTCGTGGGCGGCACGGCCAGCGTCAGCCGCACGGTCAGCCCCGGCCAGGTCTGGCTGCACAGCGGCTGGAACGGCACGCTCTCCACCGGCGCCGATCTGGCGGTGCTGGCGCTCAGCGCGCCGGTCACCACCATCAGCGGTGCCCAGCTCTCGGGCCGCAACGACCTGGGCAGTGCCTTCCTCTTCGCGGGCCACGGCAGCACCACCACCGGGGGCAGCAGCAGCGGCACCACCTGGGACGACTGGGGCTGGGCCCACTGGGGCAGCAACAGCTTCGACCTGACGAACCAGACCTTCCGCGGCAACACACCCGCGCCCTACGGCGAGACCTGGTTGTTCGATTTCGACGCGCCCAGCGGCAGCCGCGCGGCCCTGGCCAGCCCCGGGCGCGGCCGGCCGGGCCTGGTGGCGCACCGCCGGCTGGCGGCCGAGGCCGAACCCGCCCAAGACACGGCCGTGACACCACGTTCGGAAGCCCTGCTGGCGCCGGGTGATTCCGGCGCCGGCGCCTTTGTCTGGGACGGCCAGCAGTGGCGGTTGAGCGCCGTGATGTCCTGGACCCTGCAACACAGCTGCAACCAGGCCAACGGCCTGGCCTGCGACAGCAACCCGGACAACACCGCGAGCTTTGGTGACCTGGCCGGTGCCACGGCGCTGGACGGCCACATCGCCTGGATCGACAGCATCATCCACAACCGCGCCGGCCCGATGGCGGCAGCCGGCATGGGCACGGTTGTGACCGCCGTGGTGGGCGTGGTGCCCGAGCCGCCCGGCTACGCGCTTTTTGGCGGCGGGCTGCTGATGCTGGCCTGGTTTTCCAGGCGCCGCCGCAGCACCAGGCCCTTGAGGTAGTCACCCTCGGGAAAGAACAGCGTGGGCGCGTGGTCGGGCGCCGCTTCCAGGCGCTGCAGGATGGCCGCATCCACGCGGGCGTCGATGCCAGCCCCGGCCACGATCTTGTGGAACAGATCGGCCGAGACCCCGCCCGAGCATGAAAAGGTCAGCAGATAACCACCCGGCGACAGCAGCTGCAACGCCAGGCGGTTGATGTCCTTGTAGGCGCGCGCGGCGCGTTCGGCGTGCGCCGCGGTGGGCGCAAACTTGGGCGGGTCCAGCACGATGGCGTCATAGCGCCGGCCTGCGGCCAGGCTGTCGCGCAGGAAGCGGTTGGCATCGGCCTCCACCACGGTGCTGGCCGATTCCGGCTGGCCGTTCAGCCGCACATGGGCCTGCACGCGGGCCAGGGCCGGGCCGGAAGAATCGACGCTGGTGACGTGTTCCGCGCCCCCGGCCAGCGCCGCCACCGTGAAGCCACCGGTGTAGCAGTAGCAGTTCAGCACCGTCTTCAGGCCCTGCTGTTGCACCAGCGCCGCCAGGCGCGCGCGGTTGTCGCGCTGGTCCAGGTAGAAGCCGGTTTTGTGGCCGCTGGCCAGGTCCAGCGTCAGTTGCCACTGGTGTTCGGTGATCGTCAGTTCGGTCTCGCCTTCGCCACGCAGCCAGCCGGTGCGCTCGGGCAGGCCTTCGAGCTGGCGCACGCTGGCGTCCGAGCGTTCGTACAAGCGGCCGCAGCCGGTGGCGGCCAGCAAGGCATCCGCGATCACCTCGCGCCAGCGCTCCACGCCGGCGGTGCCGAACTGCGCGCACAGGGTGTCGCCGTAACGGTCCACCACCAGGCCGGGCAGGCCGTCGGCCTCGCCGTGCACCAGGCGCTGGCCGTTGCTCTGCAGGCCCAGGCCGGCGCGCCAGGCCACGGCGGCTTGCACACGGCGCTCGAAGAAGTGGCGGTCGATGCGTTCGGCTTCGTCAAAGCTCCAGGCCCGCACACGGATGGCCGAGGCCGGGCTGAACGCGCCCCAGGCCAGAAAACGCCCGTCGGCGGCCTCCACACGCACGGTTTCGCCGGCGTCACCGCCACCACGCTGGATGCCGCCTTCGAAGACCCAGGGGTGTTGTTTGAGCAGCGAACGTTCGCGGCCTTCGCGCAGGCGTATGACTTTCATGCCGGCGATTGTGGGCTCAGGCCCGCGTCCGCCGGCTTCAGCCGACTTCATCCAACTTCAGCCGCGCGCGTCGAACCTCAGCACCGCACCGGCGATCTGGTCCAGCGGCAACACCTCGTCCACCGCGCCAAGCTTGATGGCCTCCATCGGCATGCCAAACACCACGCAGCTGGCTTCGTCCTGCGCCACGGTGCGGGCATGGCCGTCGTGCAGCAGCTTCATGCCCCGTGCGCCGTCGTCACCCATGCCGGTCAACATGATGGCCAGGATGTCGGCCCCGGCACAGTCGGCCGCCGAGCGGAACAACACGTCCACCGAGGGTTTGTGGCGGTTCACCGGCGGGCCGTCCAGCACCTGCACGCTGTACTGGCCACCGGCCTTGCGCAGCTGCATGTGGCGCCCGCCGGGCGCGATGAGCACCACGCCGCGTTGCAGGCGGTCGCCGTCGCGGGCTTCGCGCACCTCCATCGCACACAGGCTGTTCAGGCGCTGCGCGTACATCGCGGTGAACTTCTCCGGCATGTGCTGCACGATGGCGATGCCCGGGCAATCCGCGGGCAGCCCCATCAAGAGCGCCTCGATGGCCTGGGTGCCGCCGGTGGAGCTGCCCAGCACCACGGGTTTGTTGACCGCCAGCGCATGCAGGCCACGCACCGGTGGGCGCGCGGGTGGCGCCGCCACCGGGCGTGCGGCGGCCATGCCGCCACGGGGCCGCGCGCGGGCAGCGGCCTTCAGCGTCTGCAGCAGCTCGCGGCGCGAGCCCTCCAGGAAGTCCTTCAGCCCCAGCCGCGGTTTGGCCACCACGGCCACGGCCCCGGCGGCCAGCGCGTCCAGCGCCACGGCGCTGCCCTGGGTCGACAGCGTCGAGCAGATGACGGTGGGGATGGGGCGCTCGGCCATCTGCTGGCGCAGAAAGGTCAGGCCGTCCATGCCGGGCATCTCGATGTCCAGCAACAGCACATCGGGCACCGCCTTGCGGATGGCCGCGGCCGCCAGCAGCGGGTTGGGCGCGCTGCCCATGTACTCGATCTCCGGGTCGCCGCCCAGCAGGTGCTGCATGGTCTGGCGCACGACGGCGGAATCGTCGATCACGAACACCTTCACGGGCATCTTGGGCTTTCAGGTTCAGGCCGTCACCGGCGTGGTGCGCAGCTGGGGTTCGTCCGGGCCGATGGTCCAGAGCAGGCGTCGGTACCCCGTGCCGCCCAGGTCCTGGTGCAACACGGGGATGCGCTCACGGGCCAGCGCCTGCAGCGCCCAGTCCGCGTTGTCGGCGCCGACATGGTGTTCGCCCACCAGCGCGGGGAACATGTTGCCGCCGCCGTAGACCCAGGCCTCGCACAGGGCCGGCACGATGCCGCGCGCCAGCAGCAGCTGGCGCATGCGGGCCAGCGCCGGCTCGGCCGACCGTGTGCTGGTGCCCGTCCCGCTGTGCACCACATGGCACATGGCGCCGATGCTGCGCCGCGGGTCGGTGAGCACGATGGCCACACAGGAGCCCAGCAGCGTTTCCAGCGTGTCGCCGCGTTCGGCCAGCACCACGTCCCCGGGGTGCAGCGTGTGGTGCGTACCGGCGGCCAGCATCGATTCAGGCCACCAGCTTGCGGAAGACACCCGGCGCCAGCACCTGGAGCGGTGTGTTGCAGGGCACACGGCCTTCGGCGGTGCCGATGAAAAACAGGCCACCCGGGCGCAGCTGGGTGAGCACACGGTCGACCACGCTGCGTTTGGTCTCGGCGTCGAAGTAGATCAGCACGTTGCGCAGGAACACGGCGTCAAACGGGCCGATGTCCTCGATCGGGCGGGTCAGGTTGAGCTGGCCGAAGCGCACCCGCTCGCGCAGCGCGGGCCGGATCTGCACCAGGCCTTCGGACGCGCCTTCGCCGCGCAGGCAATGCCGGCGCAGGCGCTCGGGCTCCACATGGCGCAGGCGCTCGGCCGGGTAGACGGCTTCGATGGCGCTGCGCAGCACGCGGTCGCTGATGTCGGTGCCCAGGATCTGCCAGTCGGGCCCGATGCGGCCCTGGGCCTGCCACTCGGTCAGCAGCATGGCCAGCGTGTAGGCCTCGTCGCCAAAGGACGAAGCCGCGCTCCACAGCGCCAATGGCCGTTTGGCCGGCTGCGGCAGCTCGCGCGCCAGCAGCTCGAAGTGCGCCGGCTCGCGGAAAAAATAGGTCTCGTTGGTGGTGAGCAGGTCCACCGCCACCTGGAACTCGCCGCCGTCGTCGGGCCGCTCGATCAGCGCGAGGTAGTCCTCGAAACCCTCCAGCCCCAGGCGCTGGATGCGCGTGGCCAGGCGCGACGCGATCAGCGCCTTCTTGCTGTCGGCGAACGACAGCCCCACGGCGCCGTGCATCAGGTCTGCAATGGCGCGGTAGGTGGTGTCGTCCAGAGCCGCCATGTCATGCGGCCAGGCGCGTCTGCGCGGTTTCGCACAGCTGCGCCATCTCGTCCACGTCCAGCGCGCGGTCGGGCTCCAGGATGATCACGAAACGCTGCGCCACCTTGCCCATGCCACGGATGAAATCGCGCCGCACCGCACCGCCAAAGGCCGGTGGCGGCTCGATCTGGTGGTCGGGGATGTCGATGACCTCGCTCACCGCGTCCACCAGCAGGCCGAGCTCGACCCGCTCGCCGCTGCGCACGGCATCGAAGATCACGATGCAGCTCTTCTTGCCCAGCCGCGCCACGGCGCGGCCGAAGCGCGCCTGCAGGTCGATCACCGGCACCACCGCACCGCGCAGGTTGATGACGCCGCGCACGAAGTCGGGCATCAGCGGCACCGTGGTCATGGGGCCGACCTGGATGATCTCGCGCACGGTGCGGATGTCCATCGCAAACACCTCCTCGCCAAGCGCGAAGGTGAGGTACTGCGCGCCGGTATCGGCCGCGCCGCTGCCTGAGGTTTCGCTGCGCATCACGGCCTCCTTCAATAGGGGCGGAAGTTGCCGTGCGTGCCGGTCGCTTTGACCGGTGAGCCCGCCGGTGAGGCCACCGGGCGTGCCGCGCCGCGCATCGGCGAGTTCGGCGCACGGCGCTCGGCCGGGGAAGCCGGCGCGCGTGCCGCCGGCTGGCCCAGGTTGAAGAAGGCCACCGACTGCTGCAACTGCTCGGCCTGGCCGGACAGCTCTTCGCTGGTGGCCGCCAGTTCCTCGGAGGCCGAGGCGTTCTGCTGCGTGGCCTTGCTGAGCTGGCCCATCGCCCCACCGATCTGCGTGACCGACTGGCTCTGCTCGGCGCTGGCCGCGGCAATCTCCTGCACCAGCTCGCTGGTTTTCTGGATGCTGGGCACGATCTCGTCCAGCAGCTTGCCGGCCCGCTCCGCCGTGCTGACGCTGTTGCTGGCCAGGTCACCAATCTCCTTGGCCGCTTCCTGGCTGCGTTCGGCCAGCTTGCGCACCTCGGCCGCCACCACGGCAAAACCCTTGCCATGTTCGCCGGCACGTGCCGCTTCGATGGCGGCGTTCAGCGCCAGCAGGTTGGTCTGGTAGGCGATGTCGTCGACGATGCTGATCTTCTGCGCGATCTGCTTCATCGCCTGCACCGTCTGCGTGACGGCCGAGCCGCCGTCGCCCGCTTCTTTGCTGGCCTTGGTGGCCATGCCGTCGGTGACACGGGCGTTGTCGCTGTTCTGCGTGATGCTGGCGCTCATCATGTCGATCGAGGCCGTGGTCTCCTCGACCGAGCTGGCCTGCTCGCTGGCGCTCTGGCTCAGGCTCTGCGCAGTGGCGCTCACCTGGTTGGCGGCACCTGTCAGCGCGTCGGCCGCGGCGCGCACCTCTTCGATGATCGCGGCGAGTTTTTCGCTGGTGCTGTTGGCGTCCTGCTTGACCTGGTCGAACACCCCTTCGGCGTCGCGTGTGATGCGCTGGCTCAGGTCACCGGCGGCGAGCGCGCTGAACACCCGGCCCACGTCGTCGATGATGGCCGAGAGTTTTTCGCTGGTGGCGTTGGCGTCGTCCTTGACCTGGCCGAACACGCCCAGGTAATCGCGGCTGATGCGCTGGCTCAGGTCGCCGGCCGACAGCGCGCCGAAGACCCGGCCCACATCACCGAAAATCACCGAGGTGGTCTCCATCAGCGTGTTGACCCCTTCGCACAACGCGCGGATCGGGCCACTCTTGCCCTCCAGCGGGATGCGCTGCGTCAGGTCACCGTCGCGTGCGGCGGTGGTCACCTGCTGGGCCTGCTCCACGGCCTGCTCCAGCATGCGGGCCGCCACCACCTGCGCGGTCACGTCGGTCGCGATCTTGACGATCTTGGCCACACGGCCCATCTCGTCCTTCACCGGCGCGTAGACGGCCTGGATCCAGACCTCCTGGCCACTCTTGCTGACGCGCCTGAACGTGTCCTTCTGCGGCTGGCCGGCGTTCAGGTTCTGCCAGAACTGCGCATAGGCCGGGCTGTTGACCAGCGCGGCATCGCAGAACATGCGGTGGTGCCGGCCCTTGACCTCTTCGAGCGTGTAGCCCAGCGTGTTGAGGAAGTTGGTGTTGGCCTGCAGCACCTGGCCGCCGAGGTCGAACTCGATGTAGGCGTAGCTGGCATCGATGGCACCCAGGATGCCACGGGCGTTCTGGCGCTCGATCTCGGCTTCGGTGATGTCGTAGCGCACGCCCAGGTACTTCATGGGCTTGCCGTTTTCGCCCAGGATCGGCGCGATGACGGCGTCCACGTAATACGGCGTGCCGTCCTTGGCGCGGTTTTTCACCATGCCGCGGAAGATGTCGCCGCGGCCGATGGTCTGCCACATCTGCTTGAACACCGCCTTGGACATGTCCGGGTGGCGCGTGGTGTTGTGGCCCTGGCCGATCAGCTCGTTTTTCGGGTACTTGGAGACCTCGAGGAACTTCTCGTTGACGCTGAGGATGTCGCCCTTCTTGTCGGCCTCGGAGACGATGCTCGTGAGGTTCATGATCTCGGTGCGCACCTTCAGCTCGGCCTCGACGGCGTCGAGCCGGGCGGTCAGCTGCGCCAGCGTGGCGTCGGCGTCGGCCCGGGCGCTGTCGGCCGCCGCGCGGGCGGCTTCGGCCGCGGCACAGGCCGCTTCGGCTTGCCCGCGGGCACGTTCGGCCTCGGCGCGGTCGGCGTCGGCCTGTTGCAGTTGGGCGCCGGCGAGGAGGCGCGCCACCCAGGAAACTTGAGGCTGGTTCATGACACGAGTCCTTCGGAGGGAGTGGAAACCACCCGGGGGGTGGGGGCGGCCGGTTCGGCGGCCAGTTGGCTGAGGGAATGCACGTCGAAGATCAGCGCGACTTCGCCGTTGGCGAGGATGGAAGAGCCGGACATGCCCCGCAGGCTGCGGAACATGCGGCCCAGGGGCTTGATGACGGTCTGGTGCTGGCCGAGCAGCTGGTCCACACGCACACCAAACCGCTGCACGCCGGCCTGGATGACCACCACGCTGCTGCGCTCGGGCGCGGGGGACTCCAGCGCGTACAGCGCCCGCAGGCTGACCACGGGCAGCACCTGGCCACGCAGTTCGACGCAGGCGCGACCGCGGGCATCGACGCTGCCGGTGGTGGGCCGGTTTTCGATGACCTCGACCACCGCGTCCAGCGGCAGGATGAAACGCGAGTTGCCGACACCGACCAGGAAACCGTCGATGATGGCCAGCGTCAGCGGCAGGCGGATCTCGATCGTGCTGCCCTGGCCTGGCCTGCTCTGGATGTTGACGCTGCCACGCAGCGCCTCGATGTTGCGGCGCACGACATCCATGCCCACACCCCGCCCGCTGAGGTTGGTGACCTTCTCGGCGGTGGAAAACCCGGGCTCGAAGATGAGCTGGAAGATCTCGGCGTCCGGCGGTGTGACACCGCGTTCGACCAGGCCACGTTCCCAGGCCCGGGCCAGCACCTTGTCGCGCTGGATGCCACGGCCGTCGTCGGTGATGCGGATCAGGATGCTGCCCGCTTCGTGGCAGGCCGACAGCGTGAGCGTGCCCTGCGCCGGTTTGCCGCTTTCAACGCGCTGCGCGGGCGGCTCCAGGCCATGGTCCAGCGCGTTGCGCACCAGGTGCATCAGCGGGTCGGCGATGCGTTCGACCACCGACTTGTCGAGCTCGGTCTCGCCGCCGACGATGTCGAACAACACGTCCTTGCCCAGTTCGGCCGCGGTGTCGCGCACCACACGCCGGAAACGCGAGAAGGTCTCGCCGATCGGCACCATGCGCAGCTGCAGCGTGCCGTTGCGGATCTCCTCGATCAGCTGTCCGATCTGCTCGTTGGCCTCGATCAGGCTGGACTGCCGGGTCTCGCGCGCCAGCAGCGACGCGCCGGCACCGGCAATCACCAGCTCGCCCAGCAGGTTGATCACGGCGTCCAGGCGGTCGGCCTGCACGCGGATGAAACGCTGGTCGTCGGCCGGCGCAGCAGCCGACGCGGGGTCGCGCACACGGGCCTGGGCTTGTTTTGGCGCTGCGGTCGCGGTGGTTTCCGGCGTGGGCGCGGGTGGGGTGGGCGGCGCCGTGTCGCTCCCTGTCTGCGGCTGCAATTGCAGTTGCAGCGTGCAGTCGTCGCGCACGAAGCTGAAGGCGGATTCGATGGCCTCCTGCGCGGCCGAGGTGTCGAGCGCGACCTCGAAACCCAGGTGGCAGCTCTCCGGGTCCAGCAGGTCCAGTTCCGGCACGGCGGCACTGTCGCAGACCAGGTGCGGGATGTGGCCCAGGGTGCGCAGGTAGTTCAGGATCGCCAGCGGGTCCATGCCGTTGCGGAAGGTGTCGGCGCCGAAGGCCACGCTCAATTGCCAGCGCACCCCGGTGGCCGCAGGCTCGGTGACCACGGGCGCCGGTGCCGGTGCGGCCCCGGCGCCAGGCACGGCCTGCAGGCTGGTGATCAACGCGGCGCGTGCCGGCGGCACCACCCCATCGTCGTCGCCGTTGGCGGCAGCGTCGATCAGGGCGCGGATCTCGTCGTTGCAGCGCAGCAGCAGCGTGCTCAGCGCCGGGGTCAGCACCACCTGGCCTTCACGCAGGCGGTCGAGCAGCGATTCCACGTGGTGGGTGAAGCCCACCACCGCGTCCAGGCCGAAGATGCCCGCCGATCCCTTGACCGTGTGTGCGCAACGGAACAGCGCGTCCAGCAGTTCGCGGTCGTCAGGCGTGTCTTCCAGTTGCAGCAGCAGCTGTTCCAGCTGTTCGGTCTGCTCCTGCGCTTCGCTGATGAAGGCGGGCAGGGCTTCGCGGATGAAGCTGTTGTCGCTGTCGTCGTTGCTGTTCATGCGGTGCGCTCCGGCGTGGCGCCCAGCAGCTGCGGCGCCACGCCCAGCAGCTGGCAGGCCTGGGCCAGCGGTCCGCTGGGCTGGTGCAGCCGCAAGCGGTGGCCCTGGCGGCCCAGTGCGTTGGCCAGCGACAGCAGCAGCTGCACACCGGCCGTGTCCACCTGGTCGACGGCGCTGGCGTCGGCGGCCAGGGGCTCGTCCGGGTCGGCGCCGGCCAGGGCCTCGCCAAGCCAGGCCAGCCAGGCGGTGCGCAGTTCGGCCACCGTGTAGATCGTCAGCTCGGCCGGCAAGGCCAGGGCAGTCGCCATGGGGGCTCCTAGGGCAGGATCAGCTTGGACACGGCGTCCAGCAGCTGGGGCGGGTTGAAGGGCTTGACGATCCAGGCCTTGGCGCCGGCGGCGCGGCCCTGTTCCTTCTTGGCGTCCTGGCCTTCGGTGGTCAGCATGATCACGGGCGTGAAACGGTGGCGCGGGTGCTGCTTGATCTGCGTCACCATCGTGATGCCGTCCATGTTCGGCATGTTCACGTCGGACACCACCAGGTGCACCTTGGCGGCCTTGTCCAGCTGGGCCAGGCCTTCGCGGCCGTCACCGGCCTCCAGCACCTCGTATCCGGCGCGTTGCAAGGCCATCTTCACGACGGTGCGCAGCGACGCCGAGTCGTCAACGATCAGGATGGTCTTGGCCATGGGGTGCGGTCGGAGTCAGAAAAAGGTGGTTTCGCTGGGCGCCTGCGCGGCGGCAGCGGCGGCCGGGGCATGCACGGCACGCTGTTCATCGGTGGTGTAACCCTCGCTGACCAGGGCTTGCCAGGCCTCGGCCGAAGGCACGCTGCCACTGGCAGCGGCCTGGGCCAGCTGCTCGCAGCCGCGTGTGATCGACGCGGTGACCTGGTCGAGGATCTGGTGCACCCGGTCCTGGAACTGGAAGGCCACCATCAGCTGCTCCACCTGCGCGCGCACCGCCTGGCCCCGCGCGCTCAACTCCAGCGCGCGGGCGTTGAGCTGGCCCACGGCGGCGTCGACCTGGCCCACCACCTCGCCCACCGTGGCCTCGGAGGACTGGATGACCTGGGCGTCCTGCGCGGTGCGTTGTTCGGCCTGCTTCAGCGCCGCGTGCATGCGGCTGCCAAATTCATTGACACGTTCGGTGATGCGCTGGCCGGTGTCGCCCGATTCACCCGAGAGCCGCCGCACCTCGGCCGCGACGACGGCAAAACCTCGCCCGCTGGCGCCGGCACGCGCGGCCTCGATGGCGGCATTGAGCGAGAGCAGGTTGGTCTGGCGAGCCAGCTTGGCCACGTCCTCGGCCATGTCGCGCAGGCCGGACGAAGCGTCGGACAAGGACCGCACCGAACCCATGACCTCGTCACGCGACTGCACAAAACCGTGGAAGTTGTCGATCAGGCCGCGCAACCGGTCTTCGCATTGCGTGAGCATCGCGGTGCGGCGGTCCAGCCCGGCCGCATCCACCCCACCACCCGCACGATCGGGTTCGACGATGGCGTCCAGCTCCTGCAGGATCTGCGCAAAACCTTGCAGCAGCTGGTCGGTGGCGTCGCGCATCTGGGTCTGGGCCGTGCCCAGGTGCCGGGTCCAGACACCGGCCGCCTCTTGCAGGCGGGTGCCCAGCACCAGCCCCAGGCTGGCCTCCTGCGACGTGTGGCCGGCGTGTGAGCGCCAGCGGGCCGTCCAGCGTGTGAGACGGCCCGGGGCGGCGGACGTCGTTGAATCCATGAAATGCGAGCTCCAGTCCGTCGACCCTGCGTCCGTGACGGGTGCCCAAGAAAGCTGGACGGAGGATCGACAAGCTCAGTATCGGCAGCTCACGGGCCGAACATGAGTGGAGATTCCAGGGCTTCACCGTGCATTTCTGCCCAGTGAAAAAAGACATCACATGTCAGTTCCGCACGGCCGTTCCGAAGGAACTGACCTCCCCCTCGGGGGGAAACGAGCACAGCGAGTCAGGGGGCTGTTTCTTGTCAGCGGCGGCGCGCCCGCGGGTGTGCCGCGTCGTAAACCCGGGCCAGGTGCTGGAAATCCAGCCGCGTGTAAACCTGGGTGGAGGTGATGCTGGCGTGGCCCAGCAGCTCCTGCACGGCACGCAGGTCGCCGCTGGACTGCAGCAGGTGCGACGCAAAACTGTGGCGCAGCATGTGGGGGTGCACATGGGTGGGCAAACCGGCACTCAGCGCCAGCGCCTTCAACCGCGCCCGCACCTGGCCAGCGCTCAGGCGGGTGCCACGCTGGCCGACAAACAAGGCCGGCTCGTCTGCGCGGGCCAGCCGGCCACGCACCGCCAACCAGGCGGCCAGCGCCTGCAACGCGGGTCCGCCCACGGGCACACTGCGGCGTTTGCCCCCCTTGCCCAGCACCTGGGCCAACGCGTCGGCGGGGTCGATCCAGCCCGCGGCCGTGGGGGACGGCTGCACGTCCAGCCCCACCAGCTCGCCCACCCGCAGGCCGCAGCCATAAAGCAGCTCGACGACGCAATGGTCGCGGCAGGCGAGCAGCGCATCGCCTTGTTCGGGCTGGTGTTCGGCCAGCGCCACGGCCTGGTCCACCGCCAGCGCCTTGGGCAGCGGCCGGCCCCGTTTGGGGGCGCGCACCCCTTCCACCGGGTTCACGTCGATCAGGCCCTCCCGCCCCCACCAGCGGTACAGGCCGCGCCAGGCCGAGAGTTGCAGCGCCAGGCTGCGCGGCGCCAGGCCACCGCGGTGCAGCTGGGCCACCCAGCCGCGCACATGGTGGGCGCGCACGGCAGCCAGCTCGACGCCGGCCTCCAACGCCAGCGCCTGCAGCCGGGCCAGCGCCTCGCCATAGGCCTGCAGGCTGCGCGGCGCCAGCCGGCGCTCAACGCGCAGGTGCTCCAGGTAGGGTGTGAAAACCGGAGGGGTCACACCCGCCTCAGACCGGTGTCAGACCAAAAGACGCGACAGCCCGGCGCTGGCCACCTCACCGATGCGCACCAGGAACTCGGTGCCCATGTCGGACGCGTAGCGTGTGGGGTCGGGCGAGCCCAGCACCAGCAGGCCGAAGGCACCTTCGCGCCGCACATCGCGCAAGGGGATCATCGCCATCGACGCCACGGTGCCCGGCATGTCCAGCCAGCCGGCGGCTTCGAAGCCGGTGTTCAGGCCGCAGTACGGCAGCGTCAGGCTGGCGGCGAAGGTCTGGATGTCGTCGCTGACCGGTGTGGCGAAGTCGTCGCTCTCGAAGCCCGCCGGCAGCGACCACAGCCGCAGCGCGGCCTGCGGGATCATGAACTCGTGTTGCAGCTGCGCCAGCAGCACACCCGGCAGCGTGCGTGGCACGGCGGTCAGCAGGATGGCGCGGGTCCAGCGGTGCAGGCGGTCGGCGATGGCCACGTTGTCCTGGCCGTGGCGGATCATCTCGACGATCTTGTGCTCCAGGCCCTTGATGCGCTCGCGCAGCATTTCCATCTGCCGCTCCTGCAGCGACACGGCGCGCTGGCCGTGCGGGCTGGTGAGCTGCACGCTGGCCAGCAGCTCGGCCTGGCGCTCGAAGAAGCCGGGCGTCTGCGCCAGGTAGTTGGCGATGTCGGCCTCGGTGATGCCCTCGACGCCCCGCGTCGATCCATCCTGGATGCTCACAGTTCGATCTCTCCTTCAAAAACCGTTTCAGCCGGCCCCGTCATGAAGACGTGGTCACCGTGCCACTCGATGCTCAGTTGGCCGCCACGCAGGGCCACGTCCACCCGCGCATCCAGCCAGCCGGCGCGGATGCCGGCCACCACGGCGGCGCAGGCCCCGGTGCCGCAGGCCAGGGTTTCACCGGCATCCCGCTCGAACACACGCAGCCGCACCGCATGGCGCGACAGCACCTGCAGGAAACCGGCGTTCACGCCCTGCGGGAAACGTGCGTGGCGCTCGATCAGCGGGCCGTCCTGCAGCACCGGCGCGGTGTCCACGTCGTCCACGCGCTGCACGGCGTGCGGGTTGCCCATGGACAGCAGCATCACCTGCACGCTGCGGCCATCGCCTGCGGCGCCCAGCGCCAGCGTCTCGAACATCGGGCCGGGCTCGAACTCGGGCACGCCCATGTCGACGGTCACGCGGCCATCGGCCTGCTCGGTGAGGTCCAGCACGCGGTTGACGGTCTGCACCCGCACCTGGCGCGCATCGGTCAGACCGTGCCCACGCACGTAGCGCACAAAACAGCGCGCACCGTTGCCACAATGCTCCACCTCGGCGCCGCTGGCGCCGTTGAAGATGCGGTAGCGGAAGTCCACACCCGGGGCATCGGCCGGCTCCACCAGCAGGATCTGGTCGGCGCCGACGCCGAAGCGGCGGTCGCCCAGGTGCTGCAGCTGCGCGGTGCTGAGGTTCAGCGGCGCACGGGTGCCGTCGAGCACGACGAAGTCGTTGCCCGCGCCCTGCATCTTGGTGAACTTCAGCCGCATCGCGCGATTATCCGCCGCCGTATAGGCGCGGCTGGCCTTCCGGCCGGGTCTTGAAACGCCGGTGTACCCACAGGTACTGCGCCGGCAGGCGGCGGATCTCGCTTTCGATCCAGGCGTTCATCGTGGCAGCGTCGGCCGCTGGGTCGTCGGTGGGCCAGTGGTCCCAGGGGTCCAGAAACCGCACGCGCCAGCCCTGGCCGCCGGGCAACATCTCCGCCACCACGGGCTGCACGGTCATCTTCAGGCCACGCGCCATCTTCGACGGCGCGAGCAGCGTGGACGCCGGGATGCCAAAAAACGGCGCGAACACCGTCTCCTTGCGGCCGAAGTCCATGTCCGGCAGGTTGAAGAAGGCCACGCGACGTTTGCGGATGGCGCGCACCAGCGGCAGCGCGCCTTGTTCGTGGCGCTCGAAGACCTCGCCCAGGCCAAAACGCAGCCGGCCGCGGCGCATCGCGGCGTCGAACACCGGGTTGCTCTGGGCCTGGTAGATCGAGCCCACGGGCTGGCCCTGGAACAGCTGCGTGGCCACACCGGCCACGTCCAGCGCCATGAAGTGCGGCACCAGCCACATCACCGGCTGTTCGCTGCGGGCGGCCAGGCCGATGTCACCCTCCACCTGGATCAGGCGCTTCAGCCGCGCAGGTGACGCATACCAGAGCAGGCCACGCTCCAGCAGGCTGCGGCCCAGGCAGGCGAAGTGTTCGCGCAGCAGGGCCTCGCGTTCGGCGGCGGTCTGGTCCGGGAAACAGAGTTCGAGGTTGCGCTGCGCGATGCGCCGCCGGCTGCGGCCAAAGCGCAGCAGCAAGGCGCCCAGCCCGCGCCCCAGCGCCACCTGACCCGCCAGCGGCAGCCATTGCAGGCACCACAGCAAGCCCAACGTGAGCCGGGCAAAGGCGTTCTGCATCAGGCCGGACCCTCGGCGCGCGGGCCCTTGTAGCGGAAGTAGCCCCACAGGTACTGCGTCGGGCATTGGCGGATCACGGCTTCCATCGAGTGGTTGATGGCGGTGGCGGCGGCCACCTCGTCAGCGTCGGGGCATGGCGGATCGAACAGCGGTTGCGCGTGCACCACATAACCCGCGCCCTGCGGCAGGCGCTCGCACCACAGCACGGCCATGGCGGCACCACTTTGCCGCGCCAGCTTGGCGGCGAGTGTCATCGTGTACGCACGGTGGCCAAAAAACGGCGCCCAGACGCCCATGCCGGCGGGTGGCACCTGGTCGGGCAACATGCCCACGGTGTGGCCGGCCTTCAGCGTGCGCAGCAACTGGCGCACACCGGCCAGATTGGCCGGGGCGGTGGCCAGGCCGGGGCGGGCGCGCGCGGTTTCTTCCAGCCGGCGAAAAAAGGCCTGGCGCGCCGGCCGGTACAGCGCCGTCATCGGCCATTGCGCGCCAAACCGCTCGGCATAGGCCTGGGCCGCGACCTCGAAGCTGCCCAGGTGCGGGGTCAGCAGCACCAGGCCGTGGGCCTGGCCCAGCAGGCCGGCGAGGAACTCATCGCCGACCCAGCGCACCGGGTCGGCCACGGGCTGCGGCACGGGGCGCAGCCACAGCCGCGGCAGCTCGGCGATCATGCGGCCGGCTTCGGGCACCGAGGCACGCAGCGTGGCCTCGTCCACGCCGGCACGCGCCGCGTTCAGGCGCATGCGACGGCGGTAGGTGGGCGAGATCCACCACGCCAGGCGCCCCATCCAGGCGCCGATGGCGTGCAGAAGCCACAGGGGGCGCCGGCCCAGCCAGCGCAACAACGACATCATGTTTCGTATAATTCCGGCCGTCGCCGAGTTAACAGGACAACTTGCGGGGCGACGTTAAACACATCCGCTAAAGCGTTCGCCGCTTTCCAGATGCTCTTCCCGGGCCGGCGACGCAGGGACAACCAACTGGAGTTTATGCAAGTGGCGAACGACTTCCTCTTCACATCCGAATCCGTCTCCGAAGGCCACCCCGACAAGGTGGCCGACCAGATTTCCGACGCCATCCTGGACGCGATCTTCGCCCAGGACCCGCGCAGCCGCGTCGCCGCCGAGACCCTGTGCAACACCGGCCTGGTGGTGCTGGCCGGCGAGATCACG
>JADMJD010000187.1 GCA_018780805.1 Rubrivivax sp. | reverse complement strand
TCATCCGGCGTGAGCGGATAGTTGGCGACACGCAGGCCGTATTGCAGGGCGAGATAGAGCGCGCTGGGGGTTTTGCCGACACGTGATACGCCCACCAGGATCAGGTCGGCCTGATCGAGTCGCTGCGGCTGCAGGCCATCGTCCAGCGCCAGGCTGAAATTCACTGCGTCCATGCGCGATTCGTAGTTGTTGGCCATGCTGTGGATGCGCCCCGGGCTGGGGGTGATGGTTTGCCCCAGCGCGATTTCCACGGCGGGAGCGATGCGGTCGAAGAGATCGAACAGCTGGGGACAGCCTGCGCGCAGGATCGCGCGTAGGGCAGGATCGGTCAGGGTGGAAAACACCAGCGCGTCGGGCGTGGCGGCGATGCGCGCAGCAGTGGCATGAGCCTTCTCCGCACTGTCGACGAAAGGCAGTGCAATCAGGCTAAACTCGAAATCAGGAAACTGCGACAGCACGCTCTTGGCCACCGCCTCGACGGTGACGCCCGTGTGATCGGATACGCAGTACGCAATGCGCTTTTTCATGGAGTGGATTATGCCGGCCTCGAATCACTATATCGTTCCACTGGATGCGCTGTCGATGGCTGATGTGCCGCGCGTGGGCGGCAAGAACGCGTCGCTGGGCGAAATGATCCGCAACCTGTCCGGCGCCGGTGTCAAGGTGCCGGGCGGCTTCGCCACGACGTCGCAGGCGTTCTGGGATTTTCTCGATCACAACGATTTGCGCGCACGCATCCATGCGCGACTGTCGGCATTGAACGTGGCGGACGTGACGGCGCTGGCCCAGGTGGGCCAGGAGATTCGTGCCTGGGTGGAAGCGGCCGCCTTGCCCGCCGATCTGGAGCAGGGCTTGCGCGACGCCTACCGTGCCCTGGGCGCGAACGTGTCGGTGGCGGTGCGCTCGTCCGCTACTGCGGAAGATCTGCCCGACGCTTCGTTTGCCGGCCAGCAGGAAACCTATCTGTACGTGCAGGGCGAGGATGACTTGCTGCTATATGTGAAGAAGGTGTTCGCCTCACTCTACAACGACCGCGCCATCGCCTATCGCGTGCATCACGGCTTTGCCCATGCTGAGGTGGCGCTGTCGGTCGGGGTACAGCGCATGGTGCGCTCCGACATCGCGTGTTCGGGTGTGCTGTTCACCCTGGATACCGAATCGGGTTTTCGCGATGTGGTGTTCATCACGGCGGCATACGGCCTGGGAGAAACTGTGGTGCAGGGGTCGGTCAACCCGGATGAGTTCTATGTACACAAACCCAAACTCGCCGCGGGCTTTCCCGCCGTGGTTCGGCGCGAGCTGGGGGAAAAAGCCTCCCGCATGGTGTGGCGCGACGGCGCGACGGTGATCGAGGACACGCCGCTCGGACTGCGCCGGCGTTTTTCGCTGACGGATGGCGAGGTGCTGGAACTGGCACGCCAGGCGGTGGCGATCGAAACCCACTACGACCGTCCGATGGACGTCGAGTGGGCGAAGGACGGCGAGACCGGCGAACTGTTCATCGTGCAGGCGCGGCCGGAAACGGTGAAGGCGCGCGGCAACGGCAGCAGCGAACGCTACGTATTGGAAGACGCGGGCGAGGTGCGCATCACTGGGCGCGCCATCGGCCAGAAAATCGGCGCGGGCGAGGTACGGCTGATCGCCAGCCCGGCGGAAATGAACCGGGTGCAGCCAGGCGACATCCTGGTCACTGACATGACCGACCCCGACTGGGAGCCGGTGATGAAGCGCGCCGCGGCGATCGTCACCAACCGCGGCGGGCGCACCTGTCACGCCGCCATCGTCGCGCGCGAGTTGGGCATCCCGGCCGTGGTGGGGACCGGCGAGGCGACCCATGTGCTCAAGGATGGCGAGACAGTGACGGTGTCGTGTGCCGAGGGCGACACCGGCACGGTATACGTCGGCAAGCTGGCGTTCACGGTGGAGACGCTGGCGAGCGAGCGGCTGCCGGAACCGCCAGTGAAACTGATGATGAACGTCGGTAATCCCGAGCGTGCTTTCGAGTTCGCGCAGATACCCAATCACGGCGTCGGCCTCGCGCGGCTGGAATTCATCATCGCGCGCATGATCGGCATCCATCCGCTGGCGCTGCTGGACTATGCCAGCCAGACGCCCGGGGTGCGCGACGAAATCGATCAACGCATCGCCGGCTATGCCGATCCGGTGTCGTTCTATGTCGACAAGCTGGCCGAGGGTATTTCCACCCTGGCGGCGGCGTTCTGGCCGCAGCCGGTGATCGTGCGGCTGTCGGACTTCAAGTCCAACGAATACGCCAACCTGCTGGGCGGCGAGCGCTACGAGCCGAAAGAAGAAAATCCCATGCTGGGTCTGCGCGGCGCGGCGCGTTATGTGTCGGCGCTGTTCCGCCCGGCGTTCGTGCTGGAGTGTCGCGCGTTGAAGCAGGTGCGCGAGACCATGGGCTTCGACAATGTTGAAGTGATGATTCCCTTCGTGCGCACGCTGGAGGAATGCGCAGCCGTGGTCGAC
>JADMJD010000077.1 GCA_018780805.1 Rubrivivax sp. | reverse complement strand
TCGGCCGACGGCATGCGCCGCTTCAAGGTCACCACCACCAGCAGCGACAACGACCTGCTGGACCTGTTCACCTTCCACGTGGCACGCGAGCAGGTCAGCCTGCAACCGATCGGCCAGGGCTACGGCTTCCATGCCGGCGCACCGGGTGCACCCGAGGCCACCGCCGCCGCGCCGGAGAAGGACCTGGGCTACGGCTTCTTCGACGACGCCCCGGGCGCACCCGCCGGCACGCCGGCCGCCGCGCCGGTGGCCGCCGCTGCCGCGGCCCCGGTGGCCGCCGCCCCGCGCGCCGCCGCCGCACCCAAGGCCGAAGCGGGCAAACCCGCCGCCGGCCCGGACAGCAGCACGCTGCGTGTGTCGGTGGAAAAGGTCGACCAGCTGATCAACCTGGTCGGCGAACTCGTCATCACCCAGGCCATGCTGGCGCAGAACAGCAAGGACATCGACACCGCGCTGCACCAGCAGCTGACGGCTGGTCTGGCCGACCTGGAGCGCAACACCCGCGACCTGCAGGAAGCGGTGATGTCGATCCGCATGATCCCGATGTCGGTGGTGTTCAACCGCTTCCCGCGCATGCTGCGCGACCTGGCGGCCAAACTCGGCAAGAAGGTCGAGCTGGTCACGCAGGGTGAAGCCACCGAGCTGGACAAGGGCCTGGTCGAGAAGATCACCGACCCGCTGACCCACCTGGTGCGCAACAGCTGCGACCACGGCATCGAGCTGCCGGCCGAACGCCTGGCCAAGGGCAAGCCCGAGCACGGCACGCTGACGCTGGTGGCCAGCCACCAGGGCGGCAGCATCGTCATCGAGGTGCGCGACGACGGCAAGGGCCTGAACCGCGGCAAGCTGCTGGCCAAGGCCCGCGAGCGTGGTCTGGACGCACCCGACAGCATGACAGACAGCGAGGTCTGGGGCCTGATCTTTGCCCCCGGCTTCTCCACTGCCGAGCAGGTGACCGATGTCTCCGGCCGCGGTGTGGGCATGGACGTGGTGAAGAAGAACATCACCTCGCTGGGTGGCACGGTGGAGATCGATTCCGCCGAGGGCTACGGCATGAGCGTGCGGGTGCGCCTGCCGCTGACGCTGGCCATCATGGACGGCATGAGCGTGGGTGTGGGCGAAGAGGTCTACATCCTGCCGCTGGGCTCGGTGGTCGAATCCTTCCAGGTGCAGTCCGACACCATCAAGACCATTGGCGGCCGTGGCCGCGTGGTGCAGGTGCGCGACGAATACATGCCCGTGGTGGACCTGGAAAAGGTCTTCGAGGTGCCCCGTTTCGACTTCGAACACGTGAGCAACATCATGGTCGTGGTCGAAGCCGAAGGCGGCCGCGTGGCCCTGCTGGTGGACGAACTGCTCGGCCAGCAGCAGGTGGTCGTGAAGAACCTCGAATCCAACTACCGCCGGGTGGAAGACGTGTCCGGCGCCACGATCATGGGTGATGGACGTGTGGCCCTGATCCTGGACATCGGTTCGCTGGTGCGCCGCTCGCGCGGTTGAGCCGCAACACTGAAAGAGAGTCTGCCATGCGATCGATCGACGCCCTGATGCGCCGCTTCACCATCCGGCTGCGCATGCTGGGCGCCATCGGCATGGTGCTGGCGCTGTTTGCCCTGGTCGGCGCCGCCGGCTTCGGCGGTGGTGCCGTGCTGCACACCCTGAACAACGATTTCGTGCACCACTCGATGCACGAGGTGCGCACCGTGGCCGCCATCCGCCAGCACCTGGCCGAGGTGCGGCTGCACGAAAAGAACATGGTGATCGACTACGAAAACGGCGTCGAGGTGCTCAAGCACCGCGAGGCCTGGGCGAAGTCGATCAACACCACCCGCGACGCCCTGAAGGCCTTGCTGCAGGGTGAAGAAGACGACGACAACACCATCGCCCGCAAGGGTGTCGAAGCGCTGGACGCCTACGAAAAGGCCTCCAAACATGTGCTGGGCCAGATCCAGGACGGCGCCTACGACACCGCCAAGGCCGCCGACCGCCAACTGCAGAAGGCCAAGGAACACGTGGCCGTGCTGGAGCAGCAGGTGAACCAGCTGGCCGGCATCATCGACACGGAAATCGTGGCCTCGTCGGCCTCGTTTGCCACCACCATGCGGACCACGGGTTATGCCTTCGGCGGCGTGCTGCTGCTGGTGGTGCTGGTGGTGGTGCCGCTGACGCTGATGAACTCGCGGTCCATCCTGTCGCCCATCGACTACGCCCGTCGGGTGGCGCAAGGTGTGGCCGCGGGTGACCTGACGATGAAGATCCGCATCGACGGCCGCGACGAAGCCGCGGACCTGCTGAAGGCGCTGCTGCAGATGCAGACTTCGCTGCAGGCCATCGTGGGCGACGTGCGCAGCTCTGCGGACAGCATCGGCACCGCGTCCCGCGAAGTGGCCAGCGGCAACGCCGACCTGTCCACACGCACCGAACAGACGGCCAGCAACCTGCAGCAGACGGCCAGCTCGATGACGCAGCTCACCGGCACGGTGCGCC
>JADMJD010000091.1 GCA_018780805.1 Rubrivivax sp. | reverse complement strand
ACACGGCCCAGGCGCCACGCCGCTGCGGGCCGCTTACCTCGAACGTTAGGCCGCATAATCCCCAGCAATCTGGCGTCCTTCTGGAGATCCCATGGCGACTCAAGACAACAACATCCGCATCAAGTCAATAAAGGTCTCTGGACTCTTCGGGCTCTATGATCATCAAGTGACACTCAAGAACGACCGTGTCACTGTGATTCACGGGCCAAATGGAGTGGGCAAGACCGTACTCCTCAAGCTAACCAATTCGTTTCTCCGTGGTCGATACAACGAGATAGTCCGAGTTCCCTTCCAAACGTTCGAAATTCTTTTCGACGATGAGAGTATCGCTAGCATCGGCATCGAACAGGAGCCTGGAGCGCCAAAGAAGATTCGAATCAACTTCGAGACTCCCGCTCACAAGAGCGATTCTGTAGAGCTTGAAAGCGAACTGCTGAATACACAGAAGATCGCCCAGCAGATCGCAGAGTCGTCACCATATCTCTCTCAAGTCGGCCCTGAGGAGTGGATCGACCGGCGATCGGATGAAGTCCTGAGTGCTGATGACCTTGTCGAAAGGGCCAACGACTTCACCCCCAAGGAAGTCAAGAAGTGGGCTGCACGCGAGCCCAAGGGTCTGCGTGAAATGCGCGCTCGCATAAACGTTCACCTGATCGAAGCACAGCGTTTGATCCGCTTGAGCAGCCAGCCTTCGGAATGGCGTTATCGACCCGGCGCAGAACGAACAACTACGGCCACCGTCCAAGAGTATTCACGCGACCTGAAGCGCCGCGTAGAAACGGCACTCGCAAACTACGCAAAACAGTCTCAAAAGCTAGATCAGAGCTTTCCGCAACGGTTGCTTCAAGGCGCGCTAGGACCATTGTCGGTTGAACAGCTGAAGGTCGAGATGCAAGATGTTGAGGCAACCCGCGACAGACTGAAGCGTATTGGCGTGCTCGACCGTGGCGACCCCAACCAAGACACCTACCCACTTGAAGTGTCGCAATTGGAATCATTGCAGCAGAGCCAACTCTCTGTTATGTCCGTCTATGCTCGAGATACCAAAGAGAAGTTGTCGGTACTAGAGGCTCTATCTGATCGCATAGAGATACTTTTGACGGTGCTTAACCGAAAGTTCACGAACAAGATCGTCACAATTTCGAGGGAATCGGGCTTGGCAATCTTTGGAAGAGACGAGAAGCCCATACCTGTCACTGCGTTGTCATCTGGTGAGCAGCACGAGTTGGTGCTTCTTTACGACCTACTGTTCAAAGTCAAGCCCAACACTCTCGTGCTAATAGACGAACCAGAGTTGTCTCTCCACATAAGCTGGCAAAAGGCTTTTATGGATGATCTGTTGGAGATCATCCGTATCGCGCACTTTGACGTGCTGGTAGCAACTCATTCACCTTACATCGTGGGAGATAGATCTGATCTGCTTGTTGTTCTATCTCCAGATGTCGCTGAGTGAGGCTTGACGCAGATGGCGACGACCGCACTTACAGCAAGCAAGACTCCTGGAATTATCGTTGCAGAGATTCGGATGATGAGCGCAACCTTTAGCGGCGTGCACTTCCTAGTAGAAGGCGACGATGACAGCAAGTTTTGGAAGCCTAGGGTCTCCTCTGCCTCCGTCACAATTGTTAGCTGCGAAGGCAAACCAAATCTACTTGGTGCGAGCGCTCTGATCCAGAGGCTCGGAATCTCATCCGTTGCTGGCGTCTACGATCCGGACTTTGAGAGACTCTTTGGAGTCAGTCATCATCCCAACATTCTTGCGCCCACGGACCACAACGATCTTGAGCTAACCTTAATCGCTAGTGACGCGCTGAGTTCGCTGCTGCATGAGTTCGGTGATCCAGGCCAAATCGCTGATTTCGAGAGCAATCAGGGCAAATCGGTTGCGGATCATCTTGAAGCAACTTCACGGCAGTTCGGGCAGCTACGCTACTTGAACGAGATCCTAAGGCATCAGGTTGACTTTGACCGCCTGTCGCCGTATCGCTTCGTGTCGGCAGATACATGGACTTTGGACAGGCCCGCATTGATTTCGGAGTACGCAATCCTCAGCGGCCTGGCGGTTCCCGATGTGGAGACGCTTATTCAGACACACTGTCCGCAAGCCCCAACTTGGTGTCTCTCGCAAGGGCATGACACTGTAAGAGTTCTTGCTCAAGGTCTCCGCCGACGGATAGGGCGTAAGCAAATGAGTGAACAGGATGTTGCTAGAGTTCTTCGCATTGCGTTCTCGCTTGAGCTTCTTCAGCGATCTGGTATGTACAGATCATTGCGCACGCTCGAATCAAGGTTGCCAGCGCCATTGTTCAGCTAGCCAAACGCAACACTGTCCCAGCTGAGGCGAATGCGGCCTAACCCCTCGGTCAAGCGGAGCGCCGCCGGCAGGCCACCAGGCCCGAGCTGGCGGTACGCGGTACATTGTCGCCAGCTCGGGCCTGGCGTCCTGCCGTCGTCGCCCGCTTACCTCGAACGTTAGGCCCCACAACCGGCC
>JADMJD010000103.1 GCA_018780805.1 Rubrivivax sp. | reverse complement strand
GTACTTGTCCTGCTTGAGCTTGCCCTTCTTGACCTGGGCTTCGTAGTTCTTGCGAATCGTCGCTACACCGCGGTCCAGCGCCTCCTGCTTCATCTCCAGCATGGTCACCGGGATGCCGGCGTTCAGGAAGTTCATCGTGATGCCGCCACCCATGGTGCCGGCGCCGATGACGGCGAGTTTGTCCACCGCGCGCACCGGCGTGTCTTCCGGCACATCGGGGATCTTGCTCGCGGCGCGTTCGGCGAAAAACGCGTGGCGCAGGGCCTTGCACTCCGGCGTCATCATCAGTGCGAAGAAGGCCTGGCGCTCGTAGACCATGCCGTCGTCAAACTTCATCTGCGTGGCCTGCTCGACGCAGTCCACACATCGCGCCGGCGCCGGGAAGTTCTTCGCCATCGCCTTGACCGTGTTGCGCGCGAATTGGAAGTAAGCGTCGCCGTTGGGGTGTTTGAGCGGCAGGTCGCGCACACGCGGCAGCGGGCGCACATCGGCCACCTCGTGGGCGAACTGGATGGCGCCAGCCACCAGATCACCATCGATGATCTTGGCAAACAACTTCTGGCCGGGCAGGCTGGCCAGCAGCTCGCTCTTCACCGGCTCGCCGCTGACGATCATGTTCAGCGCGGTCTCTACGCCCAGCACACGCGGCAGGCGCTGCGTGCCGCCGGCGCCGGGCACGAGGCCGATCTTCACCTCGGGCAGTGCCACGTTGGTGCCGGGTGCGGCCACGCGGTAGTGCGCGCCCAAAGACAGCTCCAGCCCGCCGCCCATCACGGTGCCGTGCACGGCAGCGACGATGGGCTTGGTGGCGTCGTCCAGCAGCTTGATCAGCGACAGCAGGTTGGGCTCGGCGATGGCCTTGGGGCTGCCGAACTCGCGGATGTCGGCACCGCCGGAAAAGGCACGGCCGGCGCCGGTGAGCACGATGGCGCGCACGGCCGGGTCGGCATGGGCGCGGGCCACGCCGTCGGCGATGGCGCGTCGGGTCTCGAAGCCCAGGCCGTTGACGGGCGGGTTGTTCAGCGTGATGACGGCAATGCCGTCGCGCAGGTCGTAGCTGGCGCTCATCGCGGCTCCTGAAGGGGGACGGGTGCGGAAAATAGAACGGTCGTTCGATTCTATGGAGAGCATTGTGCAGTGCGATGTCCCTGCCGTGACAGGGGGGCTGCTCCTATACCCGATGGCCTCTTTCAGACCCCCAGCCAGGCCTGTTGCACAGCAACGTCGGCGCGCAGCGCGGCCGGTGTGCCGTCGAACACCACGCGCCCCTGGCCCAGCACCGCCACGCGGTCGCAGAGGTCCAGCGCGATGCTCAGCTTCTGCTCCACCAGCAGCACGGCCAGACCCTGTGCGCGCATGCGGCGCAGCAGCGTGGCGATCTCCGCCACCACCGCCGGGGCCAGGCCCTCGGTGGGTTCATCGACCAGCACCACGGCGGGGTCGCCCTGCAGCGTGCGGGCCAGCGTCAGCATCTGCTGCTCGCCGCCGGAGAGCACACCACCGGGGGTGTCGCGCCGCACGGCCAGGGCCGGAAAGGCCTGCCAGATCACATCCAGCGGCCACTGCTGGCTGGCGCGTTGCCCGGGTTTCAGACCCAGCGCCAGGTTCTCCCGCACGCTGAGGCCAGGAAAGATGTCGCGCCGTTCCGGCACGTAGCCCAGGCCGGCACGCGCGATCTGATGGGCCGGCCGACCCAGCAGCTCCTGCCCTTGCCAGACGACGCGGCCACTCGCCGGCACCAGGCCCATCACGGCCTGCAGCAGCGTCGAGCGGCCGGCGCCGTTGCGGCCCAGCAGGCCCAGGATCGCGCCCGGGCGCAGCTGCAGCGTCACGCCGCGCAGCACGGGCAAGCCGCCGTAGGACACGGCCAGGTCGTGCAGCTCAAACAAGCGCCGCTCCCAGGTAGGCCTGTTGCACCCGCGGGTCGGCGCGCACGCGGGCCGGGGTGTCCAGCGCGATCACGGCGCCGTCCACCAGCACCGCGATGCGGTCGGCGAGCTCGAAGACCACGCCCATGTCGTGTTCGATGAGCACCAGGGTGCGGCCCACGGACAGCGTGCGCACCAGCGCCACACAACGCGCGGTTTCGGCCGCGCTCATGCCGGCGGTGGGTTCGTCCAGCAGCAGCACCGGGGCGCCGCCGGCCGCGGCCAGGCCGATCTCCAGCGCACGTTGTTCGGCGTAACTCAGCGCACCGGCCAGCACCTCGGCGCGGTGTGCCAGGGCCAGGCGGTCCAGCCACTGGGCCAGCTCGTCACCCATCGCCGGCCAGCGCCAGCCATGGCGGCCGCGCAGCAGTGCGCAACGCAGGTGTTCGGCCACGCTGAGCTGCAAGAACAGCTGGCTGACCTGGTGGCTGCGGCCCAGGCCGGCACGCTGCACACGGTGCGGTGCCCAGCCCTCGATGCGCCGGCCCTGCAGCAGGATCTGCCCGGCGTCCGGGGCCAGGCGGCCACTGGCCAGCTCGAACAGCGTGGTCTTGCCGGCACCGTTGGGGCCGATCAGCGCCAGGCGTTCACCCGCGGCCACGGCCAGTGACAGATCGCGCAGCACCGGCGTGCGGCCGAAGGACTTGCTGACGCTGCGCAACTCGAGTGCGGGGCTCATGAGCTGCGCCGCCAGCACCAGGCGCCCAGCAGCAGCATGGCAGCGGCCCCTGCCCAGGGCCAAGGGGACGTGGTGTCCAGCCCCCAGCCCACCAGGCGCAACACCGGTCCGGCCTCGGCGTTCAGGCTGCGGTGGTACAGCAGTTCCAGCAGCACGACCGCTGCCGCAGTGGCAACAGCAGCGGCCAACGCACGCGGCGTGCCCGGCCAGCGGGGCCGCAGCGCGACCAGTCCGCCCGGCGCGGCCATCACCATCAGCAGAAACAGCAGGCCCACATACATGCCCCAGGCCGGTGTCCAGACCGACAGCCATACCGTGCTGAACACCAGCAGCGCGGCGCCCAACACCGGCCCGGTCAGGCCGGCGGCCCCGCCCATGAAAGTGAACAACATCAGCAGCCCCGAGCGGTGGCCCGACATCGCCTCGGCCGACACCGATTCGAACACCAGCGCCAACAGCGCCCCGCCCAGCCCGGCCAGGCCGCCGGCCAGCACGAAGGTGATCCAGCGCACCTGGGCCGGGTCCTGCCCCAGGCCGGCGGCGCGGCCGGGCTGGTCGCGCACGGCGCGCAGCACCAGGCCCAGTGGGGTGTGCGGGAACCAAGCAGCAAAGGCAATAGCCAGCACCGTGTAGACCAGCACCAGGCCGTAGACCTGCGCCATCGGCCCGAAGTCCAGGCCCGCGACGGCCGAACCCTGCGCGCGGTCCGCCCGCACACCGCCCTCGCCGCCCGACCAGGCTGGCCACATCAGCGCGGCGGCATAGACCAGCTCGCCCAGCCCCAGCGTGATCATCGCGAAGCCCAGCCCGGCCTGGCGCGTGCACAACCAACCCAGCAGCGCGGCGGCGGCGGCACCGACGGCCGCACCGAGCAGTGGCAGCAGCGCCACCCAGGCCGCGCTGTGGCCCGCGGGCATGGCGTTGAGCACATGAAGCACGGCAAACCCGCCCAGGGCGCTGTAGACCGCATGGCCAAAGCTCACCAGCCCACCTTGCCCCATCAACAAGCCCACCCCCAGGCACACCACGGCCGTGGCGGCGGTCTGTGCCAGCAGCGTCAGCACCAGGCCGCTGGCGCCCAGCAGCAGCGGCAACGCGGCCAGCAGCAGCCCGAACAGCGGCAGAGCCCGGCGCCGCATTCAGTGCCCCCGCCGGCCCAGCAGGCCGCGGGGCCGCAGCACCAGCACCACCACCAGCAGTGCATACGGCAGCAGCGGTGCCAGCTGCGACAGCGTCAGCGCACCCGCACTGCCGGCGATGGGCCGGTCGAAAGCCACCGCCAGCGACTGCAGCAGGCCGATCAACAGCGAGGCCAGCAAGGCCCCGCCCAGCGATCCCAGGCCTCCCACGACGATGACCACAAACAGGATGGGCCCGAGCGCCGCGGCCATCGCCGGCTCGGTGGTGTAGGCGTTGCCGCCGATGGCACCGGCCAGCCCGGCCAGCGCCGTGCCGCCGGCGAACACACCGCGCATCACACGCGGCACGTCGTGGCCCAGGGCCTGCGCCATCTGCGGGTGCGTCAAGGACGCCCGCAGCACGAGGCCGAGCCGTGTGCGCGTGAACACCGCCCACAGGCCCAGCAGCATCAAAAGCGCCGCGGCCATCATGAAGACCCGGTAGGCCGGGAAGACCAGGTCGGGGCCCAGCGGGACCGGGCCTTGTAGCCAGTCGGGCACCCGGGTCTCCTGCGGGCCACGGCCCCAGACCAGCTGCACGGCTTCGAGCATCAACAGCGACAGCCCGAAGGTGGCCAGCATCTCGTGCACATGGCCATGGCGGTGCACCGCGGCCAGCACCCAGCGCTCGAAGGCCAGGCCGAGCAGGCCCGCCACGGCAGGTGCCACCACCAGCGCGGCCCAGAAGCCCAGCACCTGCGTGCAGGCCACGGCCACGTAGGCGCCGATCATGTAGAAGCCCGCGTGGGCGAAGTTCATCACGCCCATCAGGCTGAAGATCAGCGTCAGGCCGGCGCTGAGCATGAACAGCAGCAGGCCGTAGCTCAGGCCGTTCAGCAGCGGGATCAGCAACAAATCCATGAAGGCCTTGTGGAACGCGGGCCCGGTGCCTGCTCACTACACTGGCGGGGTGAATGCCATCCTGAAGAGCGATCTGCTGCCCGGCGATTGGCCCAACCGGTTTGCCGGCCTGGGCGCCGGGTTTTACACCAGCCTCGGAGCCGACCCGCTGCCCGACCCGCATTGGGTCGCCGTCAGCGACGATTGTGCGCAAAGCCTGGGCTGGCCCGCCGACTGGTGGCAGCGCCCCGATTGGCGTGCGCTCGAGGTCTTCAGCGGCGGCGCACCCTGGCCCGGCATGGCGCCACTCGCCAGCTTCTACAGCGGCCACCAGTTCGGTGTCTGGGCCGGCCAGCTGGGGGATGGGCGGGCGCTGCTGCTGGGCGAGGTGGCCGCGCCGGGTGGCAGCCTGGAACTGCAGCTCAAGGGCGGTGGGCTGACGCCCTACTCCCGCATGGGCGACGGCCGCGCGGTGCTGCGCAGCTCGGTGCGCGAATTCTTGTGTTCCGAGGCCATGCACGCACTCGGCGTGCCGACCACACGGGCCTTGTGCCTGACGGGTTCGGCGTTGCCGGTGCGGCGCGAAACCCTGGAAACCGCCGCTGTCGTGACACGTGTGGCGCCGAGTTTCCTGCGCTTCGGCCACTTCGAACACTTTGCGCACCATGACCAGCATGCGCACTTGCAGACCCTGGTGGACCACACGCTGCAGCACCACTTTCCGGACTGCAACAGCGCTGCCGAGATGTTGGCCACCGTGGCCCGCCGCACCGCGGAGCTGGTGGCGCACTGGCAGGCCATCGGCTTCTGCCACGGCGTGATGAACACCGACAACCTGTCGATGCTGGGCCTGACGATCGACTACGGCCCCTTCGGCTTCCTCGATGCCTTCGACCCCGGCCATGTCTGCAACCATTCCGACCACCAGGGCCGCTACGCCTATGCGCGCCAGCCGAACGTGGCGTTCTGGAACCTGCACGCGCTGGCCCAGGCGCTGCTGCCGGTGATCGGCAGCAGCGAGGCCGCGCTGGCCGCGCTGGAGCCTTACCGCGCCGTGTTCCCGGCGGCGATGCTGGGCCGGCTGCGCGCCAAGCTGGGCCTGGCCACCGAACAGGACGACGACCGCACGCTGGCCGACGACCTGCTGAAGCTGATGGCCGAGAGCCGCGCCGACTTCACCATCACCTTCCGACGCCTGGCGGGCTTTGTGCCGGGCACCCCCAACGAGGCCTTGCGAGACCTGTTCCTGGACCGCGCCGCCTTCGACGCCTGGGCCGCGCGTTACGCCGCACGGCTGCAGGCCGAAGGCTCGGTGGACGCCGAACGTGCGGCCCGCATGAACGCCGTCAACCCGGCCGTCGTGCTGCGCAACCACCTGGCCGAACAAGCCATCCGCCAGGCCCGCGAAGGCGACTTCAGCGAAGTGCAGCGGCTGCTGAAAGTTCTGCAGACGCCGTTCGACGAACCTGCCCAGGCCGCCGATGCCGGCTTCCCGCCCGCCTGGGCGCAACACCTGGAGGTGTCCTGTTCATCATGAGCACCCACGACCACGACGACCCGCGTTACCCCGTCCGCAAGAGCGACGCCGAATGGCGCGCGCAGCTTGAGCCCATGCAGTACCAGGTGGCGCGCCAGGCCGCGACAGAACGCGCCTTCACCGGCGAATACTGGGACCATTTCGAAAAGGGCATCTACCACTGCGTGGGCTGTGGCACGCCGCTGTTCGAATCGGAGACCAAGTTCGACGCGGGCTGCGGCTGGCCGAGTTATTTCAAGCCCATAGCCGGCACGGTGGTGGAGCGCCTGCGCGACAGCACCTACGGCATGGTGCGCGTGGAGGTGCGCTGCAACCAGTGCGGCACACACCTGGGCCATGTCTTCAACGACGGTCCGCAGCCAACAGGTGAACGCTTCTGCATCAACTCCGCCGCCATCGATTTCAAGCCGGAAGCCTGATGCCCATCGACCGCGACCAGATTGCCGCTGCCCTGCAGGCGGCCTTGATGCCCAGCGCGCTGGAAGTGGACGACGACAGCCACCAGCACGCCGGCCATGCCGGCGCGCGTGAAGGCCGGCACTTCACGGTGCGGCTGACCTGCGCCGCCTTCAGTGGCCGCCCCCGGGTGGCGCGGCACCGCCTTGTGTATGATGCTTTGGCCTTGCTGATCCCGCAGGGCATCCACGCGCTGGCCATCGTGGCACGCGCCCCGGACGAAGTGAATTCGTCGACCGTTACACCCCCGCCCGCTCCATGAACACCAAGTCCCTCTTGTGCCGCCTCGCCGTGGCCGCTGCTTTCCTGCCCCTGGCCGCCCAGGCGCAGAACCTGGCCATCGTCAACGGCAAGGCCGTGCCCAAGGCCCGGGTCGACACCCTGATCCAGCAGGCCAAACGTGCCGGCCAGCAGGTGAGCCCGGAGCTGGAACAACAGGCCCGCGACCAGGTCGTGCTGCGCGAGATCTTTGTGCAGGAAGCCGAAAGGCGCGGCGTCGCCAAGAGCGCCGCCTACCGCGAGCAGATGGAGCTGGCCCGCCAGAGCATCCTGATCCGCGAGCTGTTCGAGGACCACAAGGCCAAGAACCCGGTGACCGACGTGACCGCCAAGGCCGAGTACGACAAGTTCAAGGCCTCGGCCACCGGCACCGAATACCGCGCCCGCCACATCCTGGTGGAATCTGAAGACGAAGCCAAGAAGCTGATCGCACAGATCAAGGCCGGCGGCAACTTCGAAGAGCTGGCGAAGAAGAACTCCAAGGACGAAGGTTCGGGTGCCAACGGCGGCGACCTCGACTTCGCCAAGGCCGATTCCTACGTGCCCGAGTTCGGCAAGGCCATGACCGCGCTGAAGAAGGGCGAGATGACCGAGACGCCGGTGAAGAGCCAGTTCGGCTTCCACATCATCAAGCTCGAAGACACGCGCGACGCCGCCTTCCCGGCCTTCGACGACGTCAAGGCCCAGATCAAGCAGCGCCTGGAACAGCAGCAGATGCAGCAGTTCCAGGAAGACCTGCGGACCAAGGCCAAAACGGACTACAAGTTTTCCCAGTGATTGGAGCCCCCGGCCGCGGGATACCGCGGTCTCCCCCCGAGGGGGTGCGCGGCCGCTTCGGAGCGGCCGTGCGCTGGCCGCGCTGCTAAGACAGCAGGCGACCGGCTTCGATTTTCAGCTGCCGGTCGCAGCGCGCCGCAATCGTGCGGTCGTGCGTCACCATCACCAGCGTGGTGCCGGCTTCGCGGTTGAGCTCGAACATCAGCGCCATCACGGTTTCGCCGGTGGCGAAGTCCAGGCTGCCGGTGGGCTCGTCGGCCAGCAGCACGGCCGGGCGCACCACAAACGCCCGGGCCAGCGCCACGCGCTGCTGCTCGCCGCCCGAGAGCACCTTGGGGTAGTGGCCCAGGCGCTCGCCCAGGCCCACACGTTGCAACATCTCGGTGGCCTGGCGGCGAGCGTCGCCGCGGCCCATCAGCTCCAGCGGCAGCATCACGTTTTCAAGTGCCGTCAGGTTGCCCAACAGCTGGAAACTCTGGAACACGAAGCCCAGGTGCTGGGCCCGCACCTCGGCGCGCTGGTCTTCGTTCAGCGCAAACAGGTCGGTGCCGGCCAGGATGACCTTGCCGGTGCTCGGCACGTCCAGCCCGGCGATGATGGCCAGCAGCGTGCTCTTGCCGGAGCCCGAGGCGCCGACGATGGCCGCCGACTCGCGCGCCCGCAGCGTGAAACCAATGTCGTGCAAGATGGTCAAGGTACCGGTGGCATCCGTCACCTGCTTGGTGACGCCCTGGACTTCGATGATGGAATCAGACATGCAAGATCGCACCGTGCCACGCTGCTCGCGCCGCACCCTGCTGCAGTGGGGGATGGTGCACTGTAGCGTGTGGCCACTGGCCGCCGCCGCTGCGGGGTCAACGGCACCGGTGCTGCTGGTGGTGGGCGACAGCCTGTCGGCCGAATACGGCCTGGCGCGTGGCCAGGGCTGGGTGGCGCTGCTGCAGCAGCGGCTGACCGCGCAGAAGAACCCGGCGCGGGTGATCAACGCCAGCATCAGCGGCGACACCACCGCCGGTGGCCGCGCCCGCCTGCCCGCGCTGCTGAAGCAGCACCAGCCCACACATGTGCTGCTGGAACTCGGTGGCAACGACGCCTTGCGCGGACTGCCGCTGGCCACCACGGCCGACAACCTGCAGGCCATGGCCCGCGCCGCCAAGGCCGCCGGTGCCCGGGTGCTGATCGCCGGCATGCAGGTGCCGCCGAACTACGGCAAACGCTATGGCGACGACTTCGCGGCGCTGTTCGCACGTGTGGCGCAGGCCGAGAAGGCGGCGCTGGTGCCCTTTCTGCTCGCAGGTTTTGCCGAGGGGCCGGACGCCGAAAAGTGGTTCCAGCCCGACCGCATCCACCCCAAGGCCGAGGCCCACCCGCGCATCCTGGACACGGTGTGGCCGGTGCTGCAGCCCTGGTTGAAGGGCTGAGCGCCGGCCACGCGCTCACTGTGTCTGGTCGCGCCGGCGCTGGTCGGCGCGGCTGTCGCTGCGCTCGGGTTTGGGCGCCTGGGCCTGCGGCGCGGCGGGCGCCGGGACTGGCCGGGTGGCAGGAGGCTGGGGTTGCGGCTGGGGTTGCGGCTGGGCTTGCAATTGGGGTGGCACCTGCGGCTGTGTTTGCACCTGGGCCGCCCGCGGCGACACCGTCACCGGCTGTGCGGCGGCAGGCGTGGCCGTCGGCCGCGCCACGGGCGCCGGCCGGGCCGCTGGCACCGCCTGCACGTTGTTGGGCACGCCCTGCGGGCCGTAGGTGACACCCGGCGCGCCAACGCCCGGACGCATCACGGGCTCACGCACCGGCGGCGGCTTGGGATGGTGGTGGGGCCGCGGCACGACGATGGGCACGTACGGCTGGTAGGGCCGCAGCGGCACCCAGGACACCGGCGGCGCATGACCGATGCCGATGTTGACGCTGACGCCCACGTTGGGCCCACCGACCCAGGCCACCACGGCCGGTGCGAACACCGGGCGTGCATGGCGCGCCCCCGGCCACCAGGCCCAGCGGCCATGCCACTGCACCCAGCGCCCGTAGTGCGCCGGTGCAAAACCCCAGGGTTGTGCATCCACCCAGGTCCAGCCCCAGGGGCGCATCCAGACCCAGCGGCCGTCGCGGAACGGGGTCCAGCCGGCAGAAACGCGGATCGGGCTCCACACCGCGCCGTAGTCCGGGTGCTGTTCCCAGCGGCCGTGGCCGTCCAGCTCTTCGATGCCGGGGATGTCGGGCGAGGCGTAACGCCACGCTTCGGCGCGGCGGTCTTCGTCGCGGAAGTTCTCTTCGGCCCAGGCCGCCAGCCGGTCGTCGGGCATGCGGGTGATGCGCGAGCGGGCTGTGTCTCGCCGGTCGTCGCGCCAGATCTCGTGGCGCTCGCCGCTGTCGATCAGCAGCAGGTGGCCATGGCCGCTGGCCTCCAGCGCGCCGCGCATCACTGCGGCGAAGGTGGATTCATCGTCGCGGTCCACCCGGTACTGGCCGGCGCGCTGCGGGCGCAGCAGGGTTTCGCGCGTGCGCAGCTCGGTCTGTTCGGCCAGGTCGCGCGACGGCAGGCGCAGCGCCAGCGAGCCACGGTGCAGCTCCAGCTTCAGGTGGTCGTCGTCCAGGCGCAACACCTCGACATCGGTGGCGCCCGACAGCAGCAGCACCGCGCCGCCCACGCGCAACTCGGCACGGGCACCACGCGCCAGCACCAGGCGGTCGCCGGTGGTCACGGGGCGGTTGCGAAGGGCCTCGGTCCACTCGTCGCGGTCGGGGTCAAAAAACGAGACATCGCCTTGCAGCGAAACGATGCGGCCGACGCGGCCAAAGGTGTCGTCGACGGCTGCTGAGGCGGCCAAGGGCACCGCCAACCACACAGCGAGGGCCGACAGGACACGGGGCAGGCGTTGAAAGACGGGCATACAGCGGCCTCCTATCGCCCTCCAACGGTGCATGGCCGGCCCCCGCCGACCGGCGGTTTGTAAAGCCGGGTTTCCGGCCGGGCGGCGGTTTACGCGGACAAGGCCACTGGCAGCGCCGCCATGGCCTCTCCCAACGCCGCCACGCCGCCGATCACCAGCACCGCGGGGCTGGCCAGGCCCTCTTCATCGATCACCTGGCACAGCCGGCCCAGCGTGCAGCGCACGGCCCGCTGCTGCGGTGTGTGCGCGGCGCTGACCACGGCGGCGGCGGTGTCCGGGTGCAGTCCACCGTCCAGCAGCGCCTGCACCACACCGTCGGCCCGGGACACGCCCATGTAGACCACCAGCGTGAGCCCGCTGCGCGCCAGCGCGGCCCAGTCCGGCCCGTGGCCACCTTCTTTGGCGTGGCCGGTGACCAGCGCCACGCCAGGCGCATGTCGGCGGTCGGTGACCGGGATGCCCAGCGCCGCCGGGCCGGCGATGCCAGCAGTCAGGCCGCTGACCACGTTGACCCGCAGCCCCGCTTCGCGCAGCGCGTCGCACTCTTCGCCACCACGCCCGAACACGAAGGGGTCGCCACCCTTGAGCCGCACCACGGTCTCGCCGCGCTGCGCTTCGCTGACCATCAGCTTGTGGATGAAGGCCTGCGGGGTGCTGGCACAACCCCCGCGTTTGCCCACCGGGATGATGCGCGCCGAGCGCCGCAGGTAACGCAGCACGCCGGGGTGCACCAGGTCGTCCACCAGCGCCACGGTTGCGCGCCGCAAGGCCTTCACGGCCTGGAGGGTCAGCAGGTCCGGGTCGCCGGGGCCGGCACCAATCAAGGTCACTGTGTTCATGCGATCACCACCGGTTGGATCTGGCGCACCAGCGCCTTCAGGCTGGGCAGACAGGACCCGCAGGAGGTGCCGCAGGCCAGGGTGTTTTGCAGATGCGCCAGGCGGGCCGCGTCGTTGCCTTCGGGCGCGGCGCGCAGCACCTCGGCGATGGCGGTTTCGCCCACACCGTGACAGGTGCACACGGCGCGCCCGGTGGACGGCCGGGCCACCGGCGGCAGCGCCCCACCGGCCAGCAGCGCACGCGCCAGGCCGCCCACCGGCTGGCCCTGCTGCAGCCAGTCCAGCAGCCAGCCGGCCGCGGCCGTGTCACCGCTGTAGAGAAAACCGTGCAAACGGCCGTCGGCGCCCACGCGCACCCGCCGCTGCGTGGCGTGGCGCGGGTCGTCGTAACGCAGCACCGCACCGTCGGCCAGGCCCAGGGCCTCGGCCACCGCTTCCGGCGCCAGCGCCGGTGTGGTGTGGGCCAGGTGCAGCACCAGGCCGACCGGGCCTTCGGGACTGCTGCCCATCAGGCCAATGGGCCGGATGTGGGCGTAGCTGCAGGCGGCCAGCAAGGGCTGCAGGCGCTGCTGGATGGCCAGCGCCTCGCCAGCCGGCAGCCACGCCGCCGCGGCCAGTTGCCAGGGCAAGGACACGCCGTCGATCCGCACCGCGCTGTGTTTGAGCTCCGGCTGCTGCGACTGCGGGCAGCGCGCCGAACCCAGCAGCTGGTTGACCTGCGGGGCGTGCATCGCGATGAAGGCCTGGGCCGGTGCCACGCTGTCGCTGGGCCGCACCGGCAACACGATGGCCCCGCGGCGTGACTTCACGCGCACCAGGGTGCCAGGCGCCCAGTGGCGGCGCGTCAGCTCCTGCGGGTGCATCTCGACCGCCGGTTCACCACCATGGTCCTGCAGCCGCGCCAGCGTGCCGGTGCGCGTGGTGCCATGCCACTGGTCACGCCAGCGGCCGGTGGTCAACGACACCGGGTAGTGGGCGTCGCGCTGTTCGGCCGTGGGCCGCCAGGCCGGGGCGTGGAAACGGGCGCGGCCGTCTGATGTGGCAAACACACCGTCACCGAACAAACGTGCAGCGCCGACGGTGGCGCCGGCGGGCAGCGGCCACTGCTGCGGCTGTGCCAGGCCGGCCCAATCGAGGCCGGTGATGTCCAGGTCGCGGCCACGGGTGGTCTCGCGGTGTTCGTTCCACACCGCCTCGGCGTCGGCCCAGCCGAACATCGAACCTGCGCTGCCCGGCACACGGCGCGACGGCAGACGGCGCTCCAGCCGCTTTGCCACGTCCACCGCAATCTGCCAGTCGGCCCGAGCCTGCCCGGGCGGCGGCACCGCAGCACGCACCCGGCTGATGCGGCGTTCGCTGTTCGTGACCGTGCCCTCTTTTTCGCCCCAGCTCGCGGCCGGCAGCAGCACATCGGCAAAGGCCACCGTGGCGGCGGTGGTGTAGGCCTCCTGCACGACCACGAACTCGCAGCGCTGCAGCGCGCGCTGCACCAGGGCCTGGTCGGGCATGGATTGCGCCGGGTTGGTGCAGGCAATCCACAGCGCCTTGATCTCACCGTCGGCCGCGGCCTGGAACATCTCCACGGCGGTTTTGCCTGGCCGTTCCGGCACATCGGTGAGGCCCCAGAGCGCAGCCACTTCGGCGCGGTGCGCGGGGTTGGCCAGGTCGCGGTGCGCGCTCAGCAGGTTGGCCAGGCCACCCACCTCGCGCCCACCCATCGCGTTGGGCTGGCCGGTCAGGCTCAGCGGGCCGGCGCCGGGTTGTCCGATCTGGCCGGTGGCCAGGTGCAGGTTCAGCAGCGTGGTGTTTTTGTCGGTGCCACTGCTGCTCTGGTTCAGGCCCTGGCACCAGAGTGACAGGGTCGGACCGCGACGCCCCGCGTCGCTTGAACTGCCCGATGCAAACCAGCGTGCGGCCATCACGATGTCGGCTTCGCGCAGGCCGCAGACCTTGGCGGCGTGTGCCGGGCTGAACTCGCGCACACGGTCGCGCAGCGCGTCGAAGCCGCTGGTGTGGGCCTGGATGTAGGCGTGGTCCACCAGGCCTTCCCACAACATCAGGTGCAGCATCGCGTGGTGCAGCACCACGTCGGTGCCGGGCAGCAGCTGCAGGTGCAGGTCGGCTTCGGCCGCGGTTTCGGTGCGGCGTGGGTCGACCACGATCACCTTCATGGCCGGATCGGCGCGGCGCGCGTCTTCCAGCCGGCGGTACAACACCGGGTGCGCCCAGGCCATGTTGGAGCCGGTGATGAACACCGTCTTCGCCAGGCCGATGTCGTCATAACAGGCCGGCACCGCGTCGCTGCCCAGGCTGGCCTTGTAACCTGCCACCGCACTGCTCATGCACAGGCGCGAGTTGGTGTCGACGTTGTTGCTGCCGATCAGGCCCTTGGCGAGTTTGTTGAAGGCGTAGTAGTCCTCGGTCAGCAGCTGGCCGCTGAGGTACAGGCCCACGGCGTCCGCACCGTCGCGTTCGATGATGCTGGCCAAACGGTCGGCCACTTCGTCCAGCGCTGCGTCCCAGACCACGGGCCGCAGCGGGGCGCCGCGCTCGGCACGCCGCATGGGCCGCAAGGCCCGCACCTGCATCATCACCGCGGGTGCGGCCGTCAGGTGCAGGGTCTGGCCCTTGCTGCACAAACGGCCGAAGTTGGCCGGGTGTTCCGGGTCGCCGCGCACACCCGTGACCTGCCCGGCATCACTGTCGATGATGACCCCGCAGCCAACACCGCAGTAGGGGCAGGTGGACCGGGTCTGCGCCATGGTCAGGCGACGGCGTCCACGGCCTGCGTGCGCAGCTCTTGGGCGTCCAGCAGCACCTGGCCGCCTTCCACGCGCACGGCAAAACGCGGCGTGCAGCCGGCGTCGGGTGCGCGGGCGCAGCCGTCGTCCAGGGCTATGGTCCAGTTGTGCAGCGGGCAGGCCACACCATGGCCACTGACGATGCCTTGCGACAAGGGCCCACCCTTGTGCGGGCAGCGGTCCAGCAGTGCAAACACGCGGTCGTCGCTGGTGCGGAAGATGGCGACTTCGGCGCCCTGCTCACGTGCCACACGCCGGGCGCCGAGTTTCGGGATGTCCTCGACGCGGCAGATCACGGTCCATTCCTGATTCATGCCGGCTCCTGGGTCTTGATCTTGGCCACCGGTTCGAACTGCCGCAGGTCCACCTGCGCCTTCTCGAACTCGAACCAGGGGTCGGGCTCGCCGTCCAGGCTGAACTGCAGCTGCGCCCACAGCGCACGCCGGTGGTCGTGGTCGTCGAGGATCTTCTTCTTCACATGGTCCAGGCCCACGCGGTGGATGTAGTGCACCGTGCGCTCCAGGTACCAGCCTTCCAGGCGGTAGAGCTGCAGGAAGGCGCCGCTGTACTCCAGCACCTCGTCCGGTGTCTTGACCTTCACCAGGAACTGCGCCACCTCGGTCTTGATGCCACCGTTGCCGCCGACGTACAGCTCCCAGCCGGAATCAACACCGATCACACCCACGTCCTTGATGCCACTCTCGGCGCAGTTGCGCGGGCAGCCGCTGACGGCGAGCTTGACCTTGTGCGGCGCATACATGCGCCACAGCGCACGTTCCAGGTCCTTGCCCATCTGCGTGCTGTCCTGCGTTCCAAAACGGCACCACTCGCTGCCGACGCAGGTTTTCACGGTGCGCAGTGCCTTCGCATAGGCGTGGCCGCTGGGCATGCCGATGTCCTTCCAGACCGCCGGCAAGTCTTCTTTTTTGATGCCCAGCAGGTCCAGGCGCTGGCCACCGGTCACCTTGACGGTGGGCACCTGGTACTTGTCGACCACGTCGGCGATGCGCCGCAGCTCGCTGGCCGAGGTCTCGCCGCCCCACATGCGCGGGATGACGCTGTAGGTGCCGTCCTTCTGGATGTTGGCGTGGCTGCGTTCGTTGATGAAGCGGCTCTGCGGGTCGTCCAGCGCCTCTTTCGGCCAGCTGCTGAGCAGGTAGTAGTTGATCGCCGGGCGGCAGCTGGCGCAGCCGTTGGGCGTGCGCCAGGCCAGCGCGGTGTGCACGTCGGCGATGGTCAGCAGGTGCTGCTGCGTGATCGCGTCGCGCACGGCCTGGTGGCCATGGTCGGTGCAGCCGCACATGGCCTTCATCTTGGGCGATTCGCTGTAGTCGGCACCGGCCACCGTCATCAGCAGCTGCTCCACCAGCCCGGTGCAGCTGCCACAGCTGGCGCTGGCCTTGGTGTGTTTGCGCACCTCGTCCAGCGTGAACAGGCCTTGTTGTTTGATGGCCTTGCAGATGGCGCCCTTGGTGACACCGTTGCAGCCACAGACCTCGTCGGTGTCGGCCATCGCGGCGGCGCGGTTCTGGCCGGCGTGGCCGACGTCGCCCACATTGCTCTCACCGAACATCAGCTTGTCGCGGATGTCGGCGATCTTGCGGCCGTCGCGCATCAGCTTGAAGTACCAGCTGCTGTCCACGGTGTCGCCGTACAACACGGCGCCGATCAATTGGTCGTCCTTGAGCACCAGCTTCTTGTAGACACCGCCGGCCGGGTCGCTCATCACGATGGCGTCGAAGCCCTCGCCACCGCTGAAGTTGCCGGCGCTGAAGAGGTCGATGCCGGTGACCTTGAGCTTGGTGCTGACCTGGCTGCCCACGTAACGCCCGATGCCGAACTGCGCCAGGTGCGTGGCACACACCTTGCCCTGCTCGAACAGCGGCGCCACCAGGCCATAGGCGATGCCGCGGTGCGCGGCACATTCCCCCACCGAGTAGATGCGCGGGTCGGTGATGGTCTGCAGCGTGTCGTTGACGACAATGCCGCGCTGGCAGTGCAGGCCGGCCGATTCGGCCAGCGCGGTGTTGGGGCGGATGCCGGCGGCCATCACCACCAGGTCGGCCGGGATTTCGCGGCCGTCCTTGAAGCGCACCGCCATCACCCTCCCCTCTTTGTCCGGGATCAGCGCCTCGGTCTGCGCGCCCATCTCGAAGCGGATGCCGCGCTGCACCAGCGATTCGCGCAGCAGGCCGCCGGCCACGTCGTCCAGCTGGCGTTCCATCAGCCAGGGCATCACGTGCACCACGGTGACCTGCATGCCGCGCAGCATCAGGCCGTTGGCGGCCTCCAGGCCCAGCAGGCCGCCGCCGATGACCACGGCGTGCCGGTACTGGGTGGCAGCGTCGATCATCGCCTGGGTGTCGGCGATGTCGCGGTAGGCGATCACACCGGCCAGGTCCTTGCCGGGCACCGGCAGGATGAAGGGCAACGAGCCGGTGGCCAGCAGCAGTCGGTCGTAGGGTGCTTCGGTGACGGCGCCATCGGCGGCCGTGGCACGCACCACGCGCTTGACGCGGTCGATCTGCGTCACGGTCTGGCCCAGGTGCAGCGTGATGCCGTTTTCCGCGTACCAGGACAGCGGGTTCAGGATGATCTGGTCCAGCGTCTGCTCGCCGGCCAGCACGGGGCTGAGCAGGATGCGGTTGTAGTTGGGGTGCGGCTCGGCGCCGAAAACCGTGATCTCGTACAGATCGGGGGCGATCTTCAGCAACTCTTCCAGCGTGCGCACACCGGCCATGCCGTTGCCCACCATCACCAGCTTCATCTTCTTCATCGCAGCGTCTCGTCAAAAGTGCCAGGCCACGACGGCCACCACACGACCGGCCTGCAGCACCGGCAGCGCCACCAGGCTGGTCAAACCCGCCACGGGCGAGTCGCCCACCGCCGGCACACCATGGGCCAGCGCCTGGCCCAGCGGGCCCTGGCCAGCGTCGACCCGGTCGCTGGCCGGTCCGGTGTCCAGCGCGCCTTCGACTTCGCAGAAACCTTCGCGACGCAGCAGGTGCGTGCCGGCCGCATCGGGCAGCCAGGTCTCGAAGCGGCGCACCAGCGGCGTGGCCAGTGCCGACAAGAAGGCCATCACGTAGACATCGGGGCCGGGCGTGGCGCAGGGGATCGCAAAACCGCGGTTGATGCCGACCTTCAACGCGCTGTCGGCGCGCAGGAAACGGCCGCCCTTGCCCAGGTCGTCCATGAAGACCGGCAGGCCACTTTCCCAGGCCAGGCCCGGCAGGCCGGTGCCGGGGCGGAAGGCAGTGCGGCGCGAGATGAACTCGAAGACGTTGCTGGTGGTGCCGTAATAACCGTCGTCCAGCACCATGTCCTTGGACACGGTGGGCTGGTTGCGCCAGAGTTCGATGGCACCCGCTTGCTGGGCCTCGAGGTTGGGGCTGTCACCGCAGAAGATCAGCACCACGGCCTTCAGCGCCGGGCCGTCGAACATCGGCAAGGCGATGCCGCAGGTCAGGCCGTCCGCATGGGCTGCGGCGGTGCGCCGGAACGCGGAGCCCTCGAACTCCTTCAACACGATCGGCCGGCCGGCCTCCCAGGCCTGGCCGGGCAGGCCTTCGCCGCGGCCGAAACACATCTGCCGGCTCATCGCGCCAAACCTTGTGGCGCTGCCGTACCAGGCGCCGCCCAGTTCCAGCAGCGAGCCACTGGCGTCTGGCACCCAGACCTCGACCACGCGGATGAACGTCGGTGATGCGGGGGCGGCGCTCATGCCGCCTTCTCCACATGGCTGTGCCGCATGTACAGGAAGTCGATGACCTCCTTGCGGTACTGCACGTAGTCGCGGTCCTCGGCCAGCGCCACGCGGTCGCGCGGGCGTGGCAGGTCCACCCGCAACACCTCGCCGATGGTGGCGGCGGGCCCGTTGGTCATCATCACGATGCGGTCGCTCAGCAGCACGGCTTCGTCCACGTCGTGCGTGACCATCATCACTGTGGCGCCGGTGGTGGCGACGATCTTCAGCAGTTCGTCCTGCAGCCGGGCCCGGGTCAGCGCGTCCAGCGCGCCGAAGGGCTCGTCCATCAGCAGCATCTTGGGTTCCATCGCCAGCGCACGGGCGATGCCCACACGCTGCTTCATGCCACCGGAAATCTCGTGCGGGCGCTTGGCCACGGCGTGTGACATGCCCACCAGCTCCAGCGCAGCCAGGGACCGGTCGCGCAACTGGGCCTTGGATTCTTTGTCGCCGAACACCCGCTCCACCGCCAGGTAGACGTTGTCCAGGCAACTCAGCCAGGGCAACAACGAGTGGTTCTGGAACACCACACCGCGGTCCGGGCCCGGGCCCTTCAACTCGCGGTCGTCCAGCAGCAGCACACCCGAGGTGGGTGTGGTCAGCCCGGACACCAGGTTCAGCAACGTGGACTTGCCGCAGCCGGAATGGCCGATCAACGTGACGAACTGGCCGCGTTCGACGTCCAGATCGATGTCGCGCAGCGCGATGAAGGGCCCGCGTTTGGTGGGGAACGTCATCCCCACGCCTTCGATGTGCAACATCGGTTTCATGTCTGTCCTTCAGCTGTAGTCGAAGCGGCGGGCCAGCGACACCAGCGCCCACTCCAGCACCAGGCCGACGATGCCGATGACGAAGATGGCGATGATGATGTGGGCCACGTTGAGGTTGTTCCACTCGTCCCAGACCCAGAAGCCGATGCCGACACCACCGGTCAGCATCTCGGCCGCGACGATCACCAGCCAGGCCGTGCCGACGCTGAGCCGCACACCGGTCAGCATGTAGGGCATCACCGACGGCAGCAGGATGCGCGTGGCGATCTTCCACTCGCTCAGCTTCAGCACCCGCGCCACGTTCAGGTAATCCTCGGGCACGCGCTGCACACCCACCGCGGTGTTGATCACCATCGGCCAGATCGAGCAGATGAAGATGGTCCAGATGGCCGCCGGGTTGGCCGCCTTGAAGACCAGCAGCCCGATCGGCAGCCAGGCCAGTGGCGACACCGGTTTCAGCAGGCTGATCAGCGGCGACACCATGTGGTTGAGCAGCGCAAAGCGGCCGATCAAAAAACCCAGCGGGATGCCGACGATGGCCGCCATGCCGAAGCCCAGGCCCACGCGTTCCAGCGAGTACAGGATGTTCCAGCCGATGCCCTGGTCGTTCGGCCCGTTGCTGTAGAACGGGTCGGCAAACAGCTTGACGGCGGCATCAAAGGTGGCGGCCGGCGTCGGGAAGGCACCGCCGCCCTGGGTCAGCAGGCCCCAGATGCCCACCAGCAGCGCCATGCCGACCACGGGCGGTGCCACGCGCGCCGCCAGGCCGCGCCAGTCAAACGGATCGCGCGGCGGGCGGGCCGGCTGGGGTTGCGGCGCCGGCTTGGGCGGCGCGGGCTCGTCGGCCTTGGCGTCCGCCTTGGCCACGGCGGGCGCGGCGCTGCCCGCCCGCGGGTTGTGGAACACGGCACTGACCATGGTGGCGCTCCCGGCCTCAGGCTTTGATCTTGAAACCGTCGGCGTACTTGGCCGGCGCGCTGCCGTCCCAGACCACGCCGTCGATCATCTTGCTGCTGCGCATGTCGCTCTTGGGCACGCTGATCTTCAGCTGCGCGGCGGCCTGCTTGTAGAGCTCGGTCTGATTGATCTGCTTGGCCACCGCCAGGTAATCGGGGTGTTCCTTCAGCAGGCCCCAGCGTTTGTGCTGGGTCAGGAACCACATGCCGTCCGACAAATAGGGGTAGTTCACCAGCCCGTCATTGAAGAACTTCATGTGGTTGGGGTCGTCCCAGGTCTTGCCCAGGCCGTTCTGGT
>JADMJD010000029.1 GCA_018780805.1 Rubrivivax sp. | reverse complement strand
CATCGGCGCCGAGATCAACATGGTCTTCCCGCTCGGCAGCCACCTGGCCGACGTGGCCAAGCTGGTGGACGCCGACGTCAACATCTGCCTGTACCGCGAGTACGGCCGCATGCTGTGCGAAGCGCTGGACCGGCCCTACCTGCAGGCGCCCATCGGCCTGCACAGCACCACGGCCTTCCTGCGCCAGCTGGGCGAGTTGCTGCACCTCGATCCCGAGCCCTTCATCGAACGCGAAAAACACACCACGATCAAGCCGATCTGGGACCTGTGGCGTTCGGTCACGCAGGACTTCTTCGGCACCGCCAACTTCGCGGTCGTGGCCGGCGAGACCTACACCCGCGGCATCCGGCACTTCCTGGAAGACGAGCTGGGCCTGCCCTGCAACTTCGCCGTGGCGCGCAAACCCGGCGAGAAGACCGACAACGCCGCCGTGCGTGCGTTGGTGCAGAGCAAGCCGCCGCTGGTGATGTTCGGCAGCTACAACGAACGCATGTACCTGGCGGAAGCCGGCGGCAGCGGCCACGGGCCGCGGCCGACGTACATCCCGGCGTCGTTCCCGGGCGCCATCATCCGCCGCGCCACCGGCACGCCCTTCATGGGCTACGCGGGCGCCACCTACCTGGTGCAGGAGTTCTGCAATGCGTTGTTCGACGCCTTGTTCCACATCCTGCCGCTGGGCACCGAGCTTGACAAGATCGAGGCCACGCCGGCCCGCGCCGACCTGGGCAATCACCGCGGCGACACCCGGCCCTGGGACGAAGAAGCACAGCGCCTGATGCAGGCCCTGGTGCAACGCCAGCCGGTGCTGGTGCAGATCTCCGCCGCCAAGGCGCTGCGCGACCGGGCCGAGCTCGAAGCGCGCGCCGCCGGCGAGCCGCGGGTCACCGCCGAGCGCGTGGCGCGCAGCGGTGCCGCACTGAAACTGGGGGAGCCTGCATGAGCCGCTGCCCCGCAAGCGATGACGCGGCGTCCTGCCGCGGCTGCCCCTGGCGCGCGGGCCCCCGGCGCGACCTCGGCTGCAAGGCCGGTTTGAAGGACAAGTCCCATGGCTGAACGAAAAGTTTCGATCTCAGGCCTGACCGACGACGAAGCCCAGGAATTCCATAAGTTTTGGGTTCAGGGTTTCGTGGGCTTCACGGCAGTTGCCGTCGTTGCCCACATCCTCGTCTGGATCTGGCGCCCCTGGCTCTGAACACCTGACGCTCCCGTCGTCAGCAAAGGAAATCTCATGGCTCAATCCATCGATGTCCGTCACCACACCGTCGTCCACAAGGACCGTCGCAGCTTCTGGCCGATCTTCGCGCTGAGCTTCGCCGTCTTCATGGCGATTGCCGTGGCTGGGCAGTTGCTCGGTTGGCAATGGCGTTCCTGGCTGCCGGGTGCAGAAGGTGTGAAGTCCCTGCATGGTGGTGTCAAGGCCGCGGTCTACACCTTCATGTCCAACCTCTCTTAGGAAATCACATCATGTGGAGAATCTGGCGTCTTTTCGACCCGATGCGGGCGATGGTCGTGCAAGGCATCTTCTTGTTCGGTGTGGCAGTGATGATTCACCTCGTCCTGCTGAGCACCAACAAGTTCAACTGGCTCGACGGCCCCAAGGCCAAGGCGGTGGCGTCCCAGAACGCCCCCATGCCCACGGCCGTGGCGTCCGCCACGGTCACCAAGTAGCAGTCACCTGCTGCACGGCCGACAGGCGGTGCCGGGTGACCGGCGCCCCCTGTCGACCATCCGAACATGGGCCGGCGCACAGGCGTCCGGTCGGAGGACGACGACATGGCCATGCTGAGTTTCGAGCGCAAGTACCGCGTGCGCGGAGGCACCCTGATCGGGGGTGACCTGTTCGACTTCTGGGTCGGGCCGTTCTACGTCGGTTTCTTCGGTGTCACCACCATCTTCTTCGCCGCGCTGGGTACGGCGCTGATCCTCTGGGGCGCGGCGATGGGGCCGACCTGGAACCTCTGGCAGATCAGCATCGCGCCGCCCGACCTGAGCTACGGCCTGGCATTGGCGCCGATGCTCGAAGGTGGGCTCTGGCAGGTGATCACCGTCTGCGCGCTCGGGGCGTTTGTCTCCTGGGCTTTGCGCGAGGTGGAGATCTGCCGCAAGCTGGGCATGGGGCTGCATGTGCCCATCGCCTTCGGCTTTGCGATCTTTGCGTACTTCACGCTGGTGGTGATCCGCCCGGTGCTGATGGGCGCCTGGGGCCACGGCTTCCCGTACGGCATCTTCAGCCACCTGGACTGGGTGTCCAACGTGGGCTACCAGTACCTGCACTTCCACTACAACCCGGCGCACATGATCGCCATCAGCTTCTTCTTCGCCACCACCTTTGCGCTCAGCCTGCACGGTGCGCTGGTGCTGTCGTCGACGAACCCCGCACCGGGCGAAACCGTCAAGACGCCGGAACACGAAGACACCTTCTTCCGCGATGCCATCGGCTACTCCGTCGGCACGCTGGGCATCCACCGGCTGGGCCTGTTCATGGCGCTGGCGGCGGTGTTTTTCAGTGCCGTCTGCATCGTGATCAGCGGGCCGTTCTGGACCCGTGGCTGGCCTGAGTGGTGGGGCTGGTGGCTGAACCTGCCGATCTGGGCCCAGTGGCCGCTGAAGTGAGCCGCGAGGAGAAACATCATGGCTGAATACCAGAACCTCTTCACCACCGTGCAACCGGTCGGGCCGGTGCACATGGGCATCCCGCTGCCGGCGGGCAACAGCCCGCGCACCGGGGCCGTGCCGCTGCACGTGCACCTGATCGGCCGCCTGGGCAATGCCCAGATCGGGCCCATCTACCTGGGGCCGCTGGGGATCGCATCGCTGATCTTCGGCATGCTGTCCTTCAACATCATCGGCTTCAACATGCTGGCCCAGGTCGGCTGGGACCCGGTGCAGTTCGTGCGCCAGTTGTTCTGGCTCTCGCTGGAGCCACCACCGCCGGGTTATGGCCTGCAGCTGCCACCGCTCAACCAGGGCGGCTGGTGGCTGATCGCCGGCCTCTTCCTGACCATTTCGCTGCTGCTGTGGTGGACGCGCATGTACACCCGGGCCCGGCAGCTCGGCATGGGCACGCACGTGGCCTGGGCCTTTGCGGCGGCGATCTGGCTGTTCCTGGTGCTGGGTTTCATCCGCCCGGTGCTGATGGGCAGCTGGGGCGAGGCCGTGCCGTTTGGCATCTTCCCGCACCTGGACTGGACGGCGGCCTTCTCGCTGCGTTACGGCAACCTGTTCTACAACCCGTTCCACGCGCTCTCCATCGCCTTCCTGTACGGCTCGGCGCTGCTGTTTGCGATGCACGGCGCCACCATCCTGGCGGTCAGCCGCTTCGGCGGTGAACGCGAGATCGAGCAGATCACCGACCGCGGCACCGCCAGCGAACGCGCGGCGCTGTTCTGGCGCTGGACCATGGGCTTCAACGCGACGATGGAGTCCATCCACCGCTGGGCCTGGTGGTTCGCGGTGCTGTGCCCGCTGACCGGCGGCATCGGCATCCTGCTGACCGGCACCGTGGTGGACAACTGGTACCTCTGGGCCGTGCAGCACGGCGTGGCGCCGCCTTATCCGACCGTCTTCCCCGGGGTCGTGGATCCCGCCCTGACCCCCGGAGTCAAGCCATGAACCGCGCCTTCCGATTCCTGATGGCGGCTGCGGCCGGCCTGCTGCTGGCCGCCTGCGAGCGCCCGCCGGTGGACAGCGTGCAGCACGGTTACCGCGGCACCGGCATGCTGCAGGTCTACAACCCGCGCACGGTGGATGCCCAGATCCCGGGCAACCAGCCACCCGCGGCTTTGCCGGCGGCACCGACCGAAGGCCCCAAGGCCCGGGACATCTACCAGAACGTGCAGGTGCTGGGCGACCTCAACGTCGCGCAATTCACGCGCCACATGGCGGCCATCACCTCCTGGGTCGCGCCGGAGCAGGGCTGTGCCTACTGCCACAACCTGCAGAACCTGGCTGACGACAGCAAGTACACCAAGGTGGTGGCGCGCAAGATGCTGCTGATGACGCAGCAGATCAACTCGCAGTGGCAGCCGCACGTGGCGCAGACCGGTGTGACCTGCTACACCTGCCACCGGGGCAACAACATCCCGCAGCAGGTGTGGTTCACCACCCCGCCACAGCAGAACGGTTCCAACTTCATCGGCGACCAGGCGGGCCAGAACCAGGCGGCCTCGGTGGTCGGGCTGGCGTCCCTGCCGTATGACCCGTTCACGCCCTACCTGCTGAACGACCTGCCTATCCGAGTGGGTGGTGACACCGCGCTGCCCACCGGCAACCGCGCGTCCACCAAACAGGCGGAGTTCACGTACTCGCTGATGGCGCACATGTCCACCTCGCTGGGCGTGAACTGCACCTACTGCCACAACACGCGCAACTTTGCCAGCTGGGAGGGCAGCTCCACGCAGCGCGTCACGGCCTGGCACGGCATCCGCATGGCGCGTGAGCTGAACGTCAAACACATGCTGCCGCTGACCGACACCTTCCCGGCCCACCGCAAGGGCCCGCTGGGTGACGTGGCCAAGGTCAACTGCAGCACCTGCCACCAAGGCGCCTACAAGCCGCTGTACGGCGCGCAGATGGCCAAGGATTTCCCGGAGTTGCTGGGCACGGCACCCGCCGTGGCCGCGCTGCCGGCGCCTTTGGCCGAGGCCATGCGGGCGGTGATGTACTTCGACGTCGGCTCGCCGGTGTTGCAGGGCACGCAGCAGAAAGGCCTGGCGCAGGTGATCGTGTCGCTGACGGAAAAGCCGGCGCTGAAGGTGACGATCTCCGGTTACCACTCCGCCAGCGGCACCGTGGCGCAGAACCAGGAGCTGGCCAAACAACGGGCCTTCACGGTGCGCGACAGCCTGCTCGCTGCCGGTGTGGCCGAGAGCCGCGTGGTGCTGGCCAAACCGCAGCAGACCCAGGCCAACACCGCTGGCGAAGACCACGACTCGCGCCGCGTCGAAGTGACGCTGAAGTAGACCGCGATGGCCGTACCGCCCGTGTCTGACGAGGTGGCGGTGCTGGTGTTGGCGCAGATGGCGCCAGGGTGCCGCGCCTGGGGCTGGTGGCGCATCGTGCGCGGGCCGGCGGTGTTGCGCGGCGAACCCGGCCTGCGGTTTGCCAAGGTGCTGGGCAGTGGCCACGAGGGTGGTTTCGGCCTGCGGCCCAGCCCGTCGCGGCTGGGCCTTTTCCTGCTCTTCGACGGTGAAGACGCCGCCCGCGCCTTCATCGAGCGTTCCGCCCATCTGCAGGCCTGGCGCGCCCGCGCGGCCGAGCTGTGTGTGGCCCTGCTGCGCACCACCACGGCCCGCGGGCAGTGGGCGGGCCAGAGCCTGACCGTCACCGCCAGCACCGTTCACAGCGGCGCGACCGGCCCGGTGGCCGCGCTCACACGGGCGTCCATCCGGCCCAGCCGCGCCGTCAGCTTCTGGCGGCACGCGGGCCCCTCGCAGGCGGCGCTGGCATCTGCACCGGGCTGCCGGCTGGCCGTGGGCCTGGGCGAAGCGCCCTTGCTGCGCCAGGCCACCTTCAGCCTCTGGGACAGCGTGCAGGACCTGGAGGCCTATGCCCGCAGTGCAGCGCATGGCGAGGCCATCCGCACCGCCTACGGCCGCCAGTGTTTCAGTGAAAGCCTGTTTGCGCGGTTTGTGCCGCTGAGCCTGCAGGGCCGCTGGATGGGGCACGCCTATCCATGACCATGCGGTCTGAGCCACACGTGGTCGTGGTCGGGGCCGGCATCGGTGGCCTGGTGAGTGCGCTGCTGCTGGCAGCCCGCGGTGTGGCCGTCACGCTGGTGGAGGCGCAGGCCGAGCCCGGCGGCAAGATGCGCCGCGTGGCCGTGGACGGGGCGTGGATCGACGCCGGCCCCACGGTCTTCACGATGCGCTGGGTCTTCGAGCAGATCCTGGCACAGGCCGGGGCCACGCTGGACGACACCTTGGCGCTGCAGCCGCTGGGTGTGCTGGCCCGCCACGCCTGGCGCGGCGAGGCGCAGACGCTGGACCTGTACGCCGATGCCGCCCGCTCGGCCGATGCCATCGCGGCCTTCAGCAGCCCGGCCGAGGCGCGCCGCTTCCAGGCCTTCTGCCGGCAGGCGCGAGAGGTCTACCAGGCGCTCGAAGCGCCCTACATCCGCGGCCACCGGCCCAGCCTGCTCAGCCTGGGCCGCGCGCTGGGCCCACGCGGCCTGGCCACGCTGGCCGGCCTCGGGCCGTTTGCCAACCTCTGGTCGGCGCTGGCCAAACACTTTCACGACCCGCGTTTGCAGCAGCTCTTCGGTCGTTACGCCACGTATTGCGGCGCGTCACCCTGGGGGGCGCCGGCCACGCTGATGCTGGTGGCGCAGGTCGAGCTGGACGGCGTCTGGGCTGTGGGCGGCGGCATGCATGCCGTGGCACAGGCTTTCGCGGCACTGGGCGAGGCCCGTGGTGTGGTGCCGCGCTACGGCTGCGCGGTGCGGCGCATCGTGGTCGACAGCGGCCGCACCACGGCGGTGGAGCTGGCCAACGGCGAACGCCTGCCCGCGGACGCCGTGGTCTTCAACGGCGACGCACAGGCGCTGGCGCTGGGCCTGCTGGGTGACGACGCGAAAAAGGCGGTACGCCCACGCAAGCTGGCGCAACGTTCGCTGTCGGCCGTCACCTGGGCGGTGCACGCACGCGCGCAAGGTTTCCCGCTGGTGCGCCACAACGTGTTTTTCGACCACGACTACCGCTCGGAATTCGACGACATCTTCCGCCAGCGCCGCCTACCGCAGCAGGGCACGGTCTACGTCTGCGCCCAGGACCGCGACGACCACGCCGCCGGCCCCGCCGGCCCCGCCGGCGCTGAGCGGCTGCTGTGCCTGGTGAATGCACCTGCCGACGGCGACAGCCGCCGTTTCGACCCCGAGGAAACCGACCCATGCGAGCACCGGAGCCTGGCGCTGTTGCGCCAATGTGGCCTGCAGCTGACGCCGCAGGCGCACCAGGTGCAGCGGACCACGCCCCACGACTTCCATCAACTGTTCCCGGGCAGCGCGGGCGCGCTGTACGGGATGGCGACACACGGCTGGCTGTCGTCCTTCCAGCGGCCGGGCGCGGCGAGCGCGGTGTCGGGCCTGTACCTGGCGGGCGGCAGCGTGCACCCGGGGCCGGGGGTGCCGATGGCGGCGCTGTCGGGCTGGCGCGCGGCCGAGGCGCTGATGGCGGGCCTTGTTTCGACGCGCCGGTGGCGCCCGGCGGTTACCTCTGGTGGTACGTCGATGCCATCAGCGATGACGGCCGCCACGCGCTGACCCTCATCGCCTTCGTCGGCAGTGTGTTTTCCAGCTGGTACAGCTGGGCCCGGCACCGCCGGGGCGCCGCGGTGAACCCCGAGGACCACTGCGCGCTGAACGTGGCCCTCTACGGCGCCGGGGGCCGGCGCTGGACGATGACGGAACGGGGTGCGCGCCACGTGCAGCGCAGCGCAGCGCAGTTCGATGTCGGCCCCAGCCGGCTGCACTGGGACGGCCGCAACCTGCTGATCCAGATCGACGAGATGGGTGTGCCCTTGCCGCAGCGGGTGCGTGGCACGGTGCGGGTCACGCCGCAGGGCGCCACCAGCCGCTTCGTCGCGCCGCTGGACGTCGACGGCCGCCACCGCTGGGGTCCGATCGCGCCCTGCGCGCGGGTCGAGGTGGACTTGGACGCACCGCGCCTGCGCTGGCAGGGCCACGCCTACCTGGACAGCAACGAAGGCGACGAACCCATCGAACGGCCCTTCAGCAGCTGGGACTGGTCACGCTCGGTGCTGGCCGACGGCAGCACCGCCGTGATCTACGACGTGCGCGACCGCGCCGGGGCCGGCCGCGTGATCGCACGCCGGTTTGCACCCGATGGCAGCGACACCGCGTTCGAGCCGCCGCCGCGCCAGGCCTTGCCGCGCACCGGCTGGCGGATTGACCGTGTGATGCGCAACGAAGCCGGCGCGCCAGCGCAGGTGACACAGACGCTGGAAGACACGCCGTTTTACGCCCGCTCGATGCTGGAATCCAACCTGTTTGGCGAGCGGGTGGTGTCGGTGCACGAATCGCTGAACGTGCCGCGGCTGGCGTCGCTGCCGGTGAAGCTGATGCTGCCCTTCCGGATGCCGCGCCGCGCCTGAGCGGAGGTTCAGCAGCCGGCTGGCCCGGCGCGCACGAAGTTTCGGCCGATCCAGGCGTTGGCCGCCGCGGGCAAGAGCGCGGCGCTCAGCGTCGGGTTCAGCGCCGTGCCGCGCCATTGCAGCGCCGCCGCGTGCAGGCCGGTGCCCGTGAGCGCTGCGCCGTTGATGCGCCCGTCAAACACCACCAGCGGTGCTGCGGCACCGCGCTCCGACAGCACCGCCGAGAAGGTCTGGAAGCGCTGCGTGATCTGCAGGCTGGCGCCCGCGCTGCACCACAGCCCCTGCACCGGCGCCGGCACCGTCCACAGGTGCACACGGGACAGTTTTTCGCGGCCGATGGCCTTGTCGGGCACGTCGATGTTCAGCGTGCGGTCGGGCGCCCAGTCGCCCAGGTCCCAGTCGTGCGAGACGATGCGTGTGCCCGGCGCCAGCGCCAGCAGGCGCGGGCGCAGCTGCAGGTTCACCTCGGGCAGCAGGTACATGGTCACCACCGTGGCGCGGCCCAGCTCGGTGCGGAACAGGTCCTGCTCGCGGAAGTCCACCCGCGCCGCCACACCCGCCCGGCGCGCGTTGGCCAGGCTCTGTTGCACCAGGTCCGGCACGATTTCCACGCCCAGGCCGCTGGCGCCAAAACCTTTGGCGGCCGTGATCACGATGCGGCCGTCACCCGAGCCCAGGTCGATCACATGGTCGGCCGGGCCGACCGCGGCGATCTGCAGCATCGCCAGCGTCACCTGGTCGGGCGTGGTGATGAAGGGCACTTCTTCCTGCGCGCTGGCGCTGCAGGCGGCCCAGAGGGCCAGAGAAAACAGATGGCGCATGGCCCGCAGCTTAACGGCCACCCGGCCGGGCTGCGGATGTGGGCGCGCATCGGGTACAACCGCCCGGGTGAATCCTTCCACACCTGTTTCCGCCTCGCCCCACGTCGCCGTCATCGGTGGTGGCCCGGCCGGCCTGATGGCTGCCGAAACCTTGGCCGGCGGCGGCGCGCGCGTCGAGGTCTTCGATGCCATGCGCTCGGTGGGGCGCAAGTTCCTGCTCGCCGGCCGTGGCGGTCTCAACCTCACACACAGCGAGCCCGAGGCGCCGTTCCGCGCGCGGTACGCGCAGGCCGAAGGTGCCCTCACGCCGGCCTTGCAGGCCTTTGGTGCCGACGCGCTGCGGGCCTGGGCCGCCGGCCTGGGCATCGAGACCTTCGTCGGCACCAGCGGCCGGGTGTTCCCGCGCGACCTGAAGGCCGCGCCGTTGTTGCGCGCCTGGCTGCGGCGTCTGCACGCGGCCGGCGTGGTGGTGCACACGCGCCACCGCTGGTCCGGCTGGGGCCCGGCCGGTGAGCTGCTGTTCGACACCTCCGACGGCCCGCGCAACGTGCAGCCCGATGCCACCGTGCTGGCGCTGGGGGGCGCGAGCTGGCAGCGCCTGGGCTCGGACGGCGCCTGGCTGCCCGGCCTGCAGGCGCGCGGGGTGGCGGTGGCGCCGCTGCAGCCCAGCAACTGCGGCTTCGACGCCGCCGTGCCCTGGAGTGATTTCCTGCGTGGCCGTTTTGCCGGCCAGCCGGTCAAGCCGGTGGCGGCCACGTTTGAGGGCCGCCGCCAGCAGGGTGAGTTCGTGCTCACCGAGACCGGCATCGAAGGCAGCCTGGTTTATGCCTTCTCGGCGGCGCTGCGCGACGCCATCAAGCGCGACGGCCAGGCCGTGCTGGTGCTCGACCTGCTGCCCGCGCACAGCGCCGAACGGGTGGGCGTGGAGGTCACCCGCCCGCGCGGCCACCGCAGCCTGGCCACGCACCTGAAGAGCCGCCTGGGCATCGAGGGCCTGAAGCTGGCGCTGCTGCACGAGGTGCTGGGCGCCGAGGCGCTGCACGAACCTGCGCACCTGGCCGCCGCGCTCAAGGCCTTGCCGATCACGCTGGCGGCTGCACGGCCCCTGAACGAGGCCATCAGCACCGCCGGGGGTGTGGCCTTCGACGCGCTGGACCCAGGTTTCATGCTGCGCGCGTGCCCGGGTGTCTTCTGTGCCGGCGAGATGCTGGACTGGGAGGCGCCGACCGGCGGTTACCTGCTCACCGCCTGCCTGGCGACCGGGCGGGCCGCAGGGTTGGGTGCTCTGGCCTGGTGCGCGGGCCGCTGAGCGGCTTGACGGTCGATCAGGCGCGATCAGCGCGATCGGCGGGGTCGGCGGCGTCGTCCTCCGTCGCGCGACGGGCCGCCTGTTGATCGCTGCGCGCACGCTCGCGCGCCAGGTCGCGCAGCTGCCACCAACCGAAGGCCAGCACGGCGCCGAAGACCAGCACCACCTCGATCAGCACGATGGGCCAGTCGGATCCGCCCATGCCGGCGCCTCAGCGTTGCAGGCGTGCGGCCGCCTGGCGCTCGAACAGCTCGAGCACCCAGCCGACACGGCCGTCGGGGTTGTGCGCCACCGCGTCGGCCAGCGTGGCGGGCCGGCCCGTGGCATGGACCAGAAACTGGATGGCCGGCAGCGGCACGAACTGCTGCTGGGCATCACCCGGCGTGTGCAGCGCCGCCGCGCTGGCACGCGCCATCAGCGCCAGCTTGCGCCGCGTTGGCACCACCGTGCGCTGGCCGATGGCGTCGTGGCCGCTGCGGCGCAGCTGCTGGCCGATCTCGGCGTAGACCAGGCGTGCGGCGCGGATCGCCGGTCGGCAATCGCGCGGCAAGGCCGCGATGCCATGTTCGGCCCGCAAGTACAGTGCATCGGCCGCCGCGAGCAGGCGTTCGATCACCTGGGCCAGGCGGGCGTCGAACACCGGCGCCTGCAACCAGGCCTGCGGCTGGATGCCCACCTCGTGCAGCCATTGCCGCGGCAGGTACAAACGGCCGTTGCGGGCGTCTTCGCCCACATCGCGTGCGATGTTGGTGAGTTGCATGGCCACGCCCAGCTCACAGGCGCGGGCCACGGCCTGCGGATGGGTGGTGTGCATCACCAGCGCCATCATCGCGCCCACGGTGCCGGCCACACGTGCCGCGTAGGCCTCCAGCTCGGCCAGGGTGTCGTACTGGCGGCCGTCGGTGTCCCACAGGAACCCTTCGAGCAGCGCGTCCAGCAGCACCCGCGGGATGCGGTGGCTCTGCACGATGGCGGCCAGGGCGAGGTCGCAGTCGATGTCCTGCGGCGTGCCGGCATAGATGCCGTCCAGCCGTTGGCGCAGGCTGGCCATCGCCGCCGCCGGGTTGCCGCCGAGGTCGATCAGGTCATCGGCGCGGCGGCAGAAGGCGTAGATCGCCGTGGCCGGCGCACGCACCCGCGGCGGCAGCAGCAAGGAGGCCGCGAAGAAGGACTTCGAGCCGCCCCGCATCAGTTGGCGGCAGGCGGCACGGTCCCAGGCGATGTCAGCGGGCATGGGCCAGGCCCTCCTTGTTCGGTGAGGTCACCGCGGCTGCGGCAGCGGCATCCCCGCGTGCGATGGCCCAGCGCCACAGCGCCGTGCTCTCCAGCGGCAGCACCAGCAGCACGTGTTCGACGATGGCCAGCGCCAGCAGTGCCGCCACCAGCCAGTGGCCGGCGCGTGTGCCGGCCGGCAGCGTGGGGTCCAGCGCGGTCTGCACCAGCAGCACGGCCATCGCCGTGGCGGCGGCCACGGCCAGCGGCAAAAAGGCGTTCATGCGCCGACGCCGGAAGAAACTCTGCAGGTACTTCAGGTGCGGCGGCAGAAAGGCCTCGCTGAAGTTGCGCACGCCGAAGAACAGGTTGAGCTTGGCCGACAGCCGCATGGTCCATAACACGGCAAAGGTCCACAGGCCCACCGTGTTGCTGCCGCCCCAGGTGACGGCCACGACGGCCGCGCCCATGGCCAGCAGGCCCATCTCATGCCACAGGATGGCGCGTACCGACTGCACAAAACGCGGCCAGCCGGTGGTGCCCGGCGCCAGCGCGTGCCGGCGTGGCCCGGTGAGCCAGCCGCTGAGGAAGGTGAGTTCGTGCCAGCCCCAGATGATCAGTGTGCAGGTGAAGGCGCAGTAGGCGCCAGTCACGCTGCCCTGGCCCTTGGTGTGGGCCAGGCCGAACAGCGCCGCCACGGCCAGCGCCGACGAGATCACCAGGCCCCAGCGCACGCCGGTGTCGGGCAGCCGGTCCAGCCACAGGATCAGCCCGGTGCTGAACCACCAGATGAACACCGCAAAGCCAACGGGGACGAGGATGTCGGCCATCAGTCGCTCATTGAATCGCGCGGCAACACACTCACCAGGCCGGCGCCACCCGCACGTTGGCGGGCAGGGCGTGGTGTTTCACCGGCAGCAGGTACAGGCGCGTGAAGGTGGCCACACCGGCGACGGCCCAGCCGGCACGTTTGATGGCGCCGATGACACCCCCTTGTGCCTTCGCAGCGTCCAGGCCTTGCTGGATGCGGAACAGCCGCGTCAGGCCGGCGCGGAAGGCGGGGTGGTCGGTGTCCAGCGAGACCGGGAAGACCTGCTTGCTGATCTGTGTCGTGATGTCGAACACCGTGTAGTCGTAGGCGTCGGAGTCCAGCCCCATCGCGTGGTGCAGCATCGGCCGGGTGTGGTCGCGCACGTACATCGTGGCGTACACGGCGAGCAGGAAAAACCGGATCCACCAGACGTTGCCACCGCGCAGCAGGTGCGGCTGCGAACGCATGATGAGCGCGAAGCTTTCGCCGTGTCGAAACTCGTCGTTGCACCAGCGCTCGAACCACTTGAAGATCGGGTGGAAGCGTTTGTCGGGGTGGCGCTCCAGCTGGCGGAAGATCGTGATGTACCGCGCATAGCCGATCTTCTCCGACAGGTAGGTCGCGTAGAAGATGTACTTGGGCTTGAAGTAGGTGTAGGCCTTGGTGCGTTTGACGTCGCCCAGGTCCAGGCCCAGGCCAAAATCCTTCAGGCTCTGGTTGATGAAACTCGCATGGCGCGATTCGTCGCGGGCCATGTAGCGCATCAAGGCCTTGATGTCGGGGTTGCTCGCCTTTTTTGCGATCTCCTGGTAGAGCACACAACCCGAAAACTCCGAGGTCACCGAGCTGATCAGGAAGTCCAGGAACTCCTGCCGCATCTCGGGGCTGACCTGCGAAAAACGTTCGGCCACTTCCTGCCCGAATTCCGGTGTGCGCTGGAAGTGGTCGTGGTTGTTGTCGCCTTCGTACTCGGCCATCATGGTGTCCCATTCGGCCCGGATCGGCGACACGTCGATGCGGTCCATCGCCGCGTAGTCGGTGGTGTAGAAACGCGGCGACAGCAGCGTGTTCTGCTTGGCCTTGGCGGCTGCCGCTGCGGGTGAGTCGATGGTGGCTTCGGTGGACATGGAACAACTCCTCAGGGCAGGGCCAACATGCGCGCGTAGACCGCGGCGTTGGTCGGGCCGAACGACTCGAGGTCGAGTCGTTCGCCGGTGGCGGGGTCGTGCAGCGTCAGGCGGCCGTTGGCGCGCGCACTGAGCTCGAAGGGGATGGCCGGGCCCAGGCCGCGGCGTTGGCGCTCGCGCGTCAGGGCGCGCAGCGAGCCGCGCAGGAAGCCGGCTTCGCCCTGCACACGCTGGATCTCGTGGCCGCGCACACCGTCGATCACGGCGACGCTGCCATCGGGCCGGTCTTCAAAGCGCAGCTGGCGGGACTGCGTGGTGGGCGCATCGGGCGTGCGGGCGCTGAAACCGCTCTGCTGCAGCGTCACCACCGACAGCAGCGTGCCGACCAGCAGCACGCTGATGCCCAGCACGGCCGGGCGGTTGGCAAAGGTGCTGTGGTGGTCCATGGCTCAGCGGCCTTGCAGCACAGCGCGCGGGGCCGAGCCCTGCGGCGAGGCGGTGCGCTCAGGGGCCGTGGCGCTCTTGCCGGTGGCTGCGCTCCAGGCCGTGGTCAGCCGCAGCGCCACCTGGGCGGCGTGGGGCACGGCGCGCAGCGCGGGTTCCGGCCGCGCCAGCCGCCAGGGCCGCGCGTGTGGCCACAGCTGCAGCCAGGCGATGCGGTCACCCGGGGCCAGGGCCAGCGCGATGTCGCCGTGGCCGCTGGCCATCAGCGCCACGTCGGCCGCGGCGATGCGCTTGAGCGGCAGGTTGTAGGTGACGGTGAGCACGATGCCGATGCGCATCACCACCCGCTTGCTGGTCAGCGTGTAGACCGTGCCGCGTGCGCTCAGCCACGCGATCAGCGCCAGCAGGCCCAGACCCAGCGCGGCCAGTGGCAGCAGCCACAGCACCTTGATCAACGCGTCCAGGGCGGTCGCGCCATCGGCCAGGGCGACGCTGCCACGCAGCGCCAGCATCAGTGCGAAGTAGACCGCCACCTTGCGCAGGTGGAAGGCGCGCAGCGCCATCGCGCGCCAGTCAGGGCTGCCTTGCCAGAGGATCTGCTCGTCCCGCGGCAGCAGTTCCGGCAGGCCGCGCTGCGGCTCAAGCTCGTGTTCGTGCCCGCTGGTGTGGCGGTGGCCGTGGCTCACAGCAGCGGCTCCGTGCGGCTGGGGTCGGCGTACAGCGTGCCGGCGCCGTAGTAGGCCATGATCTTCTCTTCTTCCAGGAAGGTGATCTGGTCCGGCAGCTGGGTGCCCGGCACGGCGGCAAAGTGGTGGCCGTGCACCGAATGCACCTTCACCTCGTGGCGGCGCACCCGGGCAAAGTTCATCGGCAGCAGCACGTGGCGGCCACTGACGGTTTTCAGCTCGATGTAGCGGAACATCATCTCGGAGAGGTCGATCCACAGGTCGACCACGGTGCCACCCTGTTCACCGTCGGCGCCCACCACGGGCAGGCCGCGCGGGTCGGTGTCCTGGTGCGCCACGCCGAACTCACCCGCCACGCGCAGCGGCACGATCTTGGGGTGGCCGTCGGGGGTGAGGTCGGGCACGTCGGCGCGTTCGGCCCAGGCGCCGGGGCCCACGCCGGCCAGCATGGCGTCGCCCGTGGGCTCCAGCGGGGCGCCGGTCCAGGGGTGGGCCGGGGCCAGGTTCAGCGGGCGCTTGTCGCGGTGCAGCTCGGGCACCGTGACCTCGTGGCCATTGGCCAGCTTGAAGGTCTTGGGCGCCGGGATCGGCCAGCCGGTGATGGTGCCGCCGCGGCCGTTTTCCGTCTCCATCGGATAACCCTCGCGGTGGTTCTCGCGCACGAGGTAGTAGATCAAGCCCGCGAAGAAGATCCAGAAGGCGTACAGCACCAGCTGTGCGACGTCGATGTTGGCGGTGATGGCTCCGGTTCCCATGGTGTTCTCCTCGTGGGACTTAGCCTGGCAGGTTGGCCAGGCCGAATGAAGGGGCAGTTGAAGGGGCGGTGGCGTGACGCACCAGGCGGCGTGTCAGCGGACCGAGGGCGATCAGCGCGGCCAGCAAGAGGCCGAGCTCCAGGTGGTAGACCAGGCCGTAGCCGGTCACGGGGTTGTTCAGGGTGGTGCCCAGCCAGCCTTGTTGCGCGAGGGCGCCGCCCAGGTCGCGCAGCGCGCCGCCGGCGGCCACGGCGGAACCGGCGGCCGTGGCCTGCACGGCACCCCAGGCGCCCAGGGCCAGGCCCACATGGTCGGCACGCTCCAGCGCCATGGCTGCGGTGAGTGTGCCCACGGCAAACAGCCCGGCGCCGACACCGATCAGCAACACACCGCCGCGGAACAGCCCGGGGGCGTCCAGCGGCGCGGCCAGCAGCACGGCGGCAAAGGCCGGCAGGCCCACCACGGCGCCGAGTGCGGCCACGCGCAACGGATCCCCGCCGCGCGACAGCAGCCGGGCCGCCAGGCCAAAGGCCAGCAGCGAGCCGCCGGCCAGCAGCGCCGTCAGCGCGCTGGTGGCGCCCACCGACAGCTGCAGGATCTCGCCGCCATAGGGCTCCAGCACGATGTCCTGCATGTTGAAGGCGGCCGTGCCCAGGGCCGTGGCCCACAGGAAGCGGCGTGCCCCCGGCTGGGCGATGAAACTGCGCCACATCGGGCCGAATCGCGGCGCGGGCTCGTCCTTGCTGCGGCGCCGGTTCGGATTGCGTGGTTCCTGTTGCCACACCGCCGTGAAGTTCAGCAGCACGCTCAGCAGCGCGGCGCCCTGCACCACGCGCACCAGCAGCGTGTCGCTGAAGTCGACCAGCAACAGGCTGCAGACCGTGCCGCCCACCACCATGCCCAGCAGCAGCATCACGTACATCAGCGCCACCACGCGTGGCCGGGCCGCGGGCGCCGACAGGTCCGTGGCCAGCGCCAGGCCGGCGGTCTGCGTGGTCTGCAGGCCAGCGCCGACGAGCAGGAAGGCCAGGCCGGCGCAGAGCTGGCCCACCCAGGCCAGGCCGAGCTGGCCGTCGCCGGTGAGCACCAGCAGTGCAAACGGCATGATGGCCAGGCCGCCGAACTGCATCAGCGTGCCCATCCAGACATAAGGCACCCGCCGCCAGCCGATGGCCGAGGCGTGGGTGTCGGAGCGGAAACCGACGAAGGCACGGAACGGCGCCACCAGCAGTGGCAGCGCCACCATCAGCGCCACCAGCCAGGCGGCGACCTGGAGCTCGACGATCATCACCCGGTTCAGCGTGCCCACCAGCAGCGCCGCGGCCAGGCCCACCGAGACCTGGAACAGCGCCAGGCGCAGCAGGCGCGCCAGCGGCAGTTCGGGGCTGGCAGCGTCAGCGAACGGCAACAGCCTGGGCAACAGGCGCTCGAAAGCGGCCTGTTGCGCCGGGGTGAGCAGCCGGGCGCCTTTCACAGCCGCGTCCACTCCAGCGCCTGCGACTTGTAGAAGCCGCCGGTGATCAGGCTGATGCGGCCGGTCTGCCAGCCTTGCAGCGTGGCATCGGCGCGCATCAGGCGCTGCAGCGTGTCGGGTGCCACGGGCTCGATGGCCGGTGACCGGTCACCACGCGGGAACAGCCGGCCCATGCCCAGCATCAGCATCGTGGCCGGTGTGCGCGGCGCCGCGGTGTAGACGATGGAGTGGCGGGTGCGCGCCGCCAGCCGCGACAGCGCATTGACGATGTCGCCGGCGCGGTAGTGGATCAGCGAGTCCATCGCCACCACATGGTCGAACTCGCCCAGCGTCGGGGCCAGCATGTCGCCATGGCAGAAGTGGATGCGGCCGGCCAGGCCGGCGGGCAGCCGGTCTCGGGCCAGGTCCACCAGCGTGGGGCTGAGGTCGATGGCCACCACGTCGGCGCCACGGCGTGCGGCTTCCACCGCCAACGCGCCGGTGCCGCAGCCGGCGTCCAGGATGCGGCGGCCGTGCAGGTCGTCGGGCAACCACGACAGCAGCGTGTGCCGCATGCGGTCGCGCCCGGCACGCACCGTGGCGCGCACACGGCCGACCGGAGCGTCCGAGGTCAGCCGGGCCCAGGCCTCGGCCGCGGTGCGGTCGAAGTAGGTTTCCAGTTCGTCCTTGCGGCGGACGTAGGTGCTGCTGTTCATCAATCGAACCCGAGCAGATCAAAGATGTCGCGGTCCTTCATCGGGTCGCAGAGCATCGGGTCGACACCGGCCCAGAGCAGGGCGGCCAGGCGCATGTACTCGTCCTGCACCGCCTTCAACTCGGGCGAAGGCTCCATCTCGAACAGCGTCTGTTTTTTCAGCCGGCTCTGGCGGATGACGTCCAGCGACGGAAAGCGGGCCATGGTCTTCAGGCCGACACGTTCGTTGTACTTGTCGATCTGGTCGGTGGCGTCGCTGCGGTTGGCGATCACACCGCCCAGCCGCACGTTGTAGTTCTTGGCCTTGGCACCGATGGCCTGCACGATGCGGTTCATCGCGAAGATGCTGTCGAAGTCGTTCGCGGTGACGATCAGCGCACGGTCGGCGTGCTGCAGCGGCGCGGCAAAACCGCCGCAGACCACGTCGCCCAACACGTCGAAGATCACCACATCGGTTTCTTCGAGCAGGTGGTGCTCCTTCAGCAGCTTCACGGTCTGGCCGACCACGTAACCGCCGCAGCCGGTGCCGGCCGGTGGGCCGCCGGCCTCCACGCACATCACGCCGTTGTAGCCCGGGTAGACAAAGTCCTCGACCCGCAGCTCTTCGGCGTGGAAGTCCACGGTCTCCAGCACGTCGATGACCGTGGGCATCATCTTCTTGGTCAGCGTGAAGGTGCTGTCGTGTTTGGGGTCGCAGCCGATCTGCAGCACCCGTTTGCCCAGCTTGCTGAAGGCCACGCTGAGGTTGCTGCTGGTGGTGCTCTTGCCGATGCCGCCCTTGCCGTAGATGGCAAACACCTTGGCAGTGCCGATCTTCAGCGCCGGGTCCAGCTGCACCTGCACACTGCCCTCGCCGTCAGGCGGGCGCGGGCCGCGGCGGATCTGGCCGGGGGAAATGGTCGTCGTTGTCATGCGGGTGCTCCTTCGTAGACGCCTTCGAGGCGGTCTTCCAGTTCTTCACCTGCACGCCGCAAGGCCTCCAGGGTCTGGGCATCGGGTTGCCAGAAATTGCGGTCAGACGCTTCGAGCAGCCGGTTGGCCACCCGCGCCGACGCCGTGGGGTTCAGCCGGGCCAGGCGCTCACGCATGGCCGGGTCGAGCATGAAGGTGTCGGTGAGCTGCTGGTACACCCAGGGCTGCACCTGGCCCGTGGTGGCCGACCAGCCCAGCGTGTTGGTCAGGTGCACCTCGATCTGGCGCACACCTTCGTAGCCGTGCTCCAGCATGCCTTCGTACCACTTGGGGTTGAGCATGCGGGTGCGGGTTTCCAGCGCCACCTGCTCGCGCAGCGAGCGCACGGCGCCATCGCCCTGGGTCTGGTCGCCGATGTAGACCGGCGGGGTGTCCTGGGGGCGGCCGCCCTTGGCCACCTTGACGGCTTGCGTGATGCCGCCCAGCGTGTCGAAGTAGTTGTCCACCGTCGTCACGCCCAACTCCACCGAGTCCAGGTTCTGGTAGGTCAGCTGCACATCGGCCAGCACACTTTGCAGCAACGCGGTCTGCGGGGCTGCGCGGCCACCGCGTCCATACGCAAAACCCTTGCGGCGGCTGTAGGTCTCGGCGATCTCGCCATCGTCGGTCCAGGCGCTGCTTTCGACCAGGTTGTTGACGTTGGCGCCATAGGCCCCTTCGGCGTTGCCATAGACGCGCAGCGCTGCGGTTTCCAGCGTGCAGCCGTGTTCCTGCTGGTAGGCCAGCGCGTGGCGGCGCACACAGTTCATCTCTACCGGCTCGTCGGCCGAGGCGGCGAGCCAGGCGGCTTCGGCCAGCAGCTTGATCTGCAGCGGCATCAGGTCGCGGAAGATGCCCGAGAGCGTGACCACCACGTCGATGCGCGCCCGGCCCAGCTCGGCCAGCGGCACCAGGCTGGCGCCGGCGATGCGGCCGTAGCTGTCGAAGCGGGGCAACGCACCCATCAGGGCCAGCGCCTGGGCGATGGGGGCGCCTTCGTTTTTCAGGTTGTCGCTGCCCCACAGCACCATCGCCACGGATTCCGGCAGCGGGTGGCCGTCGGCGGTGTAGCGGTCCAGCAGGCGCTGCGCCTGTTGTGCACCGTCCTTGACGGCGAAGGCGCTGGGGATGCGGAAGGGGTCGAAGCCGTGCATGTTGCGGCCCGTGGGCAGCACGGCCGGCGTGCGCAGGACGTCGCCGCCCGGCGCCGGGCGGATGAAGCCGCCGTCCAGCGCGTGCAGCAGCGCGGGCACCTCGGTGTCCACCGCCAGTTGCGCGGCGGTGGCCTGCAGGCTGTGCATCAGGGCCAGGGTGTCGTCGTCCGCCGGCAGGCCGGCGTGGGTCAGGGCCGCTTGCACCGTGTCGCCGTCGACCAGGGCTTCCACCGCGGCGCGCGGCAGGGTCACGCCGTGCCCGGCATCGGCCATGGCCAGCAGCATGTCCACCCGCTCGGCTGCGCTCGGTGCACGGCCGGTGACGTGCAGGCCGTGCGGGATCAGCGTGTACTCCATCTCCAGCACCTGCTCGGCCAGCAAGGTGACCCGGGCATCGCTGTGGTCCCAGGCCGGTTGGGCATCCGCCAGGTTCAGCTCGGCCGCCTGCGCCTGCAGCAGTGCGGCCAGCTCGGCGCGCTCGGGCGACAGCGGCGCCAGCGTGCGCCAGCGTTCGATGGAGGCCTTCAAGGCGTTCAGGCCCTTGTACAGCCCGGCCTGCGCGATGGGCGGCGTGAGGTAGCTGATGAGCGTGGCGCCCGAG
>JADMJD010000242.1 GCA_018780805.1 Rubrivivax sp. | reverse complement strand
TCTTCCAGCATGTCCTTGTCATCGGCCAGCAGGCTGGGGTCGATGGTGACGCGTTTGACGTCGTGTTTGCAGGTCATCACGATCTTCACCAGGCCGGCGCCGGACTGGCCTTCGACCTCGATGGTGGCGAGTTCGTCCTGCGCCTTCTTCAGGTTGTCCTGCATGGCCTGGGCCTGTTTCATCAGGCCGGCGAGCTGGTTTTTCATCATGGTGAGGGTCCTTCGGGTTCACAGGGGTTTGATCGATCCGGGCACCAGCTGCGCACCGGGAAACTGCGCCAGCAGCTCGCTGACCAGCGGGTCGTTGTGCACGCTCAGTTCGGCCTCGCGCTGGCGGCGGGCGCGCGCTGCGGCCTCACGCTGGGCGGGTGAATCACTGGGCAGGCCCGCCTCCAGCGTGATCTGCAGCGGTGTGCCCAGCGTGTCCACCAGCGCCGCTGCCAGGCGGTCGGCCAGGGGTTGGGTGCGCAGGGTCTCGCGTTCGACCCGCAGCCGCCAGGTGGGCGGTGCGCTGCTGTGGTCGATGGCTTCCAGGCCGGATTGCCAGGCCAGCTCGCGCGTCAGCGCGCTCACGCTGCCGGCCTGCACCAGGCCAGTGACGAGCGCGTTCCAGCGCTCGCCCAGCGCCGGATCCGACGATCGTGGCGGCGCCGGTTCAGCGGCGTGGGCCACCGGCGTCGGCGTTGCCGCAGGCGGGGGCTTGACCACCAGCGTGGGGGGCGCCGGCGCGCGCAGCGCCTGAGGACGCGCAGGCCGGGCCACCAGCGCCGGTGCACCCACAGGCGGGAAGGCAAACGGCCGCAGCAGCACCATCGTCAGCGCGCCGTATTCGTCGCTCATCAAGGCCAGCTCGGGCCGACCGTGCAACACGATGCTGTAGAACAATTGCAGCTCATCGGCCGCCACCTGGCTGGCCAGGGTGCGGGCGGTGACGGTCTCGGGGTCGGCTTCATCCAGCGCACCCGGCACGGCCTGCTCCACCGCGGCCTGTTGCAGCACACCGGCCATGGCCTCCAGCGTGGCCGCGGCCGACAGGCCGGCCTGACGCAGGCCGTCCACATGGGCCAGCAGGGCCACGCCGTCGCGTTGTGTCACCGCCTCCAGCAAGGCCGCGGCATGGCTGCGGTCGACGCTGCCCAGCATGCCGCGCACCACGGCTTCGTCGACCCGCCCGGCGCCGTAGGCGATGGCCTGGTCGGTGAGCGACAAGGCGTCACGCATGGACCCGCGCGCCGCGCGCCCCAGCACGCGCAGCGCCGCTGGCTCAAAGGGCACACCTTCGGCTTGCAGCACATGGGCCAGGTGCTCCTGCACGGTCTCGGGGGCCATCGGCCGCAGGTTGAATTGCAGGCAGCGGCTGAGCACCGTGGGCAGCATCTTCTCGGGGTCGGTCGTGGCCAGCACGAACTTCAGGTACTCGGGCGGCTCTTCCAGCGTCTTCAGCAAGGCGTTGAAGGCGTCCTTGGTGAGCTGGTGCGCCTCGTCGATCATGAAGACCTTGAAGCGGCCGACGCTGGGCTTGTAGGCCGCCCGTTCGATCAGCTCGCGGATCTCGTCGATGCTGCGGTTGCTGGCGGCGTCCAGCTCGATGTAATCCACGTAGCGGTCGGCATCGATCGCGGTGCAGGCCGGGCACACACCGCAGGGCTGCGCGGTGATGCCGCCCTGCCCGTCTGCGCCGGTGCAGTTCAGGCTCTTCGCAAGGATGCGCGAGATGGTGGTCTTGCCGATGCCCCGGGTGCCGGTGAACAGGTAGGCGTGGTGCAGGCGCTGTTGTTCGAGGGCGTTGCCCAGGGCCTGCACGACATGCGGCTGCCCCACCATCTCGGTGAAGCTGCGGGGCCGGTATTTGCGCGCCAGGACGACATAGGGCATGGCTGGCATTCTACGGGTGGGGGCCCGGCGATAATCCCGTCCCATGACTGCCGCGACCCCCTCCACGCCCCCGCTCACCTACGAACAAGCCGGGGTCGTCTACGACCTGATCGACCCGCTGAAGGTGGCCGCCCAGCGTGCCGCCGCGGCCACCGCGCCGCACCTGGCGGCGCATGGTTTCAGCGAAGTGCCAGCCTCGCGCGGTGAGTCGGCCTACGTGGTGGATGTTGGCCCGTTCTACCTGGCCAGCATCGTTGAATGCCTGGGCAGCAAGGCCCTGGTGGCCGACGAGATGCAGCGCCTGACCGGTCGCAGCTTCTACGCCGGCATCGCACAGGACACCATCGCGATGGCGGTGAACGATCTGATCACCGTGGGCGCCACACCGCTGGTGGTGCAGGCCTACTGGGCCGCCGGCGGCAGCGACTGGTTCGGTGATGCACAACGCGCCCAGGCCCTGGTGGCCGGCTGGAAGGCGGCCTGCGACACCTGCGGCGTGGCCTGGGGCGGTGGCGAAACACCGGCACTGGCCGGCATCGTTGAAGCCGGTCGCATCGACCTGGCGGCGTCGTGCACGGGCCTTGTCAACCCGAAGTCGCGGCTGACGCTGGGCGACAAGCTGGCGGTGGGCGACCAGATCGTGCTGTTGGCCGCCAGCGGCATCCACGCGAACGGCCTGAGCCTGGCGCGCAAGCTGGTGGAGCGCCTGCCACAGGGTTACCTGACGCCGATCGACGGCGGCCAGACCTATGGCGAGGCGCTGCTCGCGCCCACGGTGCTGTATTCGCCCGTCACCGAAGCACTGGCCAAGGCCGGCATCGTGCCGCACTACGCCGCCAACATCACCGGCCATGGCTGGCGCAAGCTGCTGCGCCACCCGGGCACGTTCACCTACCGCATCCACGCCGTGCCGCCCGTGCCGCCGGTGCTGCGTTTCATCCAGCAGCAGGCCGGGCAGGACGATGCCGAGGCCTACGGCACGCTGAACATGGGCGCTGGTTTTGCACTGCATGTGGCGGCAGAGGACGCCGAGCGCACGGTGCAGATCGCGCGGGGCCTGGGCATCGGGGCCTGGGTCGCCGGCGCCGTCGAAGCCGGCCCGAAACAGCTGTTGATCGAGCCGCTGGGCATCCGCTGGGAAGCTGACGCCTTGCAGCTCCGCTAGAATCCGCTCCGCCGGGCCTCCCCGCATGGAAGCGCGCCCAACCGGGTCAGGTGGGGAACCAAGCAGCCCTCAGCGTTGCAACCAGTGCCGGGGTCAGGCTCGGCACCTTGTCCCGCCCATCCGCCCACCCGCCATCGGGCCGTCAGCGGGATTCCAGCTGCCTGAAGGCCATCACGGCCTGGTTGCGCAAGGTGCGCAGCAGCGACAAGCCCTTTTCGTCCACCTCGATGCCACCGGCAGCCGCCTTGTCGGCGTAGATCAGCGCAAAGGTTGCGCCCTTCATCGCCATCGGCAGCAGCAAAAAGGTCGGCGCGTTCACCTGCTGGCGGAACCAGGGCGGCAGGCGCTGCGCCATGGCGGCGCTGGTGGCGTCGGCGATCAGCGTGTCCATGCCCTTGACGCAGATGGCGCTGAACAGGTCCGGCGCCCCCGCCGGCTTGAGCGGGATGCGGAAGGCCGGGGCCAGCTTGGGCACGTCCAGCCCCAGGCCGAAGCGGCCGGTGAGCATCTCGGTCTTGGGGTCGCGCAGGCAGAAGACCACGCGCTGGAAATCCAGGCCACGGAACATGGTTTCCAGCACCATGCGCAGCACTTCGTTGAGCTTGAAGTTGTCGGCCACCATGCAGTTGGTGATGTCCTGAACCCCGGCCGCCAGCACCTCGGCCAACGCCGGCCGTGCGGCGGCCGCCGCCGCCTGGGGTGACACCACCAACGTGGCATCGTCCAGTGGCGCGTGGGCCGTGGCCGCCAACTGGTGCGGTGCCAGCGTGTCGGGGTCGGGGGCGGGCGGTGCGGCCATCAGGCGCTTGGCGGGTTCACCCACTGCCACTTTCACGCCCAAGGCCTCTGCCAACTGTGCAAGACGCGTGCGGGCCGCTTCAGTGGCCAGCAACACGCTGCGGGCGGTACTGCCCAGCGCCGGGGCCGCGGCCTCGGCCAGGCGGCCCAGGCGCAGTTCGACCGGCTCACGGCTGTCGCAGAGCATCTGCTCGGTGAGTTCGTTCGCGATCCGGCTCAGCCAGCGCTGGCGGTCCGCGCCTGCGGGCAGCGGCTTGGCCGGCGGCTCGCCGTCGGGCGGCAGCATCATGCGCTGCAGGTTCTCGGGCAGGCCCCAGCTGCGCGCCACGCCAACCCCCAGGTCGTGGAAGCTCAGGCCCAGCACCTGCACCGCGGCCTTCTGCGCCGCATTGGGCCCGCCCTTGCTGACGAGTTGGCGGATCTGCTGCGCCTCCTCGGGAAAATAATATTCGGTGAGCATGCGGCCCAGGTTCTGGAACATCGATCCGATGAACACCTCTTCCGCCTCACGCGGCGATCCGCTCAGCTCTCCGGCGAGTGTGCCGGCCATCAGGCCGCGCAGGAACTCTTCCTTGACCTGGGCGGCCTGGCCGCGGTCCTGCATGTGCTCCAGCAGCACCACCGACAAGGCCATGTTGCGGATGCCGGCAAAACCCACCAGCGCCACAGCACGCGAGATGGTGCTGATGTTGCCGGCGCCAGCGTTGGCGAAGTGCACAGTGTTGACCATGCGCAGCAGTTTGTTGGTGAGCGCCACGTCCTTCAGCACCTCGGCCGACAGGCTGGACAGACTTTCCGTCTCCGACGTGGCCACCTGCTGGATGCGCACGATGGACTCCCCCAGGGCCGGGAAGTCGCGTTTGTGTTTCATGCGCCGCAGCAGGAACTCCAGCGTGCCGTGGCCACCCCCGGCGGCGACGTCACCGGCGTCTTCCGGGTTCAGCCAGCTGGTCAGCGCGTCGCGGAACGAGGCCGCGGCGTCGTAGCGCTGGCGCGGATCGCGTGCGACGGCCCGCGCGACGATGGCGCGCAGCGTGTCGTCCAGGCGGATCTGCGCCGGCACCGCAAAGTCTTCGTGCTGCACGCGGTGGATGGCGCGGTAGGGGTCACGTTCGCGCAGCAGCGGCATGCCGGCCAACAGCTCACCCAGCAGCATGCCGGCGGCAAACACATCCATCTGCGGTGCGGGTGCTTCGCCACGGGCGGCTTCGGGCGACATGTATCCCGGCGTGCCGGCGATGCGGCCGTCACCCCCGCCCGCCACACGCGCGGCGATGCCGAAGTCCATCACGCGGACGCGGCCGTCCTTGCTCAGCATCAGGTTCGAAGGTTTGAGGTCGCGGTGCACGATGCCCTGGGCATGGGCCGTGGCCAATGCGTCCAGCACGCCGACCATCATCTGCACCGCCTCGCGCGGAGGCATCGGCCCCTGGCCCTTGCGCGCCTGGCTCAGCGTGCCGCCGTCGACGTATTCAAACACCAGCGCCGGGCGGCCGTCGATCTCGTCGGCCTCGAACACCGGCACGATGTGCGGGTGCGTGAGCCGACTGACCGCGCGCGCCTCGTGCATCCATTCCTGGACTTCGGCGCCGCTGGTGTCGGGGTTGGCGAGCTTGAGCGCGACTTCACGGTCCAGCCGTGCGTCGTGCGCCAGCCAGACGGTGGCCTGTGCGCCACGCCCCAGTTCGCGCAGCAACTCGAAGCGGCCGACGCGCAGGCCGGGTTTCTCTTTCGTGACGCTCACGCCGTCCTCCGCGCCGCTTCGGCCGCGCCGGGTGGCAGGATCTCCAGCGCCAGCTGCAGTTCTTTCAGGCCCAGCCCGAGGGGCCGGCCGTAGCGCTGCACCACACGCTGCAGCGCCGGCAGCACCAGCGCCGCCGGCTGGGCGAGCGCGTCCACGGCTTCGTTGGCACAACTGGCCGTCAGGCGCAGCATGTCGTCGTCGGTGTCGCCATGGCGCACGGGCGCGGTGAACGACAGGCGCCGCACCATGTGCTGCACCGATGCGTCCAGGCCCCAGTGCCGCGCCACGGCCACACCCAGCGCATCCAGGTCGGTGCCCAGCACGGCAAAGGCCGCGCCCTCCTCGCTCATGCCCGGTTCATCGGGCTCACCGGCCTTGGGGTTGGGCGCCGGCTGCATCAGGCGGCGGATCTGCTGTGCCTCGTCGGGGAAGTGGTACTGCACAGCCAAGCGTCCCAGGTTCTGGAGCAGGGTGACGAGGTAGACAACCTCGGCGTCATAGCCGGCTGGCCGGAGCGACTGCGCCACACGGGCCGCACGTTTGACACGCTCGAAGAGACGCTGCAGCAAGGCGCTGCCGTTGTCGTCCAGCGGGCCGGGCCAGCTGCGCAGCGACAGCGCGGCACGGCGCACACCGTCCAGTCCCAGCATCGCGATGGCACGGCGGATGGTCAGGATCGGGCCGGCGCCGGCCACCTGTCCGCTGCGGATCTGCGCGGTGTTGATGGCGCGCAGCATCTCGAAGCTGAGCGCCAGGTCCTGCATCACGATCTCGGCCAGCTCGATGGTGCGTTCGCGCTCCATCAACGCCAGCCGCGCGGCACGGTCGGCCGAGCCCGGCGAGGCCGGCAGCAGCCCCACGCTGTGCAGCCGGTCCAGCAGCAGGGCCAGCGGGCCGGCCCCGTTGTCGGCATCGGTCTTGAGCCAGCCCTGCAGCGCGCGCACCAGGGTGCGGGCGTTGCGGTAGCGTTGGCGTTCCTGGCGGTCGGTCGCGCGGTTGACGATGGCGCGCAGCGGCTCGGCCACCGGTTGTGCGGTGGTGAACGGCAGCCGCACGATCTCACGGCCCTGTGGCGGCAGCAGCCGCAGCGCACGGCCGGTGTCGGGCTCTTCGAGCGCGGGTGCGCCGGCCAGCGCCTGGTGCATCAGCAGGCCGAAGGCCAGCACATCGCGTTGCGCGGCGGCACGCTGGGCGGCCAGCGCACCGGCTTCCAGCGCGGCGCCGCCCCGGGCGGTGGCGCCGTCGGCATCGACCGCAGCCACCTCGATGCCCATCAGCTTCACCTGCCCCTGCTCACCCAGCAGCACCAGGTAGGGCTGCAGGTCGTGGTGGGCAACCCCCGCCTCGTGTGCAAAGGCCAGGCCTTCCAGGCCTTGCACGGCCCACGCGGCCATCTCGGCGCCTGGCTGGCCCTTGGGGCTCAGACGTTCAGACAAGGTCACGGCGTCCAGCGGGTCATAGGCCACATAGGGCCAGTGGTCGACCACGCCGCTGTCCACCACGGGCGCCAGCGCCGGGTGATGCAGCCGGCCGGCCTTGCGCACGGCGGCGATCCAGCGCTCCAGCGCCTCGGGGCCGACGGGCTGCTGGCGGGGCAGCACCAGCACCAGGTCCTGCCGGGTGCGCGGGTCGGTCACCCGCCAGGCCATCGTGCGTTCGCTCTTGCCCAGCAGCTGCAGCAGTTGGAAACGGCCGAAGTACCGCACGGCCTGCGCGGGGCGGGCCGCAGGCGCGGCTGCCGCAGCAGGCGCCGCGCGGTTCGCAGCAGATGTGACGGGCGTGGTCATTGTTCTGGATTGGACGGCAAGCCAATGCCGACCATGCCCGGATCAAGCCGGAAAACCGGCCCTTGTTCAGCCCGGCAGAGCCTGCAGCCGGCCGGCCCCGGTGATGAAGCCGGCGCGCACCGCCTCGCCCGGCTGCAACGCGGCCACGGCCTGGCGGTAGCGCTGCAGCTGGGTCACCAGGGCCGGGTCGGCCAGCGGCTGGCCGGCCAGCTTGTAGTCCAGCACCCACCAGGTGCGGCCGGCCTCGCCCGGCGCGGCGTGCAAGGCCACCAGGCGGTCCAGGCGCAGCACCTCGCCCTCGAAGGCCAACGGCACCTCGTTGCCGGCCCAGGCCAGCCGGGCCGGGTCGAAGAAGGCGGCGCAGGCCGGGCTGTCCAGGATGCGGCGGGCGATGGCCAGCACCTCGGCGCCCTGGGCTGGCGGCAGGCCGAACTGGCGCGCGGCGCTGTCGGCGGCGGCCGCCCAGCGGTCCGGTGGCAGGGCGCGGTCGGGACGGCCCAGCCACTCCAACAGTCGGTGCACGGCGCGGCCCAGCGGGGCGTGGTGGTCGTTCGCGGCTCCCGCATCGCCAGGCCGCTGCGGGGCGGCACAAAATGCCGGCCACACCGGCAAGACGGGCAGTTGGATCGGCGCGGTGTCCAGCGCGGTGCCGGCCGCTGCTGCGTGCGGCCAGGGCTGGGTGGCCTGCGCGATGGTGACCACACGTGCCCACCACGAGCCCGCATCGGGCGCACGGGCCGGGGTGCGGCTGAAGACCAGCGTTTCGCGGGCCCGTGTCATCGCCACGTACAGGCTGTTCAGCTCTTCCCGGGCGCGGGCGCGGCGTTCTTCGTCCAGCAGCGCGGCCAACGATGGCGGCGGCGCCGACTCCCGCGCGACAAAAGCCACCCGCGCCGGGGCCGCGTCTTCGGCTGGCCAGTCCACCAGCAGGGTGGCGCGCTCGGCGGGCCGGGCACGCGGGTCGGCATCGACCACGAACACGGCACGGGCCTCCAGGCCCTTGGCGCCGTGGATGGTGAGCAGGCGAATGGCATCGGCCGGCGCGGGCAGCCGCACCCGCGTGCCGGCGCGCCGCAGCGCCCGCACAAAGCCGTAGGGCGTGGCGTAACGCCCACCGTCGAGTTGCAAGGCGGTGGCCAGCAACGCGTCCACCGCCTGCAGGCCAGCGTGGCGCCGGGCCGGTGGCAGCGCAGCGGCCAGGCGGGGCAGCAGGTCACCCTCATGCACGATGCGGTCCAGCAGGTCATGCGGCGGCAGCCGCGCGGCGGCCTCGGCCCAGGCCTGCAGCAGCGGCCGGGCCCGCTGCAGCGCGGCGCTTGGCAGCGGGGTGGTGCCCGCCAGCACAGGCCACCAGCCGCCGGCCTGGCGCGCATGCTCGGCCAGCCACAGCAGATCGCTGTCATCGACACCAAACAGCGGGCTTTTCAGCGCCTGCGCCAGCGCCAGGTCGTGGCCCGTGGAGGCCAGCACCTCCAGCAGGGCCAGCAGGTCCTGGGCCTCGGGTGCTTCGGCCAGGGCCAGCGCCTCGGGTACGGTGAACGGCAGGCCCGACGCCGCCAGCGCCTCGGCCACACGCGCCAGTGTGCTGCGGCGGCGCGCCAGCACCATCACTTCGCCGGCCGCCCAACGGCCGGCCGCCAGCGCCCCGGCGATGGCGCTGGCCACCGCCCTCGCCTCCTGCTGGGCCCGGTGTTCTTCGGGCAGCTGGCGCGGCTGGGTGAGTGAATCGCGCCAGCCGTCGATGCGTCCAGGGGCCTCGGGTGTGGTGCCCAGACCGACCGGCAGGTCCACCGCGTCGGGCAGCGCCCAGACACCGCCGCCTGGCGCCGCGCCACTGGTGTGCGGGCGATAACCGTCCCAGCCGTCGTGCAAGGCGGCCTGGCCGAAGACGGCGTTGAGGGCGCTCAACACCTCGGGCGCGTTGCGGCGGGTGTGGTCGCAGGCCAGCAGCGCACCATCGAGCGCGTCCCGCACAAAGGCGCTGGCGGCGGCAAACACCCGCGGCTCGGCGCGTCGGAAGCGGTAGATGCTTTGTTTGGGATCGCCGACGATGAACACCCGCAGCGGCTGCTGGCCACTGGCGCCACCGCCGGCGCCTGCGTAACCGGCCAGCCAGGGACGCAGCGTCTGCCACTGCAGCGGGCTGGTGTCCTGGAACTCGTCGATCAGCAGGTGGCGCACCCGCAGGTCCAGCCGCTCCTGCACCCAGCCCGCTGCCTCGGGGTCGGTCAGCAGCAGCTGGGCCACCTGCTCCAGATCGGCCATGTCGGCCAGGCCCAGGCGGCGCTTGAGCGCGGTGTAGGCCTGCAGCAGCACCCGCGCCAGGCCCACCATGCGGCGGTGGTCGTCGTGCGCGTCGAGCTGCAACCAGTCCTGCTGCTGGGCCTGGAGCTGTGCGCTGAGCTCGGCCTGGGCGGGCAGATCGCCCAGCTGTCGCCGGGGGTTGCCGTCCAGGGTCATCAACGCTGCCCAGGCGGCGTCGAACGCGCTGCGCGGATCGTTCGCAGCCAATGCGTCGACCAGTCCCCGGGCCGCCGTGTCCGACTTGACCTTGCCACGCGCACCCAGCGCGCTGGCCAGCGCCTGCAAATCGGCACGCCAGCGTGGATCGGCCCACACCGTCGCCGGGTTGCGCAGCGGTGCGGGCACGGCCGGGGCCAATGTGCCGGCAGCGTCGGCGGCTTGCAGCTCGGCGCCGCGTTGCCAGGCTGCACCCAGCCAGTCGAGCAGCGTGCTGCGCCGGTGGCGGCGCACCAGCGCCAAATAGTCGGCACGCAGCGCAGCGTCGGCGTCGACGGCGGTGTGGAAATCGCGCATCAGCGCCGGCCGCAGCTCCTGCGGGTCTTCCAGCAGTTGCACACCAGGCGCCAGGTCCAGGCGACGCAGCAGGCTGCGCGGGGCTCCGGACAGCAGCTGTGCAAACCAGCCGTGGAAGGTCTGCACCTGGACCGGCCGGCCCTGGGCCAGCACCTGGGCCTGCAACGCACCCAGGCGGTCGGCCAGGCCCTGCGCTGCGGCCGGCGTCAGGCCGCGCTGCACCAGGGCCTCGGTGCGCGTGGCGCTGTCGCAGCCGGGGGCGGCAAAGTTGTGCAGCCACTCGTCCAGCCGCTCGCGCATCTCGCCCGCGGCCTTGCGCGTGAAAGTGATGGCCAGGATCTGCGACGGCTCGGCGCCGTCCAGCAAGGCCCGCAGGATGCGCGACACCAGCATCCAGGTCTTGCCGGCGCCGGCGCAGGCCTCCACCACCACGCTGCGCCGCGGATCGCAGGCCACGGCGTAGAACTCGGCCGGCGCCACCGGCCGGCCGTCACACAGGTAGGCGGGTGTGTTCACGCACCACCCCATTGGTCACGCCGGCACAGGCCACGCACCTCGCAGTGTTCGCAGGCCGCGCCCTCACCCAGGGCCGGCAGCGGCGCGCCACCGCGCAGGCGCTGCAGTTCATCGCCCAGGCCATCCAGCAAGGTTTGCGCGGTCTGCTGCACGTCGGCATGCAGCAGCAGTTCGGGTGCCTTCGGATCGTCCAGCGTCAGATAACCCGCAGCCAGCGGGCCTGTCCAGCGCGGCGCCAGCAAGGCGGCGTAAAAGGCCAGTTGCGTGTCTTCGGTCGGGGTCTTCAAACGGTTCTTGAATTGTTCCGCGCGGCCAGTCTTGTAGTCGATGACGCAGCCCTCGGTGCCGGCCTGGTCCAGCCGGTCCAGACGGCCGTGCAGGCCCGTGGGGGCCAGTTCGGCCGGCTGCACCCGGAGATCGGTCTCGCCTTCGCACCAGGACCAGCCCGCCGCAGCGCGTGCCTGCCACCAGGCCAGGTACTGGGGCGCGAAATTTTCGAAGCTGGCGCGGTAAGGCAGCAGTTCGGCGGCACTGAAGGCGGTTTGTGCGAGTTCGGCTTCGGCCACCGCGGCCAGCTGCAGCGCATCGCCGCCGCCGGATTCATGGAAGCGGTGCAGCACGGCGTGCAACCAGGTGCCGTAGTCGCGTTTTTCGACCTCGCGGTCCAGTTCCTCGGGCGCCGACAGCCGCAGAAGCGTGCGCGCGAAAAACTGGTAGGGGCAGCGCCGCAACTGCTCGACCTGGCTGGCGCTGAGCGATTCAGGCAAGGCCAGGGGCGCCTGTGGTCCGGGCCGGGGAACGGGCTGGATCGGCACGCTCTGCCAAGCCAACGCCGGCAGACGCCGCGGCAACGGGGGCAGCCCGGCCTGGGCGCGCCGCAAGGCCAGGGCCTGCAGCGCGGGGCTGGCCGCCAGCGGTTCGTCACCGTCCAGCCGGCGGCGCAGCAGGCGCAGATCAGGCACCCGCAGCAGCTGGGCCAGGGCCAGGCGTTCGCGAAGGTGGCGTTGCGCCGCAGTCTCCAGCCCCAGCTCGGCGGCCAGCGCTTCAGTCACCAGGCCCGGCGGCGCGGCGCCGCCGCCCAGGTGGCGCGCGTCCATGCCGGGCACGACAACACGCGCAAACGGCCGCAGCAAGGCGCGCGACAAGGGCGTCAAGACCACGTCGGCCGACGTGGCGGGCAGGCTGAAGCTGGCGCCTTCGAGCTCGGCATCGACCCAGGCGATGAAGTGCTCGGCCGCCATCGGCACCGCGCCGGCCAGGGCCTGCCAGCGAGGGCTGCCGCCGTCCAGGCGCAGCACCTGCAGCACCTGGGCGCCAGCCGCGTCCTGGGCCAGCGCGGCCCATTCGTCGGCCTGCTGAAGGGCCAGGCCCAGCGCCTGGCACCAGGCGGACAGTGCTTGCGGCGCGCCGCCCGCCAGCGGGGCCCAGGCCGCCTGAGCCGCCAGCCACAGCGGTTGCGCGGCCACCGCGGCCAGGCCGTCGCGGCGCCAGCGGGCCTCGATCTGGCGCAGCTGCACGGGCTGGGCCTGGGCCGCGGGCCAGCCTTGCAACCAGGCCAGGCGGACATCGGCTTCGGCATCGGGCCTGGCCGCCTGGAGCCAGGCCATGACCCGCGCGCCGGCACGCGTGGTGGACAAACGCCAGCCGGTTTCGTCCAGCAGGGCCACGCCGGCACGCTCCAGCAAGGCGCGGGTGCGGCGAACCAGTTCGCGGTCGAGTGCCACCAGGCCCACTGGCCCCAGCCCCTGGGCCAGCGCGTCGATGACCTCGGCGGCGGTGGCCTGGGCTTCGGCTTCAAAGTGGTCGCAAAGCAGCTCCGACGGCACCGGGCCGTCGGTGCGGGTCAGCGCCGCAAAGGGGTCGGCCGGGTCGGCGTCGGCCTCCAGCCACAGGGCCGGGCCGGGCCATGCCCGCAACAGGCCGGCGCCCAGCCGGTCGGCGCCACCCGCCTGCAGCACACACCAGGCGGCGGGCTGCAGATCGAAGAGTGCGTCGGTGGCCGGCGCCGGGGATTCCGCCGCCCAGGCCACGGCCACGCGCAACAGGGCCTGCTCCAGCGCACCCGGGCCCTCAGCGCCGGCGGCGGCCCGGTGCGCGGCCTGCCAGAACACGGCACGTTCGGCGGGCGCACAGGCCCCAGCGCCTTCTGCCAGGCGTACCGCGGCCTCGGCCAAGGCCCGTGCGGCATCGGCAAAACCAAGCGGGTCCTGCGCCTGCCAGGCCACGCCGCCGGCCTCCTGCAGCAACAGTGCCACCGCAGCCAGGCGGTCTTCGGCCGGGTCGGCTCCGAGCGCCGTTTCGCCCGGCGGTGCCAGGCTGTCGGCCAGCGTGAGGGCGGTCTCGATCCGCGGCGGCCAACCACCCCGCTGTGCAAAGGCCGCGCGGGCCGGCGGCAGCAACGCGGCATAGGGCAGCAGCAGCACGGTGTCGCGCAAGGCCACGCCTTGCCCGGCACACCAGGTGGCAAGCGTATCGGCCAGCGTGCACCAGAGCGCGGCGGGCGCCAGGCCGGGGTCCAGCCGCATCCTGTCCACCTGGGCTATCGCTGGCATAGGCATCGTCCGCACGACCTTTATGTCAAAATCTTGGCACCTTGGCGCCGTGCCGTTCAAGGCCCCGGAGAATGCCCATGAGCAGTGATTTGATCAAACACGTGACCGACGCGTCTTTTGGCGCGGAGGTGTTGCAGTCCGACAAACCCGTCCTGGTGGATTACTGGGCCGAGTGGTGCGGCCCCTGCAAGATGATCGCCCCGATGCTGGACGAACTCTCCAAGACCTACGAAGGCCGTCTGCAGATCGCCAAGCTCAACGTGGACGAGAACCGCGAAATGCCGGCGCAGTATGGCATCCGTGGCATCCCGACCCTGCAGCTGTGGAAAAACGGCGAGCTGGTGCGTTCGCTGGTCGGCGCCAAGCCGAAGGCCGAACTGGCCGCTTTCCTGGATGCCCACCTGGCGCCCGACGCCGCCGGTTCCGCCGCGCATCTATAATCTGCGTCATCCGGCCGCCGGGCATCCCTGATCGGGGTGCGCGGCCGGTGACGGCAGCGCCAGCGCGCGATGGGCCACCCGCCCGATGATCGCAGCGACCCGGCCCGATCCCCCTCCTTGTCCTGTTTGTCTCCTGGCCGTTTTCTTCCCGGCCGCTCATCTCGTGTGAGCCGCGCGATCCGCGCCCCCTACCCCGGTCTGCATCCATGCACCTGTCCGAACTGAAGTCCCAGCACGTCTCTGAACTCATCAAGATGGGCGAGGAGCTCGAGATCGAGAACGTGGCCCGCCTGCGCAAGCAGGAGCTGATGTTCGCGATCATGAAGAAGCGCGCCAAGGCCGGCGAGCAGGTCTTCGGCGACGGCGTGCTGGAAGTGCTGCCCGACGGCTTCGGCTTCCTGCGCAGCATCGAAGCCAGCTACATGGCGTCCACCGACGACATCTACCTGTCGCCCAGCCAGATCCGCCGCTTCAACCTGCACACCGGAGACATGGTCGAAGGTGAAGTGCGGGTGCCCAAGGACGGCGAACGCTACTTCGCGCTGGTCAAGGTGGACCGCGTGAACGGCATGACGCCGGAGCAGAGCAAGAACAAGATCATGTTCGAGAACCTGACCCCGCTGTTCCCGAAGGAACAGTTCAGGCTCGAGCGCGACATCAAGGGTGAAGAGAACATCACCAGCCGCATCATCGACCTGATCGCCCCGATCGGCAAAGGTCAGCGCGCGTTGCTGGTGTCGCAGCCCAAGAGCGGTAAGACGATGATCATGCAGCACCTCGCGCATGCCATCAAAGCCAACTACCCGGATGTGCACCTGATCGTGCTGCTGGTGGACGAACGGCCGGAAGAAGTGACCGAGATGCAGCGCACCGTGCGCGGCGAGGTCATCAGCTCCACCTTCGACGAACCCGCCGCACGCCACGTGCAGGTGGCCGAGATGGTGATCGAACGTGCCAAGCGCCTGGTCGAGCTGAAGCTGGACGTGGTGATCCTGCTGGACAGCATCACGCGCCTGGCCCGGGCCTACAACAACGTGCTGCCGTCGTCGGGCAAGGTGCTCACCGGCGGTGTGGACGCCAACGCGCTGCAGCGGCCCAAGCGGTTCTTCGGCGCCGCGCGCAACATCGAAGAAGGTGGTTCGCTGACCATCATCGGCACCGCGCTGATCGACACCGGCAGCCGCATGGACGAGGTGATCTACGAAGAGTTCAAGGGCACCGGCAACTGCGAGATCTACCTCGACCGCCGCATGTCCGAAAAACGTGTCTACCCGGCCATCCTGCTCAACAAGAGCGGCACGCGGCGCGAAGAGCTGCTGCTGAAGCCGGAGATCCTGCAAAAGAGCTGGATTCTGCGCAAGCTGCTGTACCCGATGGACGAGATCGAGGCGATGGAGTTCATCCTCGACAAGATGAAGGCGTCGAAGAACAACCACGACTTCTTCGACATGATGCGTCGGGGTGGCTGAAGCCGTTCCTGCGCGCTGCGCTACAATGCGCGGTTTTCCTCCTTCGGCAAGTGCGCAGCATGGTGCGGCGTGGCTCCCGGCAAAACTTCAGAGGTTTCCATGAAAGAAGGCATCCACCCGAACTACCGTGAGGTCGTGTTCCTCGACCTGTCCAACGGTTTCCAGTTCGTCACCCGCTCCTGCCTGAACACCAAAGAGATGGTCAAGCTGGAAGACGGCCGTGAACTGCCGCTGATGAAGCTGGAAACCACCAGCGAATCGCACCCGTTCTACACCGGCACGCAGAAGAGCGTGGACAACCTGGGTGGCCGCGTCGAGAAGTTCCGCAACAAGTTTGCGCGCGTCGGCCTGAAGAAGTAAGGCCCCCGGCGGCTGCTTCGGCGGACCAGAAGAAGGCAGCTGCGGCTGCCTTTTTTGTGCCCGCCCGGCGCCGCCAGCGCCCATGCCATCATTCTCCGCGTGAGCACGCCGACCCCTGCCCTGATGACCCGGCGCGGCGCCGTGCGCCTGCCGCGCGTGGCGCTGCTGCTGCTGTGTGCGGCCTATGTGCTGCCCGGGCTGTTCGGGCGCGATCCGTGGCGCAATGCCGACCTGGTGTCCTACGGCCTGATGGCGTCAATGGCCGAAGGCCGCAGCAGCTGGTGGGCGCCCATGCTGGGTGGGGTGCCGGCCGACACCGCCTTGCTGCCGCACTGGCTGGGCGCTGGGGCGGTGTGGCTGCTGGGCCCGCTGCTGGGCGGGCCAGCGGCGGCACGTGTGCCGTTTGCCTTGCTGCTGGTGGGCACGCTGGTGCTGGTCTGGTATGCCAGCTTTCACCTCGCGCGCACCGAAGCGGCCCAACCCGTGGCCTTTGCCTTTGGCGGTGAAGCCGACCCGGTGGACTACGCGCGGGCGATGGCCGATGCCACGCTGCTGGCGCTGATCGCCACGCTGGGCCTGCTGCAGCTGGGCCACGAAACCACGCCGGAACTGGCCCAGCTCTGCGCTGCCGCGGGTGTTTTATGGGCCCTGGCCGCGGCACCCTACCGGGTGCAAGGCGTGCGCAGCGCGCTGCTGATTGCCCTGCCCGCGCTGGCCGCCAGCGGTGCACCCGCGATGGCCCTGGCCATCGGTCTGGGTGGCACGCTGGTGTGCGCGCTGTCGGGTTACGAACAGGTGCGCCGGCTCGTGCCCTGGGTGGTCGGCGCCACGGCGCTGGGCGTGGCCGCCGGCGCGCTGGGCGGTACCTGGGCCTGGCGTGTGGCCACGGGCTGGAACATGGCCGAGGCCGGCTCCATCGCCCGCCAATGGGCCTGGTTCCTGTGGCCGGCCTGGCCTGCGGCCCTGTGGACGCTGTGGCGCTGGCGCCGCCATTGGCAGCACCGGCATGTGTCGGTGCCCCTGGTGCTGGTGCTCACGGCCTTGGGGGCCAACCTGGCGATGCGGGGCTCGGACCGCGCCTTGATGCTCGCCCTGCCCGGCCTGGCCGTGCTGGCCGCGTTTGCATTGCCCACGCTGCGCCGCAGCGCCACGGCCGCCATCGACTGGTTGTCGATGTGTTTTTTCACCGTCAGTGCCATCACCATCTGGGTGGTCTACAGCGCGGTGCAGACCGGTGTGCCGGCCAAACCCGCGGCGAACGTGGCCAAACTCGCACCCAGCTTCGTCGCCAGCTTCAGCCTGATCGATCTGCTGCCGGCACTGCTGGCCACGGTGGCCTGGCTGTGGCTGGTGCGCTGGCGCACCGGTCGCCACCGCGACGCCGTCTGGAAGAGCATGGTGCTGCCGGCCGGCGGTGTGGTGCTGGCCTGGTTGCTGTTGATGACGCTTTGGCGGCCGCTGCTGGACCACGCCCGCAGCGCCCGGCCCTGGGCCGAAGCGGTCGCGCCGCACCTGGCCGGCAGCCAGTGCGTGGCCGCACCAGGCCTGAACCCTGCGCTGGTGGCGGCGCTGGAGGTGCACGGCGGCTGGCGCGTGCAGGCGGGGCTGGACGATGGGCGCTGCGATGCCCGGCTGGTGGTGCTGCGACAGCAGCCACGCGAGGCCGCCGCACCGGCGGCGCCCGCCGGCTGGGCCCTGGTGGCCACGCTGCGGCGGCCCACCGACCGCGCGGAGCTCACAGCCGTGTGGCGGCGTCCGGCACCTCGTTGACCGGGCGCAGTTCCCGCACGCGGCGCAGCCGTGCACCGGGAAAGGCCAGCATGAAACGCGAGCCCTTGCCGGGCTCACTCTCGATCTCGATGCTGCCGCCATGGCGCTGCATCACGTGTTTGACGATGGACAGGCCCAGGCCCGTACCACCGGTCTCGCGCGAACGGCTGCCGTCTACACGGTAAAAGCGTTCGGTGAGCCGCGGCAGGTGTTCGCGCGCGACACCCGGGCCCGTGTCCACCACCTCCAGCACCCCGCCACCACTCGCTTGCGGTAGCCATCTGACGTCGATGCGACCGCCGTCAGGCGTGTAACGAACGGCGTTGCTGAGCAGGTTGCCGACGGCGCTGAGCAGTTCTGTCTCGCTGCCAGCGATCTCCAGGGGCGGCGGCGCCAGCACCTCGATCTGGTGGCGGCCAACCGACAAGGAACGGGCATCGGTTTCTGCGCGCCGCATCAGGCCGACCAGCGGCACCCATCGGTCGGCCGCCGGGCGCGGACTGCCTTCCAACTGGGCCAGCGTGAGCAGGTCTGACACCAGCGTCTGCATGCGGTCGGTCTGCTGCGCCATCAGTGCCAGCACCCGACGCCTCTCGGTTTCATTCAGCGGCAGCGTGTCCATGGTTTCGACAAAACCCGCCAGCACCGTGAGTGGCGTGCGGATCTCGTGCGAAACGTTGGCCACAAAGTCGCGCCGCATCGCATCTGAGCGCTCGCGTTCGGTGATGTCCTGCGACAGCACCAGCTTCAGCCCTTCGCCGTAGGGCCGCACCAGCACCGACAGCAGCGTGCGTCCGTCGGGCGCGGTGAACAACACGGGCTCCTCGAAGCGCTCCTCCGTGAGGTAGGCCTTGAAGGCCGGTGCGCGCACGAGGTTGGTCACACGCTGGCGGCGGTCGCGGTCGGGGTGGAGATCGAAGTGATGGGCCGCGATGGAGTTGCACCAGTCGATCTGCTCCTGCGCGTCGATCAGCAGCACGCCGTTGGGCGAAGCTTCCATCGCCGACAGGAACTGGTCCAGCCGCCGCCGTTCGAACACGATGTCGCGTTCACGCTGCCGCAAGGCCTTTTCGACGCGGTAACCCAGCTCACCCCAGAAACCCGTGTCGCGTGGGGCCGGTGTGTCCTGGGCGCCGCGCAGCCATTTGAGCAGGCGCCGGCCGCGCAGCGCATCGCGCCCCACCGACAGCACCACGCCCAGCGAAGCGCCCACCACAGCCCCCAGCAGCGGCCAGCCCCGCAGGGCGCCCGCCACGTAGCCAAAGGCCGCACCCGCAGCCCCGGTGGCCAGTGCCGCCAACACGCGCGGCAACATCGAGCTCATCCGGCCGCGAGGCTGTCCACCGGCCGCGCCATGCGGTAACCCGCGCCGCGCACGGTCTCGATCAGGCCGGCGCAGTCCACCGGCTGCAGGGCCTCGCGCAGGCGTTTGATGTGCACGTCGACCGTGCGTTCTTCGATGAACACATGGTCACCCCACACCCGGTCCAGCAGCTGGGCCCGGCTGTGCACACGCTCGGGGTGGGCCATCAGGAAGTGCAGCAGACGGAACTCGGTCGGGCCGATGCGGACCTCGCGCGTCTGCTCGTCGACCATACGTGTGACACGGCGGGTGGACGGGTCCAGCCGCAGGCCGCCGACATCCACCGCCGCGTCCAGCGCTTCCGGTGCCTTGCGCCGCAGCACGGCACGGATGCGGGCCAGCAGCTCCTTCGGCGAAAACGGCTTGGTCAGGTAATCGTCGGCGCCGGCGTCCAGGCCGCTGATCTTGTCGGCCTCTTCGTTGCGCGCCGTCAACATGATGATGGGCAGTTCGCGTGTGCGTGACTGCGAGCGCCAGCGCTTGGCCAGCTGCAGGCCGGACTGGCCGGGCAGCATCCAGTCCAGCAGCACCAGGTCCGGCAACACACGGTCGACAGCGGCCTGCGCCTCGTCGGCCGTGGCGGCCAGCACCACGTCGTAGCCCGAATGCCGCAGGTTCAGCATCACCAGTTCGGCAATTGCCGATTCGTCTTCGACCACCAGCACGCGGCTCATGGATGGGCTCCCGGCTTCAACGGATGGCGTCCTCGACGTCCTGCGTCGAGGTGTGCCGCACGTCCAGGCCCTTGACGACGTAGATCACCGCCTCGGCCAGGTTCTTGGCGTGGTCGCCCACACGTTCGATGGCCTTGGCCACGAAGACCAGGTCGATGCTCGACGAGATCGTGCGCGGGTCTTCCATCATGTAGGTGATCAGCTTGCGCAGCAGGCCGTCGAATTCGGCGTCGATCTTGTCGTCCTGCTTCAGCACCTCCAGCGCCTGCTGGGTGTCCAGCCGCGCGAAAGCATCCAGCGCATTGCGCAGCGAGGCGATGGCCAGATCGGCCTCGAAGCGCAGGTCGCTCACCGGCAGGCGCAGCCGGGTCGGGATGCCGGTGTTGATCAGGCGCTCCACCGCGCGGGCGATGCGGGCCGCTTCGTCGCCCACACGCTCCAGGTTGGCAATGGTCTTGGAGACGGCGATCAGCAGGCGGAGGTCGCGTGCCGTGGGCTGGCGGCGCGCGATGATGGCCGACAGATCGCGGTCGATCTCGATCTCCATCTGGTTCACGCGCTCTTCCTGGCGGATAACTTGAGACGCGGTTTCACCGCTGAACTCAGACAGCGCGTAGACGGCCTGCGCCACCTGGGCTTCGACCAGGCCGCCCATTTCGAGCACGCGGCTGGAGATGCCACTGAGCTCGTTGTCGAACTGCGTGGAGAGATGTTTGTCGGGCATGGGAGCCTCAGGTTCAGCCGAAACGGCCGGTGATGTAGTCCTCGGTGTCACGCTTCTTGGGCTTCATGAAGAGGTCGGTGGTGGCACCGAACTCGACCAGGTCGCCCAGGTACATGTAGGCCGTGTAGTCCGAGCAACGGGCGGCCTGCTGCATGTTGTGCGTGACGATGAGCACGGTGTAGTCGTGCTTGAGCTCGGTGATCAGCTCTTCGATCTTGCCGGTGGAGATCGGGTCCAGCGCCGAGCAGGGTTCGTCCAGCAGCAGCACCTCGGGTTTGATGGCGATGCCACGGGCGATGCACAGCCGCTGCTGCTGGCC
>JADMJD010000210.1 GCA_018780805.1 Rubrivivax sp. | reverse complement strand
GGTAGCAGTTGCCCAGCTCTGCCATGGCCTCCTTGATGCCCTTGTCGGCCGCGCTTTGCAGCACCTTCGACAGCGTGGTGCCGTCGATGGCCGCGATCACCAGCACCTTCGATCCCTTGGTCACCATGTTCTCCACTTGGGCGAGCTGGTTCGGGATGTCGTCGTCCGCATATTGCAGATCGGTCTTGTAGCCCTTCTCCTTGAAGTACTTGACCATGTTCGCGCCGTCGGCGATCCAGCGCGCCGAGGACTTGGTGGGCATCGAGATCGCGATCAGGCCCTTGTCCTGCGCCTGGGCCAGCGGCGCGATGCCGGCAGCTGCGAGCGCGAGGCCCGCGACGGCCGCCTTGAGGAAGTTGCTGCGCTTCATGGGTCGTCCTCAGTACTTGCGGCTCGGGAATTCCTTGGCGGCCACTTCCATCGGGAAGATGCCCTCCTCGGTCACGATGCGCTTGGGCAGCGTCTTGCCGGCCTTGATGTCCTTCACCGCCTGCATCAGCTGCGGGCCCAGCAGCGGGCTGCATTCGACCGACACGTTGAGCTTGCCGGCGATCATGGCTTCGAAGGCGCCCTTGACCGCATCGATGGAGATGATGGTGATGTCCTTGGCGGGCTTCATGCCGGCCTCTTCGATGGCCTGGATCGCGCCGATGGCCATGTCGTCGTTGTGCGCGTAGAGCACGTTGATCTTCTTGCCCTCGGCCTTCAGGAAGGCTTCCATCACCTCCTTGCCCTTGGCGCGGGTGAAGTCACCGGTCTGGCAGCGGATGATCTTGAACTTGGGGTCGGCCTTGATGATTTCCTCGAAGCCCTTCTTGCGGTCGATGGCCGGGGCCGAACCCACGGTGCCCTGCAGCTCGACGATGTTCACCGGCGTGGTGCTGCCCTTCATCTTCTCGACCAGCCAGCGGCCGGCCTTGCGGCCTTCTTCGACGAAGTCCGAGCCCATGAAGCTGACCCACAGCGTGTCGTCCTTCTCGTTGACGGCACGGTCGGCCAGGATGACCGGGATCTTGGCGGCCTTGGCCTCGCGCAGCACCGTGCCCCAGCCCGATTCGACGACCGGCGAAAACGCGATCACGTCGACCTTCTGCGCGATGAAGGCGCGGATCGCCTTGATCTGGTTTTCCTGCTTCTGCTGTGCGTCGGAGAACTTCAGCTCGATGCCGGCTTCCTTGGCCGCGGACTTGATGGACTCGGTGTTCGCGGTGCGCCACTCGCTCTCGGCGCCGACCTGCGCAAAACCGAGCACGATCTTGCCCTGCGCCAGCGCGGCGGGCACCGGCAGGCCGGCGGCGATGAGGGCCGCGATGGCGGTACGACGTTGCATGTTCATGGTTGTCTCCTCTGGGGGTGGGGTGTTCAGGCGGTGCTGAATCGGTGCACGGTCGTGCTCTGGAAGGTCTCGCCGGGCCGCAGCACGGTGGACGGGAAGTCGGGGCGGTTCGGCGCATCCGGGAAGTGCTGGGTCTCCAGGCACAGCCCGTCGCCCTGCCGGTAGGCCTGGCCCTGCGCACCGCGCAGCCGGCCGTCGAGGAAGTTGCCGGAATAGAACTGCAGCCCCGGCTCGGTGGTGCTGATGTCCAGCACGCGGCCCGAGGCCGGATCTGCGAGCCTGGCCGCATGCACCAGGCCCGGAGCGCCACCGCGGTCGAGCCAGAAACAATGGTCGTAGCCCCGTGCCGCCAGCAACTGCGGGTGGCCGCTGCGGATGCGTTCTTCGATGGGGGTCGATTGCCGGAAGTCGAACGGCGTGCCGTCGACCTCGGTGGTTTCGGTCGGGATCAACGTGTCATCGACGGCCAGGAACAGGCTCGCGTTCAAGGTCAGGCGGTGGTTGAGCGCGCTGCCACCGCCGGCCAGGTTGAAATAACCGTGGTGGGTGAGGTTGAGCACGGTGGTGCGGCTGGTGCGGGCGCGGTAATCGATGCGCCACTCGTTGGCCGGTGTCAGCGTGTAGCGCACCGTCACGTCCAGGCGCCCGGGGTAGTGCTCGTCGCCTTCGTCGCTGCACAGGCCCAGTTCCAGCGCCACGCTGCCGTCGGCTTGCGGGGGCAAAGGCTCGATGGCCCACCAGCACTTGCCGAAGCCGCTGGGGCCACCGTGCAAGGCGTTGGGGCCGTCGTTGCAGGCCAGCTGGTGCTGCTGCTCGTCGAGAATGAAGCGGCCGCCGGCGATGCGGTTGCCGTAGCGGCCGACCAGGGTGCCGAAGTTCGGGTTGCGTGCCAGGTAGTCGCCGAGACTGTCGAAGCCGAGCACGACGTTGGTCATGCGCCCGGCGCGGTCCGGGCATTCGATGGCGGTGACGATGCCGCCCAGGTTGATCGCGCGCAGCGTCAGCCCGCGCCCGTTGCGCAAGGTGTATTCGTGCACCTCGCGCCCGTCCGGCATCTGGCCATACAGCCTGACGTCGATCGGCAAGTCGGCCACGGTGTCAGACCCAGCCGCCATCGACGATGAAGTCCTGCGCGGTGCACATCGCGCTGTCGTCGGCCGCGAGGAACAGCGCCATGCTCGCGATGTGCGCGGGCAGCAGCGGCTGGTTGATGCACTGGCCCCGCGCGATCGCGGCGCGGCCTTCGTCGTCCAGCCACAAACGGATCTGCTTGTCTGTCATCACCCAGCCCGGCACCAGCGTGTTGACGCGGATGTTGAAGGGCCCGAAGTCGCGCGCCAGGCTGCGGGTCAGGCCCTGCACCGCCGCCTTGGACGTGGTGTAGACCGGCATGCCGCCTTGTTTGAGCATCCAGCTCACCGAGCCGAAGTTGACGATGCTGCCGCCCCCGGCGGCTTTCATGTCGGCGGCGACGCTCCTGGCGGCGAAGAACTGGTGCTTGAGGTTGACCGCGATGCCGGTGTCCCAGCTGGCCGGCGTGGTGTCGTCGATGTGGTGCCGCTGGTCGTTCGCGGCGTTGTTGAGCAGGGCGGTGATCGGGCCGGTCTGGCCGCGCACCGCCGCGATGGCCGCGTCGAGCGCGGCGATGTCGGTCAGGTCCGCGGCCACGAACACCGGTGCATGGCGCGCGCTGGCCAGGGTGGCGGCCAGCGCGGGGCCGGCGGTGGCATCAATGTCGATGAAACCCACCCGCGCGCCTTGTGCGGCGAAGGCCTGCACCAGCGCGGCGCCGATGCCCGTGGCCCCACCGGTGATAAGCACGGCGCGGTCCTGCAGGCTCGGGTATTGCGCGGAGGGGGTCATCGAGGGGTCGTCGCCTGATGCAATAAGGTCATACTAAAAGTCAAACTGACATGTGATCAGAGGGAAAACACCAGCTGACGACGCAATAAAGGCAGACTTTATGATCAGAGCCACCCCCACCTGGCCACGCCCATGACCGTCAAGCGCCCGCCGCTCCGCTCCGCCGCCTGGTTCGGCACGGCCGACAAAAACGGCTTCATGTACCGCAGCTGGATGAAGAACCAGGGCATCCCGGACCATGAGTTCCAGGGCAAGCCCATCATCGGCATCTGCAACACCTGGTCGGAGCTGACGCCCTGCAACGCGCACTTTCGCCAGCTGGCCGATCGGGTGCGGCGCGGGGTGTTCGAGGCGGGGGGCTACCCGGTCGAGTTCCCGGTGTTCAGCAACGGGGAATCCAACTTGCGGCCGACGGCGATGTTCACGCGCAACCTGGCCAGCATGGACGTGGAAGAGGCGATCCGCGGCAACCCCATCGACGCCGTGGTGCTGATGGTCGGCTGCGACAAGACCACACCGGCGCTGCTGATGGGCGCGGCCAGCTGCGACGTGCCCGCGATCTGCGTCAGCGGCGGGCCGATGCTGAACGGCAAACATGGCGGGCGCGACATCGGCTCCGGCACCGCGGTGTGGCAGCTGTCGGAGCAGGTGAAGGCCGGCACGATCACGCTGCACGAGTTCATGTCGGCCGAAGCCGGCATGTCACGTTCGGCCGGCACCTGCAACACCATGGGCACGGCCTCCACGATGGCCTGCATGGCCGAGGCGCTGGGCGTGAGCCTGCCGCACAACGCCGCGATTCCGGCGGTGGACGCGCGGCGCTCGGTGCTGGCGCACCTGTCGGGCATGCAGATCGTGCAGATGGCGCTGGAGGGGCTGACGCTGTCCAAGCTGCTGACCCGTGAAGCCTTCGAAAACGCGATCCGCGTCAACGCCGCGATCGGAGGCTCCACCAACGCCGTGATCCACCTGAAGGCCATCGCCGGCCGCATCGGCGTGCCGCTGGAGCTGGAGGACTGGACGCGCCTGGGCCAGGGCACACCGACGCTGGTGGACCTGATGCCGTCGGGCCGCTACCTGATGGAGGAGTTCTACTACGCAGGCGGCTTGCCGGCGGTGCTGCGCCGCCTGGGCGAAGCCGGCCTGCTGCCGCACCCGGGCGCGTTGACGGCCAACGGCCACAGCCTGTGGGACAACGTGAAGGACGCCCCGCTGCACAACGACGAGGTCATCCGCCCACTGGACAAGCCATTGGTCGCCGACGGCGGCATCTGCGTGCTGCGCGGCAACCTGGCGCCACGCGGGGCAGTGCTCAAGCCGTCGGCGGCCACCGCCTCGCTGCTGCAGCATCGCGGGCGTGCCGTGGTGTTCGAGGGCCTGGCCGACTACAAGGCGCGCATCGACGACCCGGATCTGGTGGTCGACAAAGACTCCGTGCTGGTGCTGAAGAACTGCGGCCCGCGCGGTTACCCCGGCATGGCCGAGGTCGGCAACATGGGCCTGCCGCCCAAGCTGCTGGCCCAGGGTGTGACCGACATGGTGCGCATCTCCGATGCCCGCATGAGCGGCACCGCCTACGGCACCGTGGTGCTGCACGTCGCGCCCGAGGCGCACGCCGGCGGGCCGCTGGCCGTGGTGCAGGAGGGCGACTGGATCGAGCTCGATTGCGCTGGCGGCCGGCTGCACCTGTGCATCGACGAGACCGAGCTGCAGGCGCGCCTGGCGGCCTGGGCCGCGGCCAAGACCCCCGACCCGGCCGATGGCGCCGGTTACCGCAAAATCTACGTCGAGCATGTGCTGCAGGCCGATGAAGGCTGCGACTTCGATTTCCTCGTCGGCTGCCGCGGCGCGGCCGTGCCCTCGCACTCCCACTGAGCCCCCCGACCATGGCCCTGCGCACTGCCCGTTACCGCGGCGTTTTCCCCGTCGTGCCGACCACCTTCACCGCCACCGGCGAGCTGGACCTGGCGAGCCAGAAACGCTGCGTCGACTTCATGATCGATGCCGGCTCCAACGGCCTGTGCATCCTGGCCAACTTCTCCGAGCAGTTCGTGCTCGCCGACGACGAACGTGAGCTGCTGACGAAGACCATCCTGGAACACGTGGCCGGGCGCGTGCCGGTGATCGTTACCACCACGCATTTCAGCACCCGCGTTTGTGTGGAACGTTGCCGCCGCGCGCAGGCCCTGGGCGCGGCGATGGTGATGGTGATGCCGCCGTACCACGGCGCGACGATTCGTGTGCCGGAGGCCCAGAGCTTCGAGTTCTTCGCCGCGCTGTCCGATGCGTTGACGATCCCCATCATGGTCCAGGACGCGCCCGTCAGCGGCACCCTGCTGAGCGCGCCTTTCCTCGCGCGCATGGCCACGGAAATCGAGCAGGTGGCCTACTTCAAGATCGAGACCGCCGGTGCCGCGGCCAAGCTGCGCGAGCTGATCCGCCTGGGCGGTGAGGCCGTCGAAGGCCCCTGGGACGGCGAAGAAGCGATCACGCTGCTGCCCGATCTGGACGCGGGTGCCACCGGCTCGATGACCGGTGGTGGTTACCCCGACGGCATCCGCCGCATCGTCGACGCCTACGCCGCCGGCCGGCGCGAAGAGGCCATCGCCGAGTACACCCGCTGGCTGCCGCTGATCAACGTCGAGAATCGCCAGACCGGCCTGCTGGCGGCCAAGGCCTTGATGTTGGCAGGTGGCGTGATCGACTGCGACGCACCGCGCCACCCGTTCCCTGCGCTGCACCCGGCCACCCGCGCCGGCCTGCTGGAGACGGCGCGCCGGCTGGACCCGCTGGTGCTGCGTTGGGCGCGCTGAACAAGGCCGAAAGGGGCAGGCAGCGATGCTGAAAGCCGTGCACGGCCACCGCGACTACCGCCAGCCGCCGGACCGCAAGAGCATGCATGCGCGCATCGTGCGCGACCTGGGCATGCGCATCGTCGCTGGCGAGTTTGCGCCCGGCGAGCGCCTGCCGGCCGAGGCGGTGCTGCTCGCGGGGTACGACGTCAGCCGCCCGGTGCTGCGCGAGGCGGTGCGGGTGCTGGTGGCCAAGGGCCTGGTGCAGTCGCGCCAACGTGCCGGTGCCACCGTGCGGCCCCGCAGCGACTGGCACCTGCTGGACCCCGACGTGCTGTACTGGTTGATCCAGACCCAGCCGCCGCCGGCTTTCGTCGAGACCCTGCTGACCGCCCGCCGCGTGTTCGAGCCGGCGGCCGCGGCACTGGCCGCCAAGGTGGCCAGCGATGCGGCGCTGCAAGGCATCGCCGAGGCCTACGCCGGCATGGAGGCCGCGCGCACGCCAGAAGAACTGCTGGAGCCCGATCTGGCCTTCCACCGCCGCATCGCCGAGGCCACCAACAACGACCTGCTGGCCTACATCGGCAACATGCTCTCGCTGGCGCTGCGCGAATCCATCAAGCTGAGCAGCCAGCACCCGAACACGCACGCACTCTCGCTGCCGCGTCACAAGGCCATCCTGACGGCCCTGCTGGCGCGCGACCCGCTGGCCGCGCAACAGGCCACGCTGGTGCAGTTGAAGGAAACCCGCGAGGACCTGAGCGCGGTGCTGGAATCGGGCCACGGCGCGCTGTAGGCGGCGGCGCCGGCCCGTTCACAGCGGCTCAGCCGCCGAACTTGCCCGCCGGCAGGCCGGTGGCATCGAGCTCTACAGCGAACAGGCCGCCGGCCAGCGGCTGCTCGGCCAACTGGGCGTCCGACAGACCAAAACGCGCGCTGGTGATGAACAGCGTGCGCAGGTCTGCACCGCCGAAGCTGCAGTTGGTGATGTGGGCCGTGGGCAGCGTGATGCGGCCCAGTTCGGCGCCGCTGACCGGATCGTGGCAGCTCACGCAGGCGCCGCCCCAGTGCGCCAGCCAGAGGCGGCCGGCGGCATCGGTGGTCATGCCGTCGGGCAGGCCGTCGCCGGGGGACAGGCGCAGCCACTCGCGCTGGCCGCTGATCTCGCCGGTGGCCGGGTCGGCATCGAAGGCCCAGACACGGCCGCGCACCGTGTCGTTGACGAGCATCGTGCGGCCATCGGCGGACCAGGTCGGGCCGTTGGTGACGGCAAAACCCAGCCCATGGCGCACGCAGCGGCCATCGGCCGTGTAGCGGTACAGCGCGCCGGTGGGCGCTTCGCAGTCGAAGTCCATCGTGCCGCCCCAGAAGCGGCCGCCGGAGTCGCATTTGCCGTCGTTGAAGCGGTTGCCGACCGGTTCTTCCGGCGGCTGGTGCAGGTAACGCGCCGCGGCGCCCGACCCCGCCGCCGCCTCCGGGTCGAACAGCGCAAAACCGCGCCGCAGCGTGACGATCAGGCCCGGTGCGCCCTGCCGCTCAGCGACCGCCGAGATCTCCTCGTCGAACTGCCAACTCGCCTGGCTGCCGTCCGCAGGGCGGTAGCGGTAGAGCCTGCGCGCCAGGATGTCGACCCACCACAGTGCCTGACTGCCGGGCGACCAGCACAGGCCTTCACCCAGCACTGCCCCGACGGGCCAGACGCAGCGCAGCGCGGTGGCCGCCGCCGGCATGCCCATAAGACGGGGGAGGTTGGTGGGCATGGCGGAGTCTGGGTGGTGAGTGGGCGGCGGCAGCAGCTTAGCGCGTGCCCGCGACACCAGCGCCGCGCAAGGGGCTTCGTCCAGATGGACAGCCACCACATGGTGGTGGCCGCCCTGGGCCGCGGGGCCGGCAGGCACTGCAGGCTGTGGCTGCGGCACCGGCACACCGGTGCCCTGGCGGCGTTGCCCAGCGCGTGAGCAGCCTGCGATCAGTGGTCCTTGCCGTCGCCCAGCAGTTTGGCCAACCGGATTTACACCCAGCCGCACGCACGCGGCGGCCGCCAGGCCAGAGGCCCGGTCTTCGCCGCCTTCGCAGGGTTGTGCAACGTGCCCACGCCTGCGCTGCTCAGCCCACTGCATGCAGCAGCGTGCGTGCCGTCGGGTCCTGTGTCTTGAGCATCGCCAGGGTGCCCAGGAAGCTGTTTTGGGCCCGCAGTTTGTGCGTGCCGCTGCCCTGAACCTGTCCAGGGCCAGTCGCCCGCAGCATCGCTGGCCTGCAGCAGCAGCGCCATCAAGGGCCGGTGATGGGACGGGGGGCTGAACACCGGGTGCGCGGTGACCGCTGTCCGGGCAGCCCGAGGACTAACCTCGATTTGACCTGTGTTGAAGGTCTTGCAGACCACTTCCCGCTGTCCGCGCCGACCGAACTTTGACCCACCCTGCCGATTGAACTTTGACCCAGGGCTGGTGCGCCGCTGCAGATTGATGACGGTGGGCGGCCGGTCGTGCACCGGCCGTAAGGTTTGGGGCGTCTTGGTGCTGTTGTGGGACGTCGCTGTACTGCCGCGTCAATCGTCCGGATCGAAGAGGCCTGAAGCCTGCGGGATCACCCGATACCCCATGGCTTGATAGCCTCGCTGGCGCCGTTCCCACATCCGACGAAGGGCGGGATGCCCTTCGTCCACGAAGTCGACGATCCGGACGCTGTTCTTGCTCGCGTGCTCCCGGTGCAGTCGGCCGGCGTACTGCGCGAGCGTGCCCTTCCACGAGATGGGCATCGCCAGCACCAGGGTGTCGAGCGGCGCATGGTCGAAGCCCTCGCCGACCAGCTTGCCAGTCGAGAGCAGCACGCGTGGTGCATCGGCAGGCAGCGCTTCCAGTTCCTGAAGCAGCGCAGTCCGCTGCTTTGTCGACATCCGGCCATGCAGCACGAGTAGCGGTGACACCCGCGTGCCCAGTGCTTGACGCAGGGCGTCCAGGTGCTCCGTCCGCTCGGTCAGGACCAAGACCTTGCCGCCTGCGGCGAATGCAGCCGTCACCTCGTCGGCAACCTGGGCTGTGCGCGCGACATCGGAGGCGATGACCTGGAACACCTGCTGGATTGGCGCGTCGTCGGCCGCCCCAACGCGGGGCGTCAGGTATCGCGGGACGATCTCCAAGGTCTGCGGCGACCCTGAAGGTTTCTCCGCGGTGTGGCGCGTCGGGCCGCACTGCATGAAGATGATGGGTTGCCGGCCGTCGCGGCGGATCGGCGTGGCCGTCAGCCCGAGGACGTACTTCGCCTTGGCCCGCTTCAGGATTGCTTCGAAGGAAAACGCCGACAGGTGGTGACACTCGTCCGCCACGATGTGTCCGTAGTCCTCGACGAGCCCATTGACTTCGCCCTGGCGGCAGAGCGACTGCATCAAGGCGATGTCGATGCGTCCGGTAGGCTTCGACTTGCCGCCGCCGATCGCGCCGATGCTGGGTCGGTCCTGACCTTCGTCGCGGGCCTCGGCCAGGAAGGTTTGCAGCCTCTCGCGCCACTGACGCAACAGCTCGGCCCGATGGACCAGGATCAAGGTGTTCACACCCCGTGCGGCAATCAGCGCGGCTGCGGTCACCGTCTTTCCGAAGGCGGTCGGCGCGCACAAGACACCAGTGTCGTGGGCCAGCATGGCGTCGACCGCTTGCTGCTGGTCCGGCCGGAGCGCGCCGCGAAACTGCACTTGCAGCCCCGTCCCGGCCCATCGCTCGTCGTGCAGGTCTGGCCGGATGCCGTTCTCGCGCAGCAAGGTGAGCGCCGCGTCCAGGCACCCGCGCGGCAGGGCGATGTGTTGGGGGAAGTTCTCTGCGCAGCCGATGACCCGGGGCTCATCCCACACCGGAAGGCGCATGGCCTGTGCCTTGTAGAACTCGGGGTTCTGGAACGCGGCCAGGCGGATCAGCCGGTTGGCCAGGGGTTGTGGCAACGCGGCCTTCTCGAAGTAGACCAGGTTGGCCAGCGTGATCTTCAGTGAGGCCGGCATCGGCCCGGGCAAGCGGCTGGACGCCGGCTCCGGCCGACGCCACGGCGTGGCCTGGTCCTCGCTGTCGATGAAGGTCACGTCGAGCGGATGGCGGCCACCGGTGGCGCGCAGGATCGTGGGTTCGATGTCCGCAGGTGACATCTTTGGCATACCGGCCAGGAAGGCCCACTGGTCGTCGTGGGGTTGCAGGTCACGGTCGACGAAGACGCTGCCTCCGCTCTCACGGGGTGCCTTCTGCAGCGGCAAGGCGATGAGGTTGCCGAAGCCTCCCTTCGGCATCGTGTCCTGGTTCGGAAACAGGCGGTCGTAGGAGCTGAGCTTCAGCTGGCGGGTGCGCGCGCAGGTGTGGCTGATGAGGGCGGTACCCAGCCGGCGGGCGTCGCGTGCCGACACGCGGGCGGAGAAGAAGATCCACGCGTGTGCCCCATTGCCGGAGCGGGAGACTTCCAGCGCGACCGGCACGCCCAGCGCATCGCACGAGCCGGCGAAGGCGCGCACATCCTCGCGCCACTCGGCATCGTCGAAGTCCACCGCCAGGAAGTGGCAGGTGTCATCTGAGAGCAGCGGATACACCCCCACGGTGTGCCGGCCGGCGAGGTGGTCGAAGACCGTCTGGCCCGTGACCGGGATCAACGCGCGGTGCTGGCAGTCGCCGCACTTGATCCGTGGCTTCTCGCAGATGCCGGCGCGCCATTCGTTCGCGCACGCTGGCGAGTAGCCCGACTTGCCGGCCTTGCTCTCCCAGCGGACCGGGTACACGTCTTCCCGGCCACGGAACAGGCTGGCGAAGAGCTTCACTTTCTCGTCGGTGCCGAGGCGCGGGCTGCGATCCGTGGTCGGCGTGATGTCGGGCGGTTGCCAGGCGATGCCGTGCTCGGTCAGCAACTCTCGCAGTCGGCGGTTCTCGGCCAGCAGCCGGGTCACTTCCTCACGCGCGTCGCCGGTCATCGGACACCTCGCATCGGCCGCACTATCTGGCGGACACAGAGCGGATCCTCAGCCTGCATCCTGGAGGATCGCGAGGATGTCTTGTCGGTCACCGACAAGGCGAACGACATCGAGATGATCGGGCGCCTCGAAGTAGAGCCACAGCATCGGGAACCCCGCGACTCGCCAGGATCGCAGGCCTGGGATGTCGCACAACTGTCCCAGCCGCGGAGAACCCATGGAGGGCATGCGTTCGATCGGCTCGAGCGCTGCGATCGCGGCGTCGAACAACTGCTCGCCCAGGGCCAAGCCCCCTTCTTGCGCGTAGTACCGCGCCGCTTCGATCAGGTCTGCTTCGGCGCGGGGCCGAAGATGGGTGGGCTTCAACGCAGGTCGCCCAGGGCCTGCTTCTTCAACTGTCCCGTCCGCTTGGGTGTCAGGACACGGCCAGGGCCTGAACTCAGCCCTTCTTCGATCAGCTCGCGCAGACGCTTCTTGGCCTGTTCTTCCTGGTCGCGGCGGATCAGCTCACGCAGGTACTCGCTGGTGTTGCCGTATTGGCCGGACCGTACCCGCTGGTCGACGTACTCGCGCAGGGCCTCCGGCAGGGCAAAGCTCATGGTGTTGCTACTCATGGCACACATGATCCCGTCGGCTATCAATAGTTGTCAAGCCTCCTGAGGCAGCGGTGCCTGCTGGTTCGCTGGGGTCGGTTTCTTCGGATGTGGTCCTTGGCGTTCCAGCTTCAGCAGCAACTGCCCCCACGCTTCGAGCGCCCGCCGCCGCCCCTCGAAGTAGGCGTGCCGGTTGTAGACACCTTCCACGCATTTGAGCTTGTGGTTCAGGCAACGATCGGCCACGTGCGGCTCCACGCCCAGGGCGGCCAGGTGCGTGCGGGCGGTGCGGCGGAAGTCGTGCACAGTGAAATGGGGCAGGCCGTGCTTCACCTTGCCCATCGCCACGCCCAGGGTCGACTCGCACACGTGCGGCACCATGCGGGTCTGGAGCTTGCGCGCCGGCAGCACGTACGCGGCGTTGCAGGCCAGCTCCTTCAGCTTCTGAAGCCACTCCACCGCCATGGACGGCAGTGGGATGTCCAGCGGCTGGCCGGTCTTGGTGCGGATGCCGGGCAGGTGCCAGACCGGCGGGTCGGCCTCCAGCTCGAACTCGTCCCAGCGTGCGGCGATCAGCTCGCCCTTGCGCACGGCCAGCAGCAACAGCAGCTTCACCGTCAGCTCGTTCTGCACGCTGAAGCCCTTGGCCTGGCGCATCGCTTCGAACAGTGTCACCAGCTCATCGCGTGACAGCGTGCGCTCGCGGGCGAGTTCCTTGCCGCCGGCGTCCGCCAGGTCGAAGGCCGCGGCCGGGTTGAAGCGCACCAAGTGGCGCTTGATGGCGTAGTCGAACATGCGCCGCACCCAGCGCAGCACGTCGTTGGCGATGGTTGGCGCGCCGCGCTTGACCACGGCGCGCAGCATCGCGTCGATGTGCCTTGGCTCCACCGCATCCAGGGCCAGCTTGCCCAGGTGCGGCTTGATGTCCTTCTCGATGCGGCTGCGCACGATGTTCGGGTGCTTCCAGCGCCCGTTGATCATGCGCTCGAAGTACTCGTCCGCGAGCTGGCCGACGGTGGTGAAGCTGCGCGCGGCCTCGATGCGGGCCAAGGCGGTGGACTTGCGCTCCTGCTTCTCGCCGGCCACGTCATGGCCGAGGGCGATCTTGGCGCGGAGTTCCTTGGCTGATTGGCGGGCTGCTGCGAGGGGCAGGTCGGTGTAGCTGCCCAGATTCATCACGCGCGACTTGCCGGCGAAGCGGTAGCGCAGCCGCCAGTGCGGTGTCGTGCGATCGGGCTGCCAGGTCAGCACCAGCCCGTCGCTATCAGTGCGCCCCTCGAAGCGTTCACCGGCCTTGATCCAGGACCGGATCGCGACGTCGGTTAGCTTGCCCATCGTCCACCCCGCGTGTGTACCCGGAAAGGGCCCCGGACCGTTCCGGGTACACGCTCGGGTACACGGAAATTCTGGGATGGGGTGGGCCGCTGTTCAACCTCCTGAAACGCCAAGCCCACGTAAACGCTGGACTTTCTGGCCGCTTGGGGGTGTCAAGAGACCCCGTGAACCCTCACTCGATGTTCTGCACCTGCTCCCGCATCTGCTCGATCGCGACCTTCATCTCCACCGACACGCCGGTCAGTTCCAGCGCGGCCGATTTGCTGCCCAGGGTGTTGGCCTCGCGGTGCAGTTCCTGGATCAGGAAGTCCAGGCGCTTGCCGAGTTCGCCGCCCTTTTTCAGCAGGCGTTCGATCTCGTCGAGGTGGGCCGTCAGCCGGCCCAGCTCTTCGGCCACGTCGATTCGGATGGCAAAGGCGGCGGCTTCGTTCAGCGCGCGCTCCTGCAGCGCCTGCGCGTCCACGGTGTGGCCGGCGCCGGCGCTGGTGAGGGCCTCGTTCCAACGCTCCAGGAAGCGCGCCTGCTGGCGATGCACCACGGCCGGGATCAGCGGGCCGGCCTGCGCCGCCAGGGCGCGCAGGTGGGTGATGCGTTCCCGCAGGATGTCGGCCAGGCGCGCGCCTTCTCGGGCACGGGCTTCGCTCATCGCGGCCACGGCCTGCTGCGCGGCCACCAGGGCCACATCGTCCAGTTTTTCCTGCACGCTGCCGCCGCGACACCACTGCAGCGCCTCGTGAACGGACAGAGGCGCGGCCTTGGGCAGCCAGCCGTGCACGGTGCTTTCCAGGCGCGACAGTCGGTTCAGTTGATCGGGCGCGGGCTGTGGCCAGGCGGCGTCGGTCTCGCGCTGCGGGCTCACACGAACCTCGATCTTGCCGCGGCGGAAGGCGCCGCCAATCAGCTCGCGCAGGGCCGGCTCCAGGCCGCGCAGGTCGTCGGGCAGGCGCAGCGACAGGTCAAGAAAACGGCCGTTGACGGAGCGGATGTCGACCGTCACGCTGCCCGTATGTGTGATCGCTTGTGCGCCCGTGGCACCCCCAGTTTCTGCCCCGGCGGCGGCGCTGTGGGTGGCGCTGCCGTAACCGGTCATGCTGTAGACTGCCATGTAACTTTTCCGCGAAATTTCGATTATGTCAAAGGCCAAACCCGCACCTTTGCCTTCGGGCACCGTGGTCGGGGGCTATCAGATCGTCAAGAAACTGGCGGCCGGCGGCTTTGGCGTGGTGTACCTGGCCGAGGACGACCAGCGCCACCTGGTGGCGGTGAAGGAGTATCTGCCATCCTCGTTGGCGGAGCGTTCCCCGGGTGAGCTGACACCGCGTGTCAAGCCCGACAAGCAGCCCTTGTACCGCCTGGGCCTGAAAAGTTTCTTCGAAGAAGGCCGCAGCCTCGCGCAGATCAGCCACCCCAGCGTGGTGAGCGTGCTGAACTTCTTCCGCGAGAACGAAACCGTCTACATGGTGATGAACTACCTGCAGGGCGACACCCTGCAGGATTTCATCGTCACCGCACGCGACCTCAAACGCGACAAGGTGTTCCGCGAGAGCACCATCCGCAGCCTGTTCGACGAGATCCTGCGCGGCTTGCGCATCGTGCACCAGCACAAGATGCTGCACCTGGACATCAAGCCGGCCAACATCTTCGTCACCAATGACAACAAGGCCGTGCTGCTGGATTTTGGCGCCGCGCGCGAGGTGCTGAGCAAGGAAGGCAACTTCATCCGGCCGATGTACACGCCGGGTTTTGCCGCACCCGAGATGTACCGCCGTGACGGTGCCCTGGGCCCCTGGACCGACATCTACGCCATCGGTGCCTGCATCTACGCCTGCATGCAGGGTTACCCACCCAATGACGCGCCGCAGCGGCTGGAAAAGGACCGCCTGGCCCTGAGCCTCTCGCGTTTGCGCAACGTGTACTCCGACAATTTGATCGAAGTCACCGAGTGGTGCATGTCGCTCGACCCGCTGAGCCGGCCGCAAAGCGTGTTTGCACTGCAGAAGGAACTCTCGCGTGAAACCGAGCGCCGCTACACCAAGCTGAGTTTCAGTGAACGGCTCAAACTGCAGATCGAGACCCTGAAGACAGGTCAGAAGGCGTGATGCTCGGATGAGATTTGCGGTCTACCAGGTCTCGCGCAAAGGCGGGCGCGAGAAAAACGAAGACCGCATGGGCTATTGCTACACGCGGGACTCCGGGCTGTTTGCATTGGCCGACGGCATGGGCGGCCACCCCGAGGGCGAGGTGGCGTCGCAACTCGCGCTGCAGACCCTGGCGGCCATGTTCCAGCGCGAGGCCAAACCCGTGCTGGCCGACCCCCTGCGCTTCCTGCAGGAGGCCATCATCGCTGGCCACCACCAGCTGTTGCGCTACGCCACCGAACGCGCGCTGATGGACACGCCGCGCACCACGGTCGTGGCCTGCCTGCTGCAAGGCAAGGCCGCGTACTGGGCGCATTGCGGCGATTCGCGTCTGTACCTGGTGCGCGGCGACAAGCTGATCGCCCGCACCCGCGACCACAGCTACTCCGAACTGCAGGAGACGCTGGCGCAGGTGGTGCCCATGGGCGAACGCTTCAACCGCAACGTGCTGTTCACCTGCCTGGGCAGCCCCGGCAAGCCAGTGGTCGACACCGCCGGCCCGCTGGTGATGCAGCCCGGCGACCGTGTGCTGCTGTGTTCCGACGGCCTGTGGGGCAGCGTCACCGACGCCGAGATCGCCGAGCAGCTGGCTTCTCGCCCCATCTCCGACGCCGTGCCCGAGTTGGTGGAACGGGCACTGCGCGTGGCCGGCGCGAAGAGCGACAACGTGACCGTGCTCGCGGTGGAGTGGGAATCCGCCGAAGACGGTGAGGCCGGCCCCAACGTCTCCACCCAGAGCCTGGGCGACGAAGTGTTTGCGTCCACCATCCAGGCCAGCCTGGTCGGTGATGCCGCGCCGGACGAACTCGACGACGCGGAGATTGAACGTTCGATCCGCGAGATCAACGAAGCCATCCAGCGCTCTTCCCAGAAGCGCAAATAGGACCCCCATGACCTTTGAAAGAACCGCGGGCCGCGCAGCCGATGCGCTGCGCCCGCTGCAGATCGTGCGCCGTTACACCATCCACGCAGAAGGCTCGGTGCTGATCGCGTTTGGCAACACCAAGGTGCTGTGCACCGCGTCGGTGGAAGAACGTGTACCGCCGCACAAACGCGGCAGCGGCGAGGGCTGGGTCACGGCCGAATACGGCATGCTGCCGCGCAGCACCCACACCCGCAGCGACCGTGAAGCCGCGCGTGGCAAACAAAGCGGCCGCACGCAGGAGATCCAGCGCCTGATCGGCCGCTCGATGCGCAGCGTGTTCGACCTCGCGGCCCTGGGCGAACGCACCATCCACCTGGACTGCGACGTGCTGCAGGCCGACGGCGGCACCCGCACCGCGGCCATCACCGGCGCCTACGTGGCCGCGGTGGACGCGGTGAACTGGCTGATCGCGCAGGGCAAGATCAGCGCCAGCCCGATCCGCGACGCGGTGGCCGCCATCTCGGTCGGCATCGTGCAGGGCACGCCGCTGCTGGACCTGGAGTACGTGGAAGACGCCGGCTGCGACACCGACATGAACGTCGTGATGACGGGCAGCGGCGGTTTTGTCGAGATCCAGGGCACGGCCGAAGGCGCGCCGTTTTCGCGCGCCGAGATGGATGCGTTGCTGGCGCTGGCCGGCAAGGGCATCACCGAGCTCGTGGCAGCCCAGAAGACGGCGCTGGCACAGGGATGAGGCTGGTCCTGGCGTCCAACAACGCCAAGAAGCTGGCCGAGTTGCGCAGCCTGTTCGAAGGCCTGCCGTTGGACCTGCAGCCGCAGGGCGCTTTAGGCGTCACCGAGGCCGAGGAGCCGCACCACACCTTTGTGGAAAACGCACTCGTCAAGGCGCGCCATGCGGCGCAGGCCGTGGGCGGTGCGGCGATTGCCGACGATTCGGGCCTCTGCGTGGCCGCACTCGGCGGTGCGCCGGGCGTGTGGTCGGCCCATGCCGCCGGGCAGCTGCCACCGCTGCCCGAGCGCGAGGCCACCCGGGCGGCCCAGGATGCCGCCAACAACCGCTGGCTGCTGGATCGCCTGCAGGACCAGGCCGACCGCCGGGCGCGTTATGTCAGCGTGCTGGTGGCGCTGCGCAGCGCCGACGACCCCGAGCCGCTGATCGCCTTCGGCCGCTGGGAGGGGCGCATCCTCGAATCGCCGCAAGGTGAGGGCGGTTTTGGTTACGACCCGCTGATGTTCATCCCGGCGCTCGGCCGCACCGTGGCCACGCTGACCGCGGCCACCAAGAACCTGCACAGCCACCGCGCGCTGGCCGCCGCGCAGATGCGGCTGATGATGCAAGAGGCCTGGGGCCTGGTGTGAGTGCCGGTGTCGAACACTTCCTGCGTCCGGGCACCTTGCAGCTGGGTGCGCCGCCGCCGCTGGCGCTGTATGTGCACCTGCCCTGGTGCCTGAAGAAGTGCCCGTACTGCGACTTCAACTCGCATGAAGCCGTGGGTGCTGCGCCCGAGGCGAAGTACCTGGACGCGCTTCGCGCGGACCTGGAATCGGCCTTGCCGCTGGTCTGGGGCCGGCGTGTGCACAGTGTCTTCATCGGCGGCGGTACACCCAGCCTGTTTGCGCCCGAGTCCATCGATCGCCTGCTGGCCGACATCCGCGCCCGCCTGGTGCTGGAGCCGGGCTGCGAGGTCACGCTCGAAGCCAACCCCGGCACCTTCGAGCGCGAGCGTTTCCGCGCCTTCCGCGCCGCCGGTGTGACGCGGCTGTCGATCGGCGTGCAGAGCTTCGACGATGCGGCACTGAAGCGCATCGGGCGGGTGCACGACGGCGCGCAGGCGCGTGCGGCGGTCGAAGAAGCCGCCGACGCCTTCGAGACCTTCAACCTCGACCTGATGTACGCGCTGCCCGGCCAGGACATGGCCGCGCTGGACCGGGACCTGGACACCGCGCTCGGCTACGCGCCGCCGCACCTGTCGATCTACCACCTGACGCTGGAGCCGAACACGCTGTTCGCCACGCGCCCGCCGGTGCTGCCCGACGACGACCTGGCCAGCGACATGCTGGACCGCATCGTCGAGCGCACCGGTGATGTGGGCCTGCAGCGCTACGAGGTCTCGGCCTTTGCACGGCCCGGCCACCGCTGCGTGCACAACCTCAACTACTGGGCCTTTGGTGACTACCTGGGCATCGGCGCCGGGGCGCACGGCAAGCTGAGTTTTCCGCACCGCGTGCTGCGCCAGGTGAAGTGGCGCGAACCGGCGCGTTACATGGCCGAGGCGCTGGCCGGGCGCGCCGCGTCCAACGAAGACGAGGTCGCGCGGGCGCAGCTGCCCTTCGAGTTCATGCTCAACACGCTGCGCCTGCGCGCAGGCTTCGAGCTGCAGCTGTTCCGCGAGCGCACCGGGCTGCCGCTGTCCAGCATCGAGCCGGCGCTGGCCGAAGCCGAACGCCGTGGCCTCATCCAACGCGACGACGTGCGCGTGGTGCCGACGGTGCGCGGCTTCGACTTCCTGTCCGACCTGCAGGCGCTGTTCCTGCCCCCGGCGCGCTGAGCGCGTCCAGCTGACTGCGCGACTGCGCCAGTTCGTCCTGCAGCCAGGTGCGCAGGGCCACGATGGCCGGGCTGTCGGCGGCGGCGGGCGGGTAGACCAGCCACAGCGGCAGCACGCTGCTGTCTTCCAGCGTCAGTGCGCTCAGCCGGCACAACCGGCCGTCGTGCAGTGCATCGGCCACCAGCAGGTCACGCGCCAGCGTGATGCCCAGGCCTTGTTCGGCCGCCTGCAGCATCAGGCCGGCGTCGTTGAAGCTGGCCACCGGGCGTGGTGCCGTGGCCAGGCCGGCCAGCGCAAACCAGCGCTGCCAGGTGCCGACGTCGCCCAGCAGCGGCTCGTCGGCCAGCGCGGCCAGGCCCTGGCCTTGCAGGCGTTCGGCCGCCGCCGGGGCGCCCACCGCCACCAGCGGCGAGTCGAACAGCCGTTCGGCGCTGAGACCCGGCCACGGGCCCTTGCCCTGGCGCACCGCGGCGTGGAAGCCGTCGCGGCCCAGGTCCACCAGGTGCTGCGAGGTGTGCAGCTCCAGCACGAGGGCCGGGTGCTGCTGGCGCCAGCGGGCCATGCGCGGCAACAGCCAGCGCTGTGCAAACGACGGGATGGCGCTCAGCCGCAGTGTCTCGGCGGCCAGGCCGCCCGCGGCACGTGCCGCCGCTGCGCCTTGCTGGATGCTGGTCAGCGCTGGCTCGCAGACGCTCAGCAGCGCCTCGCCCGCAGCGTTGAGCACGATGCGCCGGCCACGGCGGTCGAACAGCGGCGTGCCAATCTGCTCTTCCAGCAGCCGGATCTGCTGGCTGATGGCGCTGTGGGTCAGGTGCAGCGCCTCGGCCGCTGCCCGCAGGTGGCCCAGCCGGGCCACGGTGCAGAAGGTGGGCAGGGTGTGCAGCGGCAGGCGGGTGGGGTGGGGCATGCTGGTCAGGTCAGCTGAACGAATCAGCCAATTTTGATCGCTTTTCTTCGGGCTGGTGGGCACCTATGCTGACCATCAAATCAGGAGCACCTCATGCGCACGCACCGGCTTCCCGTCGTCATCCCACTGGCCCGGCCTTGGCTGCAGCGCGTGCGCGATGCGCTGCTGGCGCGCTGGTTCAGTTGGCAATCGGCGCGGGCGCAAACCCGTGCCTGGCGCCAGGCCTGCGCGCTGTCGGCGCGCACGCTGCAGGACATCGGTGCCCCCGACCAACTGCAGGCCGAGGCTGCGCATTGCCGTGCGACGCAGCACATGGAACGGGAGCTGTTGCGGGCCGGGATCGTGTCCCGGTCTGCATGGTGAAAGCAGCCGGCTAAACGCGGCTGGCTCGGGGACAGCCGCCTAAACGCGGCTGGTGTGCAGGCCGGCCGTGCTGCGCAGGCGCTCGATCAGCGCCGGAGCGATGCGGGCCAGCGGCATCACCTCGTGGGCCGCGCCGTGGGCGATGGCTTCGCGGGGCATGCCGAAGACCACGCAGCTGGCTTCGTCCTGCGCCACGTTCCAGGAGCCGGCGTCGCGCATTTCCTTCATGGCCTTGGCGCCGTCGGCGCCCATGCCGGTGAGCATCACGCCCAGCGCGTTGGGGCCGACGATCTGCGCGGCCGAGCGAAACAGCACTTCCACCGAAGGTTTGTGGCGGTTCACCGCATCACCGTCGCGCACCCGGGCCACGTAGTTGGCACCCGAGCGTTCCACCGACAGGTGCAGGCCGCCCGGGGCGATGTAGGCGTGGCCGGGCAGCACCCGTTCGCCGTCCGCCGCTTCTTTCACGCGGATGCGGGCCAGCCCGTCCAGCCGCGCGGCATAGCTCTTGGTGAAGCCGGGTGGCATGTGCTGCGTGATCATCACCGCCGGGAAGTCGGCCGGCAGGTTGACCAGCACCTCGCGGGTGGCTTCGGTGCCGCCGGTGGAGGCACCGATGAAGACCAGCTTCTCGGTCGACAGCCGGCCGACGGACGACACCGCCGCCGGCTTGGCCGGCGCGGCGCCTGGCACCGGAGCGGGTGCCGTGGCCAGGCGTTTGACATGGGCCTTGGCGGCGGTGCGGATCTTGTCGGTGATGTCCTCGCCCAGCTGGCGCAGGCCGTCGGCCACGCCGATCTTGGGCTTGGCAACGAAGTCGATCGCGCCCAGCTCCAGCGCACGCATCGTGGCTTCGGCACC
>JADMJD010000198.1 GCA_018780805.1 Rubrivivax sp. | reverse complement strand
AACTACCGGCACTGGAGCTACGGCAAGGAGTTCATCGCCACCGAGAAGAACTACAAACGGGGCCACATGGGGCTGGCCTACGAGATCGTCATCAACTCCAACCCCTGCATCAGCTACCTGATGGAGGAGAACACGATGGCCATGCAGGCGCTGGTCATCGCGCATGCCGCCTACGGCCACAACAGCTTCTTCAAGGGCAACTACCTGTTCCGCATGTGGACCGATGCCGGGTCCATCATCGATTACCTAGTCTACGCCAAGAACTACGTGGCAATGTGCGAAGAAAAACACGGGCTGGACGCCGTCGAATCCTTCCTCGACAGCTGCCACGCCTTGTCCAACCACGGCGTGGACCGCTACCGCCGCCCGACGCGCAAGACCCTCGCGCAGGAGCTGTCGGAACGCCAGGACCGCGAGGCCTACGCGCAGCGCCAGGTGAACGACCTCTGGCGCACGCTGCCGCGCAAGGCCGAGAAAGAAGCTGCGGCCGAGAACCGCCGATTCCCCGACGAGCCGCAGGAGAACCTGCTGTACTTCATCGAAAAAAACGCGCCGCTGCTGGAGCCCTGGCAGCGCGAGATCGTGCGCATCGTGCGCAAGGTGGCGCAGTACTTCTACCCACAGCGCCAGACCCAGGTGATGAACGAAGGCTGGGCCACGTTCTGGCACCACCGGCTGCTGAACACCATGTACGACCAGGGTTACCTGACCGACGGCGTGATGATCGAGTGGCTCAAGAGCCACACCAACGTGATCTACCAGCCGCCGGTGGGCCACAAGGCCTACAGCGGCATCAACCCGTATGCGCTGGGTTTTGCGATGTACACCGACATCCGGCGCATCTGCGAAAAACCGACCGACGAAGACCGAGAGTGGTTCCCCAACCTCGCCGGCACCCCCTGGCTGCCGGCGCTGGACCACGCGATGCGCAACTTCAAGGACGAAAGTTTCATCGGCCAGTACCTCAGCCCCAAGCTGATGCGCGAGCTGCGGCTGTTTGCCATCACCGACGACGAACGCCAGAGCGACCTCGAGGTCTCGGCCATCCACGACGACGCTGGTTACCGGCGTGTGCGCGAATCGCTGTCGCACCAGTACGACCTGGGTTCGCGTGAGCCCAACATCCAGGTCTGGAACGTCAACCTGCGCGGCGACCGCTCGCTGACGCTGCGCCACTTCCAGCACAAGGACAGGCCCTTGCACGACTCGGCCCAGGAGGTGCTGAAACACGTGGCCCGGCTCTGGGGTTTTGGTGTGCACCTGGAGAGCACCAACGCCGCCGGCGAGGTCACCAAACGCTGGCAGGTGCCGGCCCCGGTGCAGGCGGGCTGAGGCTCAACCGTCGGGCTTGAAATCGCCCTCCGGTTGAGCCAGCCGCGCCGGCTCAGTCTTCGAAATCAGTCCAGAGCAGGCCGGTGGTTGTGGCCGTGGGCGTGGTGGCCCCGGCGGGCAGGAACTCCAGGTCCAGCGTGGTGGCACTGCGGGCCACCACCCGCAGCGTGTCACCGGCCGCATCCCGCAGGGTCACGGCCCCGGCAGACGGCGAACCCACCGGCGCGCCGCTCAGGCGCGTGGGCGTGGCCAGCGCGTAAGTCTGCCCATCGAGGCCCAGGCCACCGCTGATCTCGAAGCTGGCACTGCTGGCGTTGGCCAGGCCGTCGATGTCGAAGCTGTAGACCACGGTGCCAGACACTTCGCTCACGCTGGTGTCCAGAAAGCTCAGGCGCAGCCGGGTGCTGGCCGCCGTCTCCGGCCGCGTCCAGAGGCGGAAGCCGCCGGTCATGCTGCCAAAGCCATCGATCGTGAACGACTGGAAGCTGGCCGACACGTCCAGCGCCGTCGGCTCGCCATTGCTGTTGAGCACGGCCGCGTTCACGGTCATCAAAAACCCGCCACTGGCCGCCGGCAGGTTGGCGTCCTCCCGGCAGGCCGAGGCCAGCACGCTGATGCGGTCGCCCGCGCCCAGGCGGCTGTTGTTGTCGACATCGTCCACGGTGATCGTCAGCGCACCGCCCAGCGCGCAGGACAGCGTCTGCGTGCTGACTGCTGCGGCCTGTTTGCGCGCCGGGTCGGGCAGGCGCTGCAGCCAGGCCAGCAGGGTGCGGCCCACCAGCGTGGCGGCCACCGGCAACGGTGCGGTCCCGGCGGCCTGCGCCGTGGCGCGGTCCGTCGCGGTGGGGTTCAGCAGATCGCTGGCGCCGCCACTGAGCAAACCGCGCACCAGCGGCGCGGCCAGCAACGTGTAGTTGCTGGTGTTCACATCGGTACCGGCGGACGCCGCCACCACCCGCGGGCCATCAGGGATCACGACGATGGCGGCGGTGTCGTCACCCCCGCCGCCGCCGCAGGCGGACAACAGGGCCAGGCCCAGCGTGGGCAGCAACGCAGCGGCGGACGGCTGCAGACGGAATGGGGGGTTCATGCAGGTCTCCATGCTGGGGCGGCGGCAGCCGCGCAACGTCCATTCCGTCACGCCGAGGCTGGCAGCCCGGACTCTATGATGCCCGGCTCCGGTCTCCGACCCGCCGAGCACCCGCCGGCACCTCGTCTGAACGCATGAAAATCCTCGTCACCGGCGCGGCCGGCTTCATCGGTGCGGCCACCTGCGAACGTCTGCTGGCCCGCGGCGACGAGGTGGTCGGCCTCGACAACCTGAACGACTACTACAGCGTGCAGCTCAAGCGCGACCGCCTGGCGCGCCTGCTGCCCCAGCCCGGCTTCCGCTTCGTGCCGCTGGACGTGGCCGACCGCGCCGGCCTGGCGGCGCTGTTCGCCGCCGAAAGCTTCGAGCGTGTAGTGCACCTGGCTGCGCAGGCCGGTGTGCGCTACTCGCTGCAAAACCCGCACGCCTATGCCGACAGCAACCTGATCGGCTTCGTCAACGTGCTGGAAGGCTGCCGCCACCACCGGGTGCAGCACCTCAGCTACGCCTCCAGCTCCAGTGTCTACGGCGGCAACACGCAGATGCCGTTTGCCGAACACCACGCGGTGGACCACCCGGTCAGCCTGTACGCGGCCACGAAAAAGGCCAACGAGCTGATGGCCCACACCTACAGCCACCTCTACGGCCTGCCGACCACCGGCCTGCGCTTCTTCACGGTTTATGGCCCCTGGGGCCGGCCGGACATGGCGCTGTTCCTGTTCACCAAGGCCATCCTCGAAGGCCGGCCCATCGACGTTTTCAACCACGGCGACATGCGGCGCGATTTCACCTACATCGACGACATCGTCGAAGGCGTGGTGCGCGTGAACGACCGCGCCGCCACCCCCGACACCAGCCTGCCGCCCAGCAGCCATGGCCCAGGCACCAGCCACGCGCCCTACCGCATCTTCAACATCGGCCACCACGACCCGGTGCCGCTGCTGGACTTCATCGGCGCCATCGAACAGGCGCTGGGCATGACGGCCCAGAAGAACCTGCTGCCGATGCAGCCAGGCGACGTGCCGGCCACCTACGCGGACGTGAGCGCATTGGCGGCCTGGGTGGGCTTCAAACCCGAGACCGCGGTTCATGAGGGCATCTCACGGTTCGTGGCCTGGTACCGGGGCTACTACAAGGTGTAGACACGCCCCCAGAAACCTGCCGCTGCGCGTCAGGCCGCCCAAACCGACGGGTCAGAGCGCGAAGATCTTGCCCGGATTCATGATGTTCTTCGGGTCCAGTGCACGTTTGATCTCGCGCATCACGGCCACCGCGCCCGCGCCGGCCTCGTCGACCAGGAAACCCATCTTGTGCAGGCCGATGCCGTGTTCGCCGGTGCAGGTGCCTTCCAGCGCGATGGCACGTTGCACCATCTGCATCGACAGCTGCTCGGCCACGGCGCGCTGTTCGGCATCGCCTTCCTTCACCAGGTAGGCCAGGTGAAAGTTGCCATCACCCACGTGGCCGACGATGTAATACGGCAGGCCGCAGGCGTCGGCCTCGTCGATGGACGATTGCAGGATTTCCGCCAGGTGTGAGATCGGCACGCAGGTGTCGGTGGTCACCGTGCGGCAACCGGGGTTGGCCTGCATGCCGGCGAAATAGGCCTTGTGGCGGGCGGTCCACAAGCGGGTGCGTTCTTCGGGTGTGCTGGCCCACTGGAAGTCTTCGCCGCCGAGCTCGGCGGTGATGGCCTGCACCAGCTCCGCCTGTTCCTTGACCCCGGCGTCGCTGCCGTGGAACTCCATCAGCAGCAGCGGTTGTTCGCGCAGGCCCAGCTTGCTCTGGGCATTGACGTAACGCACGGCGTTGGCGTCCAGCAGTTCGCAGCGGGCAATGGGCACACCCATCTGGATGGTCTGGATGGTGGCGTTGACGGCCCCATCCACCGTGGCGAAGTGGCAGACCGCTGCGCTCACCGCCTCGGGCAGCGGGTAGAGCTTGAGCGTCACTTCGGTCATCACACCCAGCGTGCCTTCGCTGCCGACGAACAGCCGCGTCAGGTCGTAACCCGCGCTGCTTTTTTTGGCGCGCGTGCCGGTGTGGATGACCTCGCCGCTGGCCGTGACCACGGTCAGGCCCAGCACGTTTTCGCGCATGGTGCCGTAGCGCACGGCGTTTGTGCCGCTGGCGCGCGTGGCCGCCATGCCACCCAGGCTGGCGTTGGCACCAGGGTCGATCGGGAAAAACAGGCCCAGGTCCTTCACCTCGCGGTTGAGCTGCTCGCGTGTCACACCCGCCTGCACCGTGACCGTCAGGTCCTCGGCGTTCACGCGCACCACGGCCGTCATGCGCGACAGGTCGATGCTGACCCCGCCCTGCACGGCCAGCAAATGGCCCTCCAGCGACGAACCGACACCAAACGGGATCACCGGCACCGCGTGCGCGGCGGCCTGGCTGACGACAAACGCCACTTCCTCGGTGCTTTCACAGAACACCACCACCTCGGGCGGGGTCACGGGAAAGGGCGATTCGTCGCGCCCATGCTGCTCGCGCACCGCTGTGGCAGTGGAGCAGCGCTCGCCGAACCGGTCGCGCAAGGCCTGCAGCATCACCGCCGGCACCGGGCGGCGTTCGTGGTGGGGCAGCAGGTCGTTCGGCAGCGGGGCGTTCATCGGCGTCTCCAGGTTTCCTCGGTTCATTCTAGAAGCGCGACGCTTAGCATCGGCCCCATGCCCGCACCGTCAACGCAGGCCCGGCAGCCGGCTCAGCAGGAAGCGCCACAGTGCCTCGGCGCCGTCCAGGCGGTGGATCTCACCGCTGCGCAGGTCCTGCAGTTCGACCACGGGCCGGCCCGCCTGCAGACGCAGGCGCAGGATGAAGCTGACGAAGCTGTCCGTGGGTGCCGCCATGGGCGGCATGCTGCGCGCGCCGCGTCTTCCGGCCGTCAATGAGGGTCGATCCCACCCTGGTGCTGCTGGACGTGCCCCACCTGCGGCGGGGCCCTGAACGTATCGACCTGCCCAGCAACGTGCCCGGCCACCTGCTGGCCTATCTGGCGCTGCGCGCCGACTGGGTCACACGCGAGGCTCTGGCCGGCCTGTTCTGGCCAGACCGCCCCGAGCCAGAGGCGCAGCACAACCTGCGCGTGAACCTGCACCGCATGAAAAAGCTGCTCGACAGCTGGGGCCTGGCCGAGCGCCTGCACGGCGAGCTGCGCCGGGTGCGTGTGGCGCTGCACTGCGACGTGCACCTGCTGCAGCAGGCCGCTGGCCGCGGCGATGCCGACGGCGTGCGGGCGCTGCACCGCCAGCCGCTGCTCAGCGGCATGGCGCTGGCCGGTTTCCCGGCCGTGCAGGAGTGGCTCGCGGTCGAACGCGCGGCGCTGGATTCCCTGCTGGAGCGCCTGCCCACCGCCGCGCCAGCCAGCACGCCACAGCCCGCCGAAGCACCGGCCCGGCTGTCGCGGCCGCCGCTGGTCGGGCGCGCCGACACACTGGCTGCGCTGCGCGGCGACGGCGCGCCGCTGGTGGTGGTCGAAGGCGAGCCCGGCATCGGCAAGTCGCAGCTGCTGGCGGCGGCCCTGCCCGACGCCTTGTGGCTGGCTTGCCGCGCCGACCGCCGCGACCAACCGCTGGCCGCATTGGTGGACTGGCTGGAAGACATGCAGGACTCGCTGGCCGAGCGCCCCGACTGGCCGGTGCTGGCGGCCGAACTGGCGCCGCTGCTGCCCACCCTGGCCCCAGGCCTGCTGCCGCCGCCGCAGGCTGCCGCGCCGCTGCCACGCGTGATCCAGGCCGCCGCCCGCCTGTTGGCCAGCATGGGGCGGCCGGTGGTGGTCGACGACCTGCAATGGGCAGACGCCGCGCTGCTGGAGCTGCTGCGCCTGCTGCTGCAGGACGTGCCCGTGCGCGCCACCCTGCGCCCGTCGGAGACCACCCCGGCCCTGGCCGACTGGCTGGCCGCGCGCGCCGAAAACGCGGCCGTCACCCGGCTGCGGCTGCCGCCGCTGTCGGGCACCGACCTGCAGACCCTGGTGGCGCGCCTCAGCGGCCGCGACGCGGGACCGGCGCACTTCAGCGCCTGGCTGCACCGGCGCAGCGGCGGCAACCCGTTTTTTGCGCTCGAGATCCTGCGTGCGCTGTTCGAGTCCGGCCGCCTGAGTGCCGCAGAAGGCGCTGAAGAAGGCGGCTGGGCCAGCGACATCGACAGCCTGGGCACCGACTACGCCGAGCTCGACCTGCCACAACGTGTCTGGGGCCTGGTCGAACGCCGGCTGCAACCGCTGGCGACACCGGTGCGCCAGGTGCTGGCAGCCGCCGCCGTGGCCGGCGACGCACGCGACCCGGTGCTGCTGGCGGCCGTCACCGGGCTGGCGCCACTGACCGTCGGCGAAGCCCTGGCCACCGCCCAAGGCGCGGCGCTGCTGAACGAACGAACGTTTTCGCACGACCTGGTGCGCGAGGCCTTGTTGCGCAGCTTGCCCGAGCCGGTGCTGCAGGTGCTGCATGCCGGCCTGCTGCAACACGGCACCCACCTGCCACCGCACCGCCTGGCCGTGCACGCCTGGGCCGCGGGCGAACCGGAGCAGGCCGTTGCGCAGCAGATCCGCGCCGCGGCGCTGGACCGCCGGCGCGGCCTGCACACCCTGGCCACCGACGGACTGCGCCGCGCACTGGACCGCTGCGAGGCACCGGCATGGCGCGCCGCGCTGCGTGTGGCCATCGCCCGTGCGGCGCTGGAAACGGCCGACCTGGACAGCGCCACCGCTGAAGCCGAGGCGGCGCTGGCCGCCTTGCCGACACCGGCCGTTCGGCAGCAGGCCTTGGTGCTGCTGGCCGAGCTGGCGCTGCAGCAGGGACGGCTGGCGCACGCGGCAAAGCTCGCCGCCGAAGCCGCGCTGGTGGACGCCGACGACCCCGATCTGCTGGTGCTGCAAGGCCGGCTGGCATTCGAAACCGGCGACTTCAGCGCCGACGTGGCGGTGCTGCAGCGCCTGCTGGCGCGCCTGCGCCGCGCGGTGCCGGGCGAGGCCCTGGTGCAGGCGCTGACCCAGCTCGGCGCGGCCCACGACGCGCTGGGCGACACCGCCGCCGGCCTGCGTTGCCACGAAGAGGCCCTGGCCGTGGCGCGGGCCCTGGGCGCACGCCACGCCGAGGTCGACGCCACGCTGAACCTGCTCTGGAGCCTGCCTGACCTGGGCCGCCACGACGAAGCCATCGCGCTGGGTGAACACGCGCTGGCCCTCGGTGCGTTCGACGGCACCCCGGCGCTGATGAACAACCTTGCTTTCCTGTACTGGGACCGCGGGCGCTTCGACGACGCCGAACCGCTCTACACCCGTCTGTGCGAAACCGACGACCCCAGCGTGCGCTGCTTCGCGTGGGCCAAGCGCATCACGCTGGCCGCGCGGCGCGGCGATGCGGCGGCATGCCAAAGTGCCATCACACAAGGCCTGTCCACCCTGCCGCAGACCCAGCTGTACCGTGCACACGCGGTGCTGGTGGCGGCCGTGCTGCAACACGGCAACGCGGCGCAGGCCGAAGAAGCGCAGCGTTGGCTGCGCCCGGACCAGCCGCTGGACCCGGCACTGAGCACGCAGCTGCAAGCGGCGTTGGCCGCGCAGGCCGCACGCACCGGCCTGTCCATCCCCCTGGATGCGGGGCCTGCACCCGGCCATTGACGGCGCGTTGATGCGGTCTTCCTAGAGTGCGGGCACACCCCACACGAGGAGACCTCCGATGAAGTTCAAGCTGCGCCACCTGGGCCTGGCCCTCTGGCTCGCCGGCTGCGGCCTGGCCGCACAGGCCGAGCAGGCCTCGCTGAACCCCTTCCACGTGGTCGACGCCCGCACCGCCCACTGCTGCTGGGACCTGCGGTGGAGCATCGACACCCAGCAGGGCGTGGACGACTACAACGCCAACGCCTGGAGCGCCAGTGCCAGCAGCAGCGGCGTGGTGGCCTACGGGCACCTGTCGGCGGACGTGGCCGGCAGCGGCAACATCAGCGGCTACAGCTACGTCAAGGGCCTGGGAACAGCGCGGGACTACTGGGTGGACACGTTCACCGTGACGTCCGATGCCCTGCCGGCGGGCACACCGGTGCAGCTGCTGATGGGCATGACGCTGCAGGCCGAGCTGGCGGCCGCCGGCCACGCCGACGCCTGGGCGATGTCCGTCATCGGCGCGGGCCTGGACGACGGCTGGTACATCGGGCTGGACACCCGTGTGCTGGGCGGCGGCGCGCTGAGTGGCACCCAGGTCTTCAACACCAACGTGGGCGCCACGTTTGCGCTGGTGGGCCAGTTGAACGCGGTGGCTGTGGTCGAAAGCAACACCGGCAGCGGCACCGCCAGCACCTCGGCCGAGACCCGCTTCACCCTGGACAGCCTGACCCCGGGCGTGCACTACAGCACCGCCAGCGGCAGCACCTACGTGAGCGCCGTGCCAGAGCCCGGCACCTGGGCCTTGTGGTTGGCCGGGCTGGCGGCAGTCGGCCAGCGCGCCCGGCGCCTGCGTCGTTGATTCCGCAACACACCAGGAAGGCACCATGAAAAGCCACGCAGATGTTCTCGGCGCCACACTGGCGCTGCTGCTCGTCGGCACCGCCGCACAAGCCCAGGACGGCTACGCCGGCTGGGAGTACCGCCACGCCCAGGGCACGAGCAACTGGAACGACCCCTGGGGCAACCGGTGGGGCAATTCCTACGCCGCCAGCGCCAACTACAGCGGGCCGGATGCAGGCCTGCTCACCTGGTCAGGCCAGGGCAGCCACAGCACCAGCGGGCCGGTGGCCAACTTTGTCACCACGCCGGAGACGGTCAGCTTCCGGTCCGACTCGGCAGGCTCGTGGGCCGGCGACACCTACTCCGGTGGTGAGATGTCGCTGCCGGGCACGCAGGCATTCCCGGGGGTGGTGACGAGCCGGTTCCACCTCTACAGCGTGCTGGGCGACCATGGAGACCGATACACCTCGACGTACGGGATCCTGGCCGGCAACTTCCACACCACTGCTTCGGACAACCCGTATGCGCCGCTGTATTACCGCATCGACTGGACCGTGCAGACCAGCGGCGATGCGCAGCTCGCCGCTTCGGTCATGTTCGCCCGCGGCGAAGAGACCTACCACCTGGCCGCGGGATCGGGCAGCATCGTCGGCGTTCTGGGCCCCGAGTACTACGCCTACCCGGGCACCGGCCTGCGCCGCCCCTTCGACCTGAACACCTCGGCGGGTGCCGGCGGCGGCCAGACGGCCATGGGCCGGGTCGACCTCTGGGCCACGCTCACCTTGTCGCAGGCCCCGCTGCCGCCGGTGCCCGAGCCCGGCACCTGGGCGCTGATGCTGGGCGGTGTGGCGGCACTGGGCGCATGGCGCCGGAGGGCTACCATGCTCACATGAGCAACCGATTGACGCAGATCGCCACCCGCACCGGCGACGACGGCAGCACCGGCCTGGGCGACGGCACGCGCACGCGCAAGGACGCGTTGCGCGTGATGGCCATGGGCGACGTGGACGAGCTGAATTCCGGCCTGGGCGTGCTGCTGTGCGAGCCGCTGCCGGACGACGTGCGCAGCCTGCTGGTGGTCGTGCAGCACGAGCTGTTCAACCTGGGCGGTGAGCTGTCGATCCCGGGTTACATGCTGCTCAAGCCCTCGGCCGTGGCGCAGCTGGACGAGGCGCTGGAACACTACAACGTGCAGCTGCCGCGCCTGGCGGAGTTCATCCTGCCCGCCGGGACGCGCAGCGCGGCGCTGGCGCATGTCAGCCGCACCGTGGCGCGCCGGGCCGAACGCGCGGTCGTCGCCCTGCACGCGGCCGAGCCGGTGAACGAGGCCCCACGCCAGTACCTGAACCGGCTGTCAGACCTGCTGTTTGTGCTGGCCCGCGTGCTCAACCGCGCCAACCTCGACGGGCTGGGCGGTGATGACGTCTATTGGCGCAGCGACCGGCTCGCGCGCCAGGGCAGCGACAGCTGACTCAGCTGTTCCAGACGACTTTCTTGCGCTGGCCCACCCAGCGGTCGTAGTTCTTCGCGAACATGTCCTCGATGCGGTTGCGCTTGACCTTGAAGGTCGGCGTGATCAGGTCGTTGTCCACCGTCCAGGCCTCGGTGGTGATGACCAGGCAATCGAGCTGTTCGTGCGGGTCCAGCGTCTCGTTGATGTGTTTCAGGTGTTCGGCCAGCGAAGCCTCCAGCTCGGCCTTGCCGCTGCCCTGGGCCAGCTTGGTGGCGTCGGCGTTCAGCATCAGCAGCGCCAGCGGCTGGCCCAGGTTGGCGCCGGTCACGCAGCAGGCCTCCACCGCCGGGTGCATCACCAGCTTGTCTTCGATGGGCGCGGGCGCCACGTACTTGCCCTTGCTGGTCTTGAACAGGTCCTTCACGCGACCGGTGATCTTGAGCCGGCCCTGGGCGTCGGTGCTGCCCTTGTCACCGGTCTTCAGCCAGCCGTCGGCGGTGAAGGCCTCCTTCGTCAGCTCGGGCTCCTTGTAATAGCCCAGCATGTTCCACGGCGCCTTGACCTGGATCTCGCCGGTGTCGGGCGCGATGCGGCACTGCACCGGCGCATAAGGCCGGCCCACGGTGCCGAAGCTGCCGGGGTCGCCCAGCGTGATGTGGGTGGCGCCGATGTTCTCGGTCATGCCGTAGCCCTCGGCCACGTTCAGGCCCAGGCGGCTGTACCAGGCCAGCAGCTCGGCCGGCATCGGCGCGGCGCCGCCGGCGGCGAACTGGCATTCGTTCAGGCCCAGGGTGTTCAGGATCTTCTTCTTGACGATGCCGTTCAGGATGGGCAGCTTCAGGAACAGATCGAGCTTTTTCTGCGGCATCTTGTGGTTCACGCCCTGCTGGAACTTGACCCACAGGCGCGGCACCGAGAAAAACACGGTCGGCCGGGCGCGCTGCAGGTCGGCGGTGAAGGTGTCCAGGCTTTCGGCGAAAAACACGTGCATGCCGGTGCGCAGCTGCGCGTGCTCCACCAGCGCACGCTCCACCACGTGCGACAGCGGCAGGTAGGACAACATGCGCGAGTTCTCGTTTTGCGGGATGCGCTCCAGGCCGGCTTCCACCGCCGCCATGAAGTTGGCAAAGGTGTGCATCACGCCCTTGGGCGCACCGGTGGTGCCCGAGGTGTACATGATCGTGGAGAGTTCGTCGCCCGGGCGCACCGGGTCACCGGCCAGCCGCGCGGTCTTGGCCACGATGTCGTCCCAGGCGGTGTAGGCCTTCTTGGCGTCGTCGGGCGACAGCGGGTGGCTCACGCAGGGCAGGCCGGCGGGCACGCCGGGTTTCATGCCGGACCAGCCGTCGAGCTTGCCGACGAACAGCAGCTTCGCGCCGCTGTGCTCCAGGATCTGGCGGATGGTGCCGGCGGCCAGCGTCGGGTACAGCGGCACCGAGACGGCGCCCGCCATCCAGATGGCGTAGTCGGTCATCAGCCAATGCGCGGTGTTCTTGGACAACATCGCCACCCGGTCGCCCGGCTGGATGCCCTGGGCCTGCAACCAGGTGGCCACGCGCCGGGCCTGGTCAATCACCTGAGCCCAGGTGTAAGTGGTCACTTGCCCTGCGCCGATGGGTTGGGTGAAGGCCACACGGTCGGGCGCTGTGCGGGCCCAGTGGTACAGGCGCTGCAGGGGCAGTTGGTCGGCGGCGATGGTGGCGGACATGGGAATGGCTTTTGGAAGACGGAAACTTCCTAGCCTAGCCCAAGGCCGGGGACCGGGCCAGCGGGTCAGCCCGTCCCACCTTCGGGGGGGCTCAGCGGCCGTGGGTGGCCGCGGCGGTCAGCTGCTCCTGGATCTGGCGCGTGGCACGCAGCACCAGGGTCGGGTCCAGATCGGCCTCGGGTGCGAGGCGGGTGGCCAGCTCGTCGAGCTGCTCCGGGGCCGTGAGCAAGGTGTTCACGATGGCCGACAACACCACCAGGGTGCGGCGGCCGTTGGTCAGCACCGCCGGCAGCGCGCCGCCGGCCTGCACGGCCACGTGGTACCGCACGCTGGCCACTGCGGTGGCCGACAGGCCCCAGCTTTCGCACAAGGCCGCGCCCAGGGCGTCGTGGCTGACGCCAAAGCCGGCGTGCTCCAGCTCGGCCAACGTGGTGTCGTCGCTGGTGGCCCGCAACATCGCGCGGTAATGGTCGGGCGCGTGGCGGAACAGCACCGCCTTGCCACATTCTTCAAACAGGCCGGCCGAATGGGCCCCCCAGGCGTCCAGGGCCAGCTTTTGTGCCAGCCGGCCCATCACCAGGCCGCGCAGACCGGCCCGCTGCCACAACGGCTCCAGCTCGGGCGCCGGCGGGAAGGCGGCGCGCAGCCCCATCTCGAAGGTGATGGCCGCGACCTCGCGCATGCCCAGGTAGGTGATGGCCTGCTGCGCGCTCTGCACCCGGCCCTTCAGGCCGTAGAGCGAGGAGTTGACGGCCTTCAGCACCGCGGCCGACAAGGCCATGTCGCCTTCGATCAACGTGGCCGCGGCCTGGAGGTTGATCTCCTCCTCGGCCAGCAGCAGGGAGAGCTTGACCAACGATTCCGGCTGGGCCGGGATGTCGATGTCGAGGGTGCGCAGTTCGGGGTTCACGGACATGGTGGCCACGATGCTAGGCCGCTGCGCCCCGCCCGAACCGTCCAATTGCAGCCCAAACAGGGGCCAGTCAGCGCCCTGAAACGTCGAAGGGCGCCGCGGATCAACTCCGTGGCGCCCTTCGCGCATCTTGTGATGAGTGTGCCGGCTGTGGCCAGGCGTCTTGTCGTCGTCTCCTCAGGCCCCCGTTCAGCCGGACCCCAGGGGAGTGCGCAGCTGCGAGAACCGGAACTCTAAACGCACCACCGCGGGGCGGTATCAGGACTTTCCCGCCGCCGCGATCAGCGCCGCGGCGCGCTCGGCGATCATCAGCGTGGGGGCGTTGGTGTTGCCGCTGGTGATGCCGGGCATCACGCTGGCGTCGGCGATGCGCAGGCCGGCGATGCCACGCACACGAAGCTGCGGGTCGGTGACGGCCGCTTCGTCGTCGGCCCGGCCCATGCGGCAGGTGCCCACGGGATGGAAGATGGTGGTGCCGATGTCGCCCGCCAGCCGCGCCAGCTCGTCATCGCTCTGGAACTGCAGCCCGGGTTTCACCTCGCGTGGGCGGTACTTCGCCAGCGCCGGCATCGCGGCGATGCGGCGCGTCAGGCGCAGGCTGTCGGCCGCCACCTGGCGGTCTTCCGGCGTAGAGAGGTAGTTGGCCAGGATGGCGGGGGCGTCCTCGGGCCGCGGGCTGCGGATCTGCACCGTGCCACGCGCCGTCGGGTTGAGGTTGCACACGCTGGCGGTGAAGGCGTCGAAGCCGTGCAGCGGCTCGCCGAAGGCGTCCAGCGACAGCGGCTGCACGTGGTACTCGATGTTCGGCCAGCGCATCGCGGCCGAAGAACGCGTGAAACAGCCCAGCTGCGACGGCGCCATGCTCATCGGCCCGCTGCGCTTGAGCGCGTACTCGGCCGCGATGCGGGCCTTGCCCCACCAAGAATTCGCCAGCGTGTTGAGCGTGGGCACGCCTTCCACGCCGAACACGGCGCGGATCTGCAGGTGGTCCTGCAGGTTTTCGCCCACACCAGGCAGCAGGTGCTGCACAGGGATGCCGTGCCGCTGCAGCAGCGCCCCTGGCCCGATGCCCGACAGCTGCAGCAGCTGCGGCGTGCCCACGGCGCCGGCGCTGAGCACCACCTCGCGCGTGGCGCGGACCGCGTGGCGGTGACCTCCTTCGAGCAGTTCCACCCCCACCGCGCGCCCGGCTTCCAGCAGCACACGCGCCACCTGCGCACCGGTGCGCACCACCAGGTTGGGCCGGACCTTTGCCGGGCGCAGAAAGGCCTTGCTGGCGTTCCAGCGCACGCCGCGGCGCTGGTTCACTTCAAAGTAACCCACACCTTCGTTGTCGCCACGGTTGAAGTCGTCGGTGGCCGGGATGCCGGCTTCGCGCGCCGCAGCGGCAAAGGCGTCCAGGATGTCCCAGCGCAGGCGCTGCTGCTCCACCCGCCATTCGGCACCGCCGCCGTGCAGCGCATCGGCACCACGCCAGTGGTCTTCGTGGCGCTTGAACAGCGGCAGCACGGCGTCCCAGCGCCAGCTGTCATCGCCGGTGGCCGCAGCCCAGGCCTCGTAGTCGCGGGCCTGGCCACGCATGTAGATCATGCCGTTGATGCTGGAGCAGCCGCCCAGCACCTTGCCACGCGGGTAACGCAACCGGCGGCCATTCAGGCCGGGGTCGGGCTCGGTGAAATACAGCCAGTCGGTGCGCGGGTTGCCGATGCAGTAGAGGTAACCCACCGGGATGTGGATCCAGGCGTAGTTGTCACGCCCGCCGGCTTCCAGCAGCAACACGCGGCAGGCCGGGTCGGCCGACAGCCGGTTGGCCAGCAGGCAGCCGGCGGTGCCGGCGCCGACGATGACGATGTCGAAGGTCTCTGCTGCGTCCATCTGTTCAGCCACGCCAGCCCGCGGCGAGCCGCCGCACGATCTCGGCCGCCGGTGCCGACCGGGCCAGCGGCAGCGCCTGGCCGGCCCAGAGCGACAAACCGTCGGCCAGCCCGGCGCGCGCCGCGGCCTGGCGCAGCGGGCGCGTCAGCGCATTCGGAATCGGGAAGTCCGGCAAGGCCCCGCCCGGCTGCAGCGCCGCCGTCTCACGTGTGTACCGGTTGGCCAGCCCACGCGCCCAACGACCCGAGAACGCGGCCGTCAACACCGTGTCGTGCGCCGCACCAGCGGCCAGGGCAGCGCGGTAGGCGGGCGACACCGGGCACTCGTCGGCCAGCAGGAAGGCCGTGCCCACCGCCACCGCCGCCGCGCCCAGCGCCTGCGCTGCGGCCACACCGCGCGCATCGGCGATGCCGCCGGCGGCGATCACCGGAACCTGCACCGCGTCCACCACCTGCGGCACCAGGGCCAGCGTGCCGACCAGCGCGGTGTCGAGGTGGTTCAGGAAACTGCCGCGGTGGCCACCGGCTTCGGCGCCCTGGGCCACGATGGCGTCCACGCCGCTGGTCTGCAGCGCCAGCGCCTCGGGCACGTTGGTGGCGGTGCCCACCACACGCGCGCCACCGGCCTGCAGCTGCTGCACCAAGGCGGTGCCGGGGTCGCCGAAGGTGAAGCTGATCAGCGGCACGCGGCGCTCGCGCAGCACGGCCAGCTGCTCGTCGAAGGATTCTTCAAAACGCGCCGGCAAAACCGGCGGCGCCAGGCCCAGCGCGGCATGGAACGGCGCCAGCATCTGCAGGAAGTGGGCCTCACGCGCCGCATCCCGCCGCCAGGCCTGCGGCCAGAACAGGTTGACGCCAAAAGGCTGCGCCGTCAGTGCCCGGATCTCATCGATCACCGCCGCCAGCCGCGCCGGTGCCAGGTAGGCACCTCCCAGCCAGGCCAGACCGCCGGCCTCCGCCACGGCGGCCACCAAGGGGGCACAGGCCGGCTCACCACCCAGCGGCGCGAGCCAGATCGGGCGCTGCAGCGGGTTCATGAGAGCCTCCGCAGGGCCGCCCCAAGGAGGCTCAACGCCCCCTCGGGGGGCAGCGAACAACGTGAGCGTGGGGGCTTCACTTCAGCGTCCGGCTGGCCAGGATGGGGAACAGCTGGGTCAGGCCATCGGCCATGATCTCCACCGCCAGCGCGGCCAGGATCAGGCCCATCAACCGCGTCATCACGTTGATGCCGGTGCGGCCGATCAGGCGTGCGAGCTGCCCGGACAGCGTGAACACCGCAAACGTGGCCAGCGCCACCACCAGCCCATAACCCACCAGCACCGCCTGCTCCCACCAGTGGCGGGTGCGCTCGGCGTAGATGACCATCGTGGAGATGGTCGCCGGGCCGGTGAGCAGCGGGATGGTCAGCGGCACCACCGCGATGCTGGCGCCGGCATCGGCCTTCTGCTGGCCGTCGGAGACGTCGGTCGGCTTGGATTCCGCCGGCTGGGCGTTGAGCATCTGCAGCGCGCTGATCAGCAGCAGCGTGCCGCCGCCGACCTGGAACGACGCGATCGAGATGCCGAAAAACGCGATGATCTTGTTTCCCGCCAGCGCGCTGATGGCCACCACCAGCCCGGCGGCCAGCGCACTGACGCGGATGGTCTGGCGGCGCTGGGCCGGCGTGAAATGCTGCGTGAAGTGCAGAAAGAACGGCAGCACCCCCACCGGGTTGACGATGGCGAGCAGCGCCACCAGGGGCTTGAGCAGGTCCATCCGCAGATGCTACGGGGCATGGCGCAGCGCGCTGGCGCAGGCGTGCCCGGGTTTGCCCCGGGACTGCAAAACAACACTCGGCGCTTGACACCTTTGCAACTTGCGCATACCACACCACATAATCAAACCCCTGTGTCTGGATGCGGCACCTTTTGGTTCACGCCGGGTTGAAGCTCCACATGGTCTGTCGTTCTCTCTGCTTAAGGGCTTCCCCGTGGGAAACAAACTCTACGTCGGCAATCTGGCCTATTCGGTCCGCGACGAATCTCTGCAACAGTCGTTTTCGCAATTTGGCACCGTGACCTCCGCAAAGGTCATGATGGACCGCGAAACCGGCCGCTCGAAAGGCTTCGGCTTTGTCGAGATGGGCTCGGACGCTGAAGCGCAATCCGCCATCAATGGCATGAACGGCCAGCCTCTCGAAGGCCGGGCCATCGTGGTCAACGAAGCACGTCCGCGTGAAGACCGTCCGGGCGGCTTCGGCGGCGGCGGCGGTGGTCGCAGCGGTGGTGGCGGCGGCGGCTACGGCGGCGGCGGTGGTGGCGGCTACGGTGGTGGCGGCGGCGGCGGTGGTGGCGGCGGTGGCGGCGGCCGCAGCCCGTACGGCGGCGGTGGCGGCGGCGGTGGTCGCAGCCCCTACGGCGGTGGCGGCGGTGGCCGCAGCGGCGGTGGTGGTGGTGGCGGCTACGGCGGTGGTGGCGGCGGCTACGGCGGTGGTGGCGGCGGCGGTGGCCGCGGCGGCTACTGATCCCGCAGCAACGCGTTCAAAAGAGCCTCGGTCTTGCCGGGGCTTTTTTCATGGTGGCGCCGCTTTTGCGGCGCGTCAGCTTCGGCGCGGCTTGCGGCCGCGGCCGGCAAACAGGCGGTCGAACAGCCGGTTCGGCAGCAGCCGCAGCAGTTTGGCCACCACGCCCATCTGCCACGGGATGACACGGTAGGGGTCGCCAGCATGGATCGCGGAAAAGGCCCGTTCGGCAAACGCCGCCGGGTCCATCAGGAAGGGCATCGTGTAGGGATTTTTGGCGGTCAGCGGCGTGGCCACATAACCCGGCACCAGCGTGACCACCTTCAGCCCGAACGGCCGACACTCGCCGCGCAGGCTTTCGCAATAAACGATCACCGCCGCTTTGCTGCCGCAATACGCGCCGTGGCCCGGCATGCCGCGGATCGCACCGACGCTGGCCACCCCCACCAGCGTGCCGCGCCGGCGTTCCTGCATAGCGGCCAGAAAGGGGTGGAACGTGGCGGCCGTGCCCAGGTTGTTGGTGGCAAAGGTGTCGCGCATCACGGCCAGGTCGGCCCGCTCGCCCGTGTCCATGCCCACGCTGATGCCGGCGGCGGCGATCACCACATTCGGCAGGCCCTGGGCAGCGATGCAGGCCTGGCCGGCGGCGACGATGGCGTCAACATCGGCCACGTCGGCCGGGTAGACGCCACAGCGCTGGCTGTCCAGGCCCTGCGCCTGCGCCCAGTCGCGCAGCAGTTCAGCGCGCCGCGCCACCAGCGCCAGCCGCCAGCCGGCCGCGGCGTAACGCGCGGCCAGGGCCTGGCCGATGCCGCTGGAGGCCCCGGTGATGAAAACCAGCGGGGCGGGCGCGCTGCTCACCGCGGCGGCACCTGCAGCCTGGCGCGCACCGGGCCCTTGAAATCCAGCACCCGCTGTTGGCCGTCGTAATTCAGCCCGGCGGCGCGCAGCAGGCTGGCGCCATGTTTCACCTCCACCGGCAGGTGCGTGCGCACCACCTGGGTGTCGATGAAGGCGTGCAGGAACTCGCTGCGGATCTGCACCGGGCTGCCGTCGGCGTCGACACCGACCACCTCGGCGCCGCCTTGCAGCTCCAGCTCCGAGGCCGCGCCGTTGCTGACCGCGCGGCGCGCCGTGGCGGTGGTTTCGCGGCCGTCCGGCGCAAAGGCGCGCAGGTGCAGCTCGTCGACCTCGATGCGGTCGCTCTCCGGGTAGTGGCGCAATTCGCGGCCTTCCAGCCGCGCCATCAGGCGGCCGTCGGGTGCGTAACGCTGCAGCACGAAGCGGTTCATCGTGTAGTCGGGCACACCGCTCACCGGGGCCGTGCTGCGGGCCGGTGGTGCACCGGGCGTGTTTTTCACCAGCCACCACGTGACCAGCGCCAGCAGTGCCATCAGCAGCACCGGCAGGTAGGTGGACAGCGTGTCGCGCAGCCACAGGTGCCAGGGCATCGCGGCGCGTGGCGCACCACCGAGCTGGATCTCGGGCAGGTCGGGCAGCTGGATCTCGACGGCCATGTCAGTGCCGCACGGCCGCCCGAAGGGACTGACGCGCCTCCTTGGGGGGCAGCGAACGGAGTGAGCGTGGGGGTTTCATTTCAGCGGCTGTCCAAGGTGGCGGTGGTCTGCTGGAGCAGGGCCGCGTAGCGCCCCGAGGCCATGAGCAGCAGGTCGCAGAACTCACGCGCCGCGCCGTGGCCGCCGGGCCCGGCCGTGACATGGTCGGCACGCGCCTTCACCTCCGCATGTGCGTTGGCCGGCGCGCAACTGAAAGCCGCTTGCGCAAACACCGGCAGGTCGGGCCAGTCGTCGCCGATGGCGCCGGTGTCGGCCCAGTCCAGGCCCAGTGCCGACAGCAGCGCGCTGGCCGCGGCCACCTTGTCGTGGGCACCATAGGCGGCGTGCGGCAGCCCCAGGTCGGCCACCCGGCGGCGCACCGCGGGCGAATCACGCCCCGTCACCACCAGCGGCACGATGCCACCCTGCACCAGCAGCTTCAGGCCCTGGCCATCCAACGTGCTGAAGGCCTTGACCGTCTCGCCGTGTTCGCCGATGTACAAACGGCCGTCGGTCAAGACGCCGTCGACGTCGAAGATCGCTGCTTTCAGGCCCAGGCCGCGGCCCTGGGCCCGCAACAGCAGCTCGGGCGGGAACTGCAGCGCCGGCGTCATATCACCTTGGCCCGCATCAGGTCGTTGGAGTTCAGCGCACCGACCAGCAGCCCGGCCGCGTCCACCACCAACACGCTGGTGATGCGGTGCTGCTCCATCAGCGCCGCGGCGTCCACGGCCAGCGCGTCGTCACGCACCAGGCGCGGCGCGCGGTGCATCACCTGCTCGGCGCTCAGCGTGCGCAGGTCGGCGTCGCGTTCGATCAATCGGCGCAGGTCGCCGTCGGTGAAGATGCCGACGGCGCGGCCGGCGTCGTCCACGACAGCGGCAAACCCCAGGCCCTTGCCCGTCATCTCGCGCAGCAGCGCGTGCAGGCTGGCCTTCGGGGTCACCCGCGGCAGCGCATCGCCGCTGCGCATCAGGTCGTGCACATGCATCAGCAGCTTGCGGCCCAGGCTGCCGCCGGGGTGCGAACGGGCGAAGTCGTCTTCGCGGAAACCCCGTGCGTCCAGCAGCGCCACCGCCAGCGCATCACCCAGCGCCATCTGCGCCGTGGTGCTGGCGGTGGGCGCCAGGTTCAGCGGGCAGGCCTCCTGTTCGACGGCACTGGAGAGCACATGGTCGGCGTGCCGCGCCAGCGACGATTCCGGCCGCCCCGTCATCGCCACCAGCACCACGCCCAGGCGGCGCAGCGGCGGCACGATGGCGGCGAGCTCGTCGCTTTCGCCACTGTGGCTGATGGCCAGCACCACGTCGCCCGGCGTCACCATGCCCAGGTCGCCATGGCTGGCCTCGGCCGGGTGCACAAAGTGCGCCGGCGTGCCGGTGGAGGCCAGCGTGGCCGCGATCTTGCGTCCCACATGGCCACTCTTGCCCATGCCCATCACGATCACCCGCCCCTGGCAGGCCAGCATGGCCTGCACCGCGCCGACAAAACCGTCACCCTGGCGCGCGGCCAGGCCTTGCAGCGCGCGGGCTTCGATGTCGAAGGTCTGCGCGGCCAGCGCCAGGGCCCGGGCCGCGTCGAAGGGGTGACTTAGCATCGGTGCATTCTAGGAAACCATGGCCAGCACGCTCGAACTCGTTCTGCTGTACCTCGTGGCCGCCGTGCTGGGCGTGGTGGCCTGCCGCTCGTTGAAGCTGCCGCCGATGCTGGGCTACCTGGTGGTGGGTGTGCTGATCGGCCCCAATGCGCTGGCGCTGGCGCAGGACAGTGCCGGGGTGCAGTACCTGGCCGAGTTCGGCGTGGTGTTCCTGATGTTCGTGATCGGGCTGGAGTTCAACCTGCCCAAGCTGCGCAGCATGC
>JADMJD010000178.1 GCA_018780805.1 Rubrivivax sp. | reverse complement strand
CCCTGGCCGCCGGCTCGGTGGCCGGCACCGGCAAGGACGGCCGCGTGACCAAGGGTGATGTGCTGGGTGCGATCGCCACACCGGCCGCGCCCAAGGCCGCACCGGTGGCTGCACCGGCGGTTGCCGCCAAGCCCGCGCTGGCCCAGGTGGCCGCACCGGTGTCGCTGAACCTGGGCGACCGCCCGGAGCAGCGCGTGCCGATGTCGCGCCTGCGCGCACGCATCGCCGAGCGCCTGGTGCAGAGCCAGAGCACCAACGCCATCCTGACCACCTTCAACGAGGTCAACATGGCCCCGGTGATGGAGATGCGCAAGAAGTTCCAGGAGAAGTTCGAGAAGGAACATGGCGTCAAGCTCGGCTTCATGAGCTTCTTCGTCAAGGCGGCCGTGGCGGCGCTGAAGAAGTACCCCATCATCAACGCCAGCGTGGACGGCAACGACATCGTCTACCACGGCTACTTCGACATCGGCATCGCGGTGGGCTCGCCGCGCGGCCTGGTGGTGCCGGTGCTGCGCAACGTCGACCAGATGTCGTTTGCCGACATCGAGAAGAAGATCGCCGAGTTCGGCCAGAAGGCCAAGGACGGCAAGCTCGGCATCGATGAGCTGACCGGCGGCACCTTCAGCATCAGCAACGGCGGCACCTTCGGCTCGATGTTGTCCACGCCCATCATCAACCCGCCGCAGAGCGCCATCCTGGGCGTGCACGCCACCAAGGACCGCGCTGTGGTCGAAAACGGCCAGGTCGTGGTGCGCCCGATCAACTACCTGGCGATGAGCTACGACCACCGCATCATCGACGGCCGCGAGGCCGTGCTCGGTCTGGTGGCGATGAAAGAAGCGCTGGAAGACCCGGCGCGTCTGTTGTTCGACATCTGACCTTCGACACCTGAAAGCACCGCGCCATGAGCATCGCAGACGAACTCGCCAAGCTGGAGGCGCTGCGCGCCGCTGGCACCCTGAACGACGACGAGTTCCAGCGCGCGAAGGCGCGTGTGCTGCAGGGCGAGCCCGTATCAGCCGGCCCGGTGGCGGTGAACAAGCTCCGCCGCAGCCGCAACGACCGCTGGCTTGGCGGTGTCTGCGGCGGCGTGGCGGTGCTGACCGGCGTCGACACCTGGATCTGGCGCCTGCTGTTGACCGGTCTTGCACTGTTCGGCGGCACCGGCGTGCTCATCTACATCCTGCTCTGGATCTTCGTCCCGAATGAGTGAGCCCCCAAGCTCGCTTGCGCTTGCTACCCCCCGAGGGGGCCGCCCGCTGGCGGACCGGCAAAGCCGGATCCGCGGCGGTGGCTTGACTTGAACACCCCATGACCACGAAAAACTTCGACGTCCTCGTCATCGGCGGCGGCCCTGGCGGCTACATCGCCGCCATCCGCGCTGCCCAGCTCGGCCTGAAGACCGCTTGCATCGACGAGTGGAAAAACGCCACCGGCGGCCCCGCACCGGGTGGCACCTGCACCAACGTCGGCTGCATCCCCAGCAAGGCGTTGCTGCAGTCCAGCGAACATTACGAACAGGCGGCGCACCACTTTGCCGACCATGGCATCGGCCTGAAGGACCTGAGCATCGACGTCAAGAAGATGCTGGCCCGCAAGGACACCGTCGTCAAACAGAACAACGACGGCATCCTCTACCTGTTCAAGAAGAACAAGGTCACGTTTTTCCACGGTCGCGGTGCCTTCGTCGGCGCGGCCGACGGGGGTTACGAGGTGTCGGTGGGCGGCGAGACGCTGACGGCCAAACACGTGGTCGTGGCCACGGGCTCGAACGCCCGTGCACTGCCCGGCACGCCCTTCGACGAAGAGCAGGTCCTCAGCAACGACGGTGCGCTGCGCGTGGGCGCCGTGCCCAAGAAGCTGGGCCTGATCGGCGCCGGGGTCATCGGCCTGGAGATGGGTTCGGTCTGGCGCCGCCTGGGTGCCGAGGTCACGGTGCTCGAAGGCCTGCCGACCTTCCTGGGCGCGGTGGACGAGCAGATCGCCAAAGAGGCGCACAAGGCCTTCAGCAAACAAGGCCTGAAGATCGAGCTGGGCGTGAAGGTCGGCACCATCAAGACGGCCAAGAAGGGTGTCACCGTCGCCTATGAAAACGCCAAGGGCGAGGCGCAGACGCTGGATGTCGACAAGCTCATCATCTCCATCGGCCGCACACCCAACACCATCGGGCTGAACGCTGAAGCCGTGGGCCTGCAACTCGACGAGCGCGGCGCCGTCGTCGTCGACGCGGACTGCAAGACCAACCTGCCGGGTGTCTGGGCCGTGGGTGACGTGGTGCGCGGCCCGATGCTGGCGCACAAGGCCGAAGAAGAAGGTGTGGCCGTGGCCGAGCGCATTGCCGGCCAGCATGGGCACGTCAACTTCAACACCATCCCCTGGGTCATCTACACCAGCCCCGAGATCGCGTGGGTGGGCGAGACCGAGCAGCAGCTGAAGGCCCGCGGCGCCGCCTACAAGGCGGGCACCTTCCCCTTCATGGCCAACGGCCGGGCGCGTGCCTTGGGTGACACCACCGGCATGGTCAAGTTCCTGGCCGATGCGGCCACCGACGAGATCCTGGGTGTGCACATCGTCGGCCCGATGGCCAGCGAGCTGATCGCCGAGGCCGTGGTCGCGATGGAGTTCAAGGCCAGCGCCGAAGACATCGCGCGCATCTGCCACGCGCAC
>JADMJD010000095.1 GCA_018780805.1 Rubrivivax sp. | reverse complement strand
CGGGGCCGGGCGCCGGGCCCGGCCGGCCTGCTGCCATGCGATTCATCATGGTGGTGGTGCTGCTCGACATGCTGTCGATCGGCCTCATCGTGCCCGTGCTGCCGGCGCTGGTCGGGCAGTTCACCAGCGACCCGACCGCCCAGACCTACTGGTACGGCGTGGTCACGTTCTCGTTTGCACTGGCCAGCTTCTTCGGCGCGCCGCTGCTGGGCGCGTTGTCGGATCGTTACGGCCGCCGCAAGGTGCTGCTGATCGGCTTCTGCGGGCTGGCGATCAACTTCTTCGCCACCGCGATGGCGAGCGCGATCTGGATGTTGATCGCGTCGCGCATCGTCGGCGGTGTCACGCAGGCCAACGCGGCGGTGGCCAATGCCTATGTGGCCGACATCACGCCGCCCGAGCAGCGTGCGCGCCGTTTCGGGCTGCTGGGCGCGATGTTCGGCATCGGCTTCATCCTGGGCCCGGTGATGGGTGGCATCCTGGGCGGCATCGACCTGCGGCTGCCGTTCTGGGTGGCGGGCGGGCTGACGCTGCTGAACTTCACCTACGGCCTGTTTGTGCTGCCGGAGTCGCTGCCGCCTGAAAAACGCCGAGCCGTCACCTGGCGTGCTGCCAACCCGCTGCTGTCGCTGAAGGCCCTGGGCCAGCTGCGCGGCATCGGCCCGCTGGTGGTGGTGCTGGCACTCAGCGCGCTGGCGCAGTTCACGCTGTACACCACCTGGGTGCTGCACAACAGCTTCAAGTTCGGCTGGGGGCCGGCGGAAAACGGCTGGTCGCTGTTTGCCGTGGGCGTGGTCTCCGCCGTGGTGCAGGGTGGCCTGATGGGCCGGCTGCTGAAGGTCTTTCCGGCCTGGCGGCTGGTGCTGCTGGGCCTGGCCTCGTCCACGCTGGCCTACATCGGCTGGGGCGCGGCCACGGCCGGCTGGGTGATGTACGCCGTCATCATCGCCAACGTGCTGGGCAACACCGTGGCTGCCGCGATGAACAGCATCGTTTCCAGCGCGGCCGACGCCACCGAACAAGGCCGCACCATGGGCTCGCTGAGTTCGCTCAGCAGCCTGATGGCGGTGGTGGCGCCGGCCATTGCCGCGCCGCTGCTGGGGCTGGTCTCGCACCTGCCGCGTGGGGACTGGCGCCTGGGCGCGCCGATGTTCTTCTGCGCTGCGCTGCAAGGCCTGGCCCTGCTGCTGGCCTGGCGCCACTTTCGCCGCAGCGGCCTGGCGCGCACGGCCCAACCTCTTCCTGCCGCTTGAACGCCGCCATGCACGACAAGATCCTGATCCTCGATTTCGGCTCCCAGGTCACCCAGCTGATCGCACGCCGCGTGCGCGAAGCGCACGTGTACTGCGAGATCCACCCCAACGACGTCAGCGACGCCTTCGTGCGCGAGTTCGCGCCCAAGGCCGTCATCCTGTCCGGCAGCCACGCCAGCACCTATGAAGAACACGACCTGCGCGCGCCGCAGGCGGTGTGGGACCTCGGTGTGCCGGTGCTCGGCATCTGCTACGGCATGTTCACGATGGCGGTGCAGCAGGGCGGCCAGGTGGAAGCCAGCACGCACCGCGAGTTCGGTTATGCCGAGGTGCGCGCGCATGGCCACACAAGGCTGCTGCAGGGCATCGAGGACTTCAGCACGCCGGAAGGTCACGGCATGCTCAAGGTCTGGATGAGCCACGGCGACAAGGTCACCGCGCTGCCGCCGGGTTTCAAGCTGATGGCCAGCACGCCCAGCTGCCCGATCGCCGGCATGGCCGACGAAGCCCGTGGCTACTACGCGGTGCAGTTCCACCCCGAGGTCACGCACACGGTGCAGGGCCGTGCGCTGCTGGAGCGCTTCGTGCTGCAGATCGCCGGCGCCAGGCCCGACTGGGTGATGCGCGACCATGTCGAAGAGGCCGTCGCCCACATCCGCGAACAGGTGGGTGACGAGGAGGTCATCCTCGGCCTGAGCGGCGGTGTCGATTCCAGCGTGGCCGCCGCGCTGATCCACCGCGCCATCGGCGACCAGCTCACCTGTGTCTTCGTCGACCATGGCCTGCTGCGCCTGAACGAAGGCCAGATGGTGATGGACATGTTCGTCGGCCGGCTGCACGCCAAGGTGCTGCGCATCGACGCGAGCGAACAGTTCCTCGGCCACCTGACCGGCGTCACCGACCCCGAGGCCAAGCGCAAGATCATCGGCCGTGAGTTTGTTGAGGTCTTCCAGGCCGAGGCGAAAAAACTGTCGAACGCGAAGTGGCTGGCACAGGGCACGATCTATCCCGACGTGATCGAAAGTGGCGGCGCCAAGACCAAGAAGGCCACCACGATCAAGAGCCACCACAACGTTGGTGGCCTGCCCGAGACCCTGGGCCTGAAGCTGCTGGAGCCGTTGCGCGACCTGTTCAAGGACGAGGTGCGCGAACTCGGCGTGGCCCTGGGCCTGCCGCACGACATGGTCTACCGTCATCCGTTCCCCGGCCCGGGACTGGGCGTGCGCATCCTGGGCGAGGTCAAGCCCGAGTTCGCACAACTGCTACAGCGCGCGGATGCGATCTTCATCGAAGAGCTGCGCAACTTCCGCGACGAGGCCAGCGGCAAATCCTGGTACGACCTGACCAGCCAGGCCTTCGCTGTTTTCCTGCCCGTCAAGAGCGTGGGCGTGATGGGCGACGGCCGCACCTACGACTACG
>JADMJD010000158.1:11565-20992 GCA_018780805.1 Rubrivivax sp. | reverse complement strand
GTACATCCTGCGCGACGAGTCGATGCACTGCAACTTCGGCATCGACCTGATCAACGCCATCAAGCTCGAGAACCCGCACCTGTGGACGGCCGAGTTCAAGGCCGAAATCAAGGCGCTGTTCATGAAGGCGGTCGACCTCGAGTACCGCTACGCTGAAGACACCATGCCCCGTGGCGTGCTGGGCATGAATGCGTCGATGTTCAAGGGCTACCTGCGTTACATCGCCAACCGGCGTGCCACGCAGATCGGCCTGGAGCCCCTGTTCCCCAACGAGGAGAACCCGTTTCCCTGGATGAGCGAGATGATCGACCTGAAGAAGGAACGCAATTTCTTCGAGACGCGCGTGATTGACTACCAGACCGGTGGCGCGCTCTCCTGGGATTGACGTCCTCACGCCCGCACAAGGGCCTGGCGATCATCACGATCGATGAACCTGCAGCACCACCTGATGCACAGCCGACAGAAGCGATGCACAGGGCTGCAACCCCGTTCACCGTACCGATGCAAAAGCATCGGACGGTGAATCACCACGCTGTATCGAGCAGCGTGGCGCTCTTTGCAACTTGATCAAGGAGATCGTTATGGCAACTGCGAAAAAGGCCGCTCCGGCCAAGAAGGCCGCTCCGGCGAAGAAGGCCGCCCCCGCGAAGAAGGCGGCTCCGGCGAAGAAGGCGGCACCGGCCAAGAAGGCGGCGCCCGCGAAGAAGGCCGCTCCGGCCAAGAAGGCAGCACCGGCCAAGAAGGCGGCAGCTCCGGCGAAGAAGGCGGCACCGGCCAAGAAGGCGGCGGCTCCGGCGAAGAAGGCTGCGCCTGCAAAGAAGGCGGCCCCCGCCAAGAAGGCCGCTGCGGCCAAGAAGCCGGCGGCTAAGAAGCCCGCTGCCAAGAAGCCCGCTGCAAAGAAGGCCGCTGCTCCCGCAGCGCCTGCGCCTCCGGCCTCGGCACCTGCTGCACCGGCGGCCAAGACGGCGCTGAGCCCGGCTGCGGCCTGGCCCTTCCCGACGGGCAACAAGCCCTGATTCATCCCGCGGGGCTCCGTGCCCCGTGAGGTGATGCAAAACCCGGCTCAGGCCGGGTTTTTTTCTTTCCGCCGGCCTTGGCCGGGTTTTTTGGCGAGCGCCGCCTTTGGCCGATCAGGCCTGCAACAGCGCCTTCGTTGCGTCGTCCAGTACGTGGTTCTGCGGGCCATGACAAGCGATCTTCAGCGCGCCCAGGCGGTTGCCCAGGGCGGCGCAGCGGGCCAGCGGCCAGCCACGCTCCAGACCGAACAGCAGTGCGGCGCGGAAGGCATCGCCGCAGCCAGTGGGGTCGTTCAGCGCAGCCGCAGCCACGCCGGGCACATGGGTGCGTTCGCCACCGATCCACAGCTCGCAGCCGTCGCCACCGAGCGTGACCACCACACCCTGCAGGTGCGGCGTGCGTGACAGGGTTTCCAGGCTGGTGCCCAGGCGGTCGCAGAGCATGCGGCCCTCGTAGTCGTTCACCGCCACCCAGGTGGCCTGCGCCACGAAGTGCTGCAGGTCGGCACCGTCGAACATCGGCAGGCCCTGGCCCGGGTCGAACACAAACGGGATGCCCGCGGCCTTCATCTGCGCGGCGTGCTGCAGCATCGCATCGCGGCCATCGGGTGCCACGATGCCGATCTTCAGGTCGCTGCGCGTCGCTGGCACCGTGGTGTCGTGCGCCTGCTGCATGGCACCCGGGTGGAAGGCGGTGATCTGGTTGTTGTCGGTGTCGGTGATGATGATGGCCTGCGCCGTGTAGGCCCCCGGCACGCTGCGCACCAGCGAGGTGTCCACCCCCCAGCCGCCCAGGCGGGCGCGGTACTCGGCACCGTCGTCGCCCAGCGCCGCCATCACCACCGCGTTGCCGCCGATGAGTTGCAAGTTGTAGGCGATGTTGCCGGCGCAGCCGCCGAACTCGCGCCGCAGCGTGGGCACGAGGAAGGACACATTGAGGATGTGCACCTGCTCCGGCAGGATCTGCTGCGCAAAACGGCCCGGGAAGTTGGTGATGGTGTCGAACGCGAGTGAACCGCAGATCAGGGCCGGCATGAACTTGTCTCCAAGGGGGGCGGCGCCAGTGCCGCCAGGGTCAGGGGTAGAAGATCTCGATTGTGTAGCCGACGACGGCGGCGTCGCGCGTGCGCAGCGTCGCCGCGAGTGCCAGCTCACCCCCCGCAGCGATGCTGGGTTGCGGCGCGCCGAGCTCGGCGGCGTCCAGCACGCGGCGCGCGATGACGCGGCCGGTGGCATCGGTCAGGGTCAGGTCGACCGCGGGTGTGCGCAGCGGCAGCTTGTCGCGGTTGCGCAGCACCGCGGTCAGCTTGTAGGTGCCGGCGGCGCCAGCACGTGTGAGACCACTGCTTTCCACCGCCAGGCTTTCGATGCGCCGTGGCGGCTCGATCTGGCAGCCGGACCAGGCGCACAGCTGCGCCACCGGCGCCCGCAGCACCGGCCAGCGCGCCACCAGCCAGTCGTGTTGCGACAGGTGCACCTGCCAGCCCAGACCGGCCAGCGCCACCAGCACCCCGAGGGACAGACCGGCACGCACGCCGGGATGGCGCCAACGGGCCGCACGGTCGGCCTGGCGCAGGAAGGTGGGCGCGCGGCCGGGGACGGGGGACTGGGTGTCAGCTTGGGCGTCAGTTTGGGCATCACCCTGCGCCCTGTCCGGTGCGGCGATCGGCGGCAGCGGCAGTCTGTCCGGTGGTAACCCGGTTTCCGGCTCCGCCGCCAGCGCGGGCCCGGGCGGGTCGATGACGACGTCGAACGGGTCGTCAGCCGCTATCGGCTCACCCATCGGCTCACGCACTGGCTCACGCATCGGCGCCGGCGCCACGGGGGGCTCGGCCGTGCCGGCCGCGACCCGTGCCAGGTCTTGCATCACCCGCGACCCGTGCACGCTGGCGGCGGCGCCCTCGCCCGGCCGGTCCAGCTCCAGGTCGACCAGGCTCTCGATGGCGTTGAAGACCTCGCTGCAACGCCCGCAGCGCACCCAGCCGGACGACACCCGCAACTGGTCCTGCACGACCCGGAACACGGTGCCGCAGGACGTGCAACGGGTGGCCAGGCTCATCGCGGGGTCAGCTCGGGCGTTGGCCCACCATCAGGATCCAGCCGTCTTCTTCGTCGGCCACGTCCAGGGCCAGCCAAGGCGCGTAGGCGGCCTTCAGCTCGTCGGCCTGGCGCGCCAGGATGCCTGCCAGCACCAGGTGCCCGCCGGGTGCCACATGGCCGCACAGCAGCGGTGCCAGCAGCTTCAGCGGCGTGGCCAGGATGTTGGCCAGCACCAGCGGGTACACACCCTCGGCTGCGGCTGGCAGACCGGCACGCAGCTGCACGCCGTTGGCCGTGGCATTGGCCTCGGTGGCGCCAACGGCTGCCGGGTCGATGTCCACCGCGTCGATGGCCACCGCGCCGTGCAGCGCGGCGCCAATGGCCAGGATGCCGGAGCCGCAGCCGTAGTCCAGCACCCGTGCCCAGGGCTGGGCGTGGGTGGCCGTCCAGCGCAGGCACATGCGGGTGGTGGGGTGGGTGCCGGTGCCGAAGGCCAGGCCCGGGTCGAGCCGGATCACCTGCGTGGCGCCGGCCGGCGGCTGGTGCCAGCTGGGCACGATCCAGAAGCCCGGCGTGATGGCCACCGGGTCGAACTGCGACTGCGTCAGCCGCACCCAGTCCTGGTCGGCCACCGGCGCCAGGGCCTGCACATGCAGGTCGGCCGCCCAGTCCTGTGCCAGCAGCAGCGTGGCCGCAGCTTCGGCCTGGGCCTCGGTCTCGAACAGCGCCCGCAGCGTGGAGCGGTCCCAGCCGGGTTGCGGTGCCGGCATGCCGGGCTCGCCAAACAAGGCCTGCTCGGCCTCGGTGCCGGCGTCGGCGTCCTCGACCGAGACCGACAGCGCGTCGAGTTCGTCGGCCAGGGCATCGGACACCGGCTCCACCAGTGCCACCGGCAGTCGCAGAACGAGTTCGATCACCGGCGGTGCTGCTGCAGCCAGCCCTCGAGGTAATGGATGCTGGTGCCACCTTCGACGAACTTGGCATCGACCATCAGCTCGCGGTGCAGCGGGATGTTGGTCTGGATGCCTTCGACCACCGTCTCCTGCAGCGCGGTGCGCATGCGGGCCAGGGCCTGCTCGCGGGTGTCGCCATGCACGATGATCTTGCCGACCATGGAGTCGTAGTTCGGCGGCACGAAGTAGTTGGTGTAGATGTGCGAGTCCACACGCACGCCCGGGCCGCCGGGCGGGTGCCACATCGTCACCTTGCCAGGTGACGGCGTGAACTTGTAAGGGTCCTCGGCGTTGATGCGGACTTCGATCGCGTGGCCGCGCATCTCGATGTTGCGCTGCGTGAAGGGCAGTTTTTCGCCGGCCGCGACGCGGATCTGCATCTGCACGATGTCGATGCCCGTCACCAGCTCCGTCACCGGGTGTTCCACCTGCACGCGGGTGTTCATCTCGATGAAGAAGAACTCGCCGTTTTCATACAGGAACTCGAAGGTGCCGGCACCGCGGTAGCCGATCTTTTTGCAGGCCGCGGCGCAGCGGTCGCCGATGCGCTCGATCACACGCCGCGGGATGCCCGGCGCCGGCGCTTCTTCGATGATCTTCTGGTGCCGGCGCTGCATGGAGCAGTCGCGCTCACCCAGCCAGACCGCGTTCTTGAAGCTGTCGGCCATCACCTGGATCTCGATGTGGCGCGGGTTCTCCAGGAACTTTTCCATGTACACGGCCGGGTTGCCGAAGGCCGCGCCCGCCTCGGCCCGGGTGGTCAGCACCGCGTTCAGCAGCGCCGCTTCGGTGTGCACCACACGCATGCCCCGCCCGCCGCCGCCACCCGCCGCCTTGATGATCACCGGGTAACCGATGGCGCGGGCCTGGCGGATGATCTCCTTCGGGTCCTCGGGCAAGGCGCCTTCCGAGCCTGGCACACAGGGCACCCCCGAGCGGATCATGGCCTGCTTGGCCGAGACCTTGTCGCCCATGATGCGGATGGATTCCGGCGTCGGCCCGATGAAGACAAAGCCGCTGCGCTCCACCCGCTCGGCGAAGTCGGCGTTTTCCGACAGGAAGCCGTAACCCGGGTGGATGGCCTCGGCGTCGGTCACCTCCGCGGTGGAGATGATGGCCGGCATGTTGAGGTAGCTGTGCGCCGACGCCGCCGGCCCGATGCACACCGCCTCGTCGGCCAGCTTGACGTACTTGGCCTCGCGGTCCGCCTCGGAATACACGATGACCGACTGGATGCCCATCTCACGACAGGCGCGCTGGATCCGGAGGGCGATCTCGCCCCGGTTCGCGATCAGGATTTTCTTGAACACGGTGGCGCTGTGATTATTCGACGATGAACAGCGGCTGGCCGAACTCGACCGCCTGACCGTTGTCGCACAGGATCTGCAGGATCTTGCCCGAGGTGTCGGCCTCGATCTCGTTCATGATCTTCATCGCTTCGATGATGCAGACCGCCTCACCTTCCTTGATCGTGCTGCCGACCTCGACAAAGGCCTTGGCGCCGGGACTGGCCGCGCGGTAGTAGGTGCCGACCATCGGCGACTTGATGACGCGGCCGGCGGGCTCGGCCGCCGGGGCAGGCGCCGCGGCAGCGGCAGCCACCGGCGCGGCGGGTGCTGCCACCGGGGCCAGGCTGACGGCCGGCATCGCCAAGGTGCCGGCAGCGCCGCTCTTGACGATGCGCACCTTGCCTTCGGCTTCGGTGATCTCGAGCTCCGAGATGTTGGACTCCGACACCAGGTCGATCAGGGTCTTGAGTTTGCGCAGGTCCATGGTTCTCCTCGGATCCAGGCCCAAGCCCGGATATCTGTCGTCTTCATGCAGCAAGTATCAAGCCATCATTGCTGCGCCGTCGGCCGTTCGGTCGGCCGGAAAGACCGGGACTCTACGCGAAAATGAGAGAAAATCGCAAATCTTCTGCAAGGTTTGGCTTCAGTAGCCGCCAGATCAGCGCTTGACAGCCGTTAAGCGCTGTCTTGCCAGATTTTCAGCCGGGCTTCGTCGAGCTCACCCAGCTGGCGCTGAATCAAGCGGCCATCGCGGCCGAAGGCGACGCTGAAAGGCAGGCCACCGGCCGTGTTGCCCAGCTGGCGGGACAGACTGGCGCCGTCCAGGCCGGCCAAGCCGACCGGAAACCCCAGCGGGGTGCGGCGCAAGAATTCTCGCACGGGCGTGGGGCCATCCACCGCCAGGCCGACCACCTGCCAACCGTCGGCCGGCTGGGCCCGGTGGAAGCGGTCCAGCATCGGCAGCTCGCGCACGCAGGGCGGGCACCAGGTGGCCCAGAAGTTCAACAGCAGCGGGCGGCCGAGGAATTGTGCGAGCACCAGATCGCCGCCTTCCGGGCGAGGGAAGCGCAGCGCCCAGAGCGCAGGGTCGGCCGGCGCGCCACCGCTGGTCCGGTCACGCCAGAGCGCGCCACCCAGGCCGGCCAGCGCCGCCGCCGCACCCACACCGCCGATCAGCCAGCCGCGGCGCGCGGGTGTCATGGCGCCACCTCGCCGTCGGCCAGCAGCCGGCGCAGGTCCGTGGTGTCGCCGCGCCAGGTCTGGCCGCGGCTGTCGGGCTTCAGGGCGCCGCGCAGTTCGTCCAGGTCGCGCACCAGCAGGTGCACCGTGACCCATTCACCCAGCGCCGGCACCTGGCTGGCCACCGTCAGCACGTCCAGCGGCTCGGCACCGGGGCGGTCCAGCGTGGCCACGTCGAAGTCCACGCCCTTGTCCAGCAGCGTGATCTCGGCCGACTTGGGGTCGTCGCAATACAGGTCGATGCGCAGCGACGACTGACGGGTCGCGGTGCCACGCCAGACCGCGCCCGACAGGTGCGGCCGGAAGTCTGCCAGGCGTTGCATCCAGACCAGCGCCAACTCGCGCAAGGCGCGCAGCTCGGTCGGCTGGGTGTCTGCGTGGAAGATGGCGATGTGCTCGCGCACCGCATCTTCCAGCTGCTCGTCGCTGGGCAGGTCGCCGGCCCGGCCGCCACGCCGGCCCAGGGCCTGGGCGGCCTTGTGTTTGGCCGCGCCGTACTCCATGCCTTCGTCGACCACCAGCTCGGCGGCGGCGGCCGCCACCTGCTCGGCCACGCTGCTCATGGCAAGGCCACCGCACCCATGCGCGCCACGATGGTCGCGGCACGTCCCGTCACGTAAGCCGAGCCCGGCCGCTGCTCAAAACGTTTGGGCGCCGGCAGCATCACCGCCAGCCGGGCGGCGGCCTCCGGCCCCAGCTTGCCGGCGTCAACCCGGAAGTAGTGGCGCGCCGCGGCCTGGGCGCCAAACACACCTTCACCCCACTCCACGTTGTTCAGGTAGATGGCCAGGATGCGGCGCTTGGGCAGGAAGAGCTCCAGCCAGACCGTCAGCACCGCCTCCTGCGCCTTGCGCAGCACGGTGCGCTCGCCCGAGAGCATCAGGTTCTTGGCCAGTTGCTGCGTGATGGTCGATCCGCCCACCACCTTGGCCGTGACCACCCGGTTGGGCTGGCGCGCGGCGCGTTGTTCGGCCCGCGCCTCGGCGCGCTGGTTGCGGTCCCAGGCCTTTTCGATGGCGTCCCACTCGATGCCGCTGTGGTCCACGAAGCCCGCATCCTCGCTGGCGATCACGGCGCGTTTGAGGTGGGCAGCGATGGCTTCGTCGTCCACCCACTCCTGGCTCCAGAGGATCTGGCCCTTCTCCGTCAGCAGCCGCCAGGCTTCGCTGCGCTGGAAGGCCGTGGACTGCGGGTCCAGCAGCGCCATGCCGGCGATGCGCAGGCCAAAAAACAGCTGCAGCGCCAGGAAGCTCAGCACCCCCAGGCCCAGCAGGCGGACGATGTGGCGCTTCATGCCGCCGCCGATCCCGCAAGCCAATCGCGCAGCGCCTGCAACACCGGTGCGGTCTGCGGGCGCACGCCGCGCCAGACAAAAAACGCCTCGGCTGCCTGCTCCACCAGCATGCCCAGCCCATCGCGCGGCACAGCGCCGTGGGCCTGGGCCCAGGCCAGGAAGGGGGCTGCAGCCGGGCCGTACATCAGGTCCACGGCCAGCGCACCCGGCGCCAGGCGTTCCGCCGCCGCGGGTGCCGGCGCGCCCTGCAGGCTGGTGGCCGTGGCGTTGAGCACGATGTCGAAAGCGCCGTCGGGCGAGGCCAGGTCGCCCGCGCCCAGCCGGACGCCGTGGGCAGCCGCCAGCGCCGAGTGGCGCGCCACCAGGGCCAGTGCCTTGTCCGGGCTGCGGTTGGCCACCCACAGCTGCGTCGGACCGGCCTGCAGCAGCGGGCCCAGCACCCCCGCCCCGGCGCCACCGGCGCCCAGCAGCAGCACGCGCCGGCCGGCCAGCAACACACCGGCGTTGACTTCGATGTCGCGCAACAGGCCCACACCGTCGGTGTTGTCGGCGAACCAGCCGTAGGCATCAAACCGCAGCACGTTGGCGGCAGCGGCCAGGCGCGCGCGGTCGCTGCAGCGGGCGGCCAGCCGCGGTGCGTCGAACTTGAAGGGCACGGTGACGTTGCAGCCCCGGCCGCCTTCGGCGGCAAAGCGGCGCACCGTGGGTTCGAAGTCATCCAGCGCACACAACACCCGTTCGTAGACCAGGTCCTGCCCGGTCTGCTGCGCAAAGGCGGCGTGGATGAAGGGCGACTGGCTGTGCGCCACCGGGTTGCCAAGCACGGCGTAACGATCAACGGGGTGCATCAGCGGCTGCCATTGGTGCTGAGTGTGGTTTCAAGCCCGTCTTCCCGCGTGAAGCGGAAGCGCGAGGTGACGACGATCTGGTCCGCCTGGCGGCGCATCGCGTCGCTGAAGGGGCCAAAGGGCGCGGCGGCGTAAACGATGGCCACGGCGCGCTGGTCCAGCAGGCGCGACGCCGAAGGCCGCACGATGTCGGCTTCGACCACCCGCCCGTTGGCGTCGATGGTGACGTTCATTGTCAGCTCGCCGTAGAGCTTGCGGCCGCCGGCCTCTGGGAAATCGCGCGTGCCGCGGTCCTCGATGCGCCGGCGCAGGCCGTCGTAGTAGATGGCGTAGACCTCTTCGCGCGTGGCGGGGCTGATGTAGCGCTTCTTGGGCCGGGCGTTTTCGCTGTTGATGCGCTTTTCGATCTCGGCCAGCTGACGCACCAGCTGCTGGTGCCTGTCCTGCAGCTCACGTTCGCGCGGGCTGCCGGGGTCGCGCTGCGGGTCGGGCGGCGGCAGCAGGGCCAGCTCCCGGCGCAGCGCGGCCAGCAGCTGCTGCTGTTCGGTCTGCAGGTCTTCGACGCGGCGGCGCGTGTTGTCGGGTGCGTCGCCCAGCTTGAACTCGCGCGACGGCGGCAGCGGCGACGTCGCCCGGCCGCGCGCCGCCGCAGGCCATCGAGCGCGCCATCAGGTCGGCCCAGGTCGCCATGTCCTTGAGCGTGTAGCCCACCACCGTGGGCTTGCCGGTGGTGCCCGAGGATGCGTGC
>JADMJD010000158.1:0-11555 GCA_018780805.1 Rubrivivax sp. | reverse complement strand
GCGACGTCGCCCGGCCGCGCGCCGCCTCGCCACCACCGGCCAGCGTGACCTGGGCGATGGCCTGGGCCTCGCCGGGCGCCTCGTTGGACTTGGCGTTGACGAGGATGACTTCGAGCGGCGTGTCGCGGAACACGCGGTTGAAGGCTTCGGGGTCCACCAGCCGCAGCGTCAACAACATCAGGTGCAGGCCGATGGATATGGCCAGCGCCGCCTGCAGCACGCTCCAACGCTGCAGCCGCGCCTGCAGGCTGGCCAGCACCGGCTGCAGCCCCCGCGCGGTCACGGCGCGTCAGCGTCCTTGGCAGGCGCCGTGGCGGCGTCTTCCGGCACGGTTTCGTCGGTGGCGATGGCCAGGGCCAGCGGGCCAGCGCCCAGGTCGTCGTCCTCGGCGTCGGCTTCGTCGGCCGCGTCCGTCGGCTCATCGTCCAGGCGCGACAACAAGGCGCCGTGCACATCCAGTGTCAGCAGGTCGGTACTGACCAGGCGCACCCGCACGCGGGTGCCGCGCGGCAGGCTCTCGGTGCCGTTGGCGCGCAGCACCAGCGGCAAGGCCTCGGCCCGCACCATGCCGTCTTTCATCACCGCACAGTCCAACTCGGCGGTGGCGTTCTGCTCCAGCCACTTCAGCGTCCAGTAACGTTCGATGCCGTTCTGGAAATCGTTGTAGGCGCTGTACGCCGTGTCGAAGGACGAGATCACCGAAAACAGCATCGCGTCCTTGGGCTTGAAGGGCGCGGCCAGCGCGGCCGTGCGGCCATGGCGGGCGCAGGCGATGATCTGCCACTGGTTGACCAGGTCCACATAACGCCGCAGCGGCGACGTGGCCCAGGTGTACTGCGGCACGCCCATGCCGGCGTGTGGCGCGGCCTTGGTGCCCATGCGCACCTTCACACCCGGCAGCAGGCTGGCCTGGCTGCGGTAGATGCCGGGCACACCACACTGGTCCAGCCAGCCGCCCCAGTGGCTGTTGGCCAGGATCATGGCCTCGGCCACGATCAGGTCCAGTGGCGCACCGCGGCGGCGGGTGACTATGCGCACCGGTTCGTCGCCTTGCGGCTCCTGGCCCGCACCATCGAGCTTGAAGTTGTAGTCCGGCCGGTTGAACAGCTCGGGTTTGCCACGCACCACCTCGCGCGCGGCCTTGCGGTGGCGCGCCAGGCGGAAGGCAAACGCCAACTCGGCGGCAAAGGGGTAGTCGGCCACGGCCTCGCCGGTCAGCGAGGCTTCGGTGACCACCTCGTCCAGCTGGTCGTGGCGCAGGTTGGCGGCGATGGGCACCCGCTCCAGCCGCGTCTCGGCGCTCTGCAGTTCCAGCGTGGCCTCGTCGAAGGTCATGTAGACGCTGACGGCCGGGCAATCTCGGCCTTCGGTCAGCGTGTAGGCCTGCACCACCTCGTCGGGCAGCATCGTGAGCTTCCAGCCCGGCATGTAGACGGTGGACAAACGCTCGCGCGCCACCTTGTCCACCGGCGAGTCGGGCTGGATCGCCAGGCCGGGTGCTGCGATGTGGATGCCGAACACCACCGTGCCCTGGCCGATGCCGGTGACGGACAGAGCATCGTCGATCTCGGTCGTGGCCGAGTCGTCGATGGAAAACGCCTGCACCGGCGCCAGCGGCAACTCGTCCTTAATGGCGGGCGCCTGCAGCGGCGGGAAGGCCGTGCCCTTGGGGAACTGGTCGAACAAAAACCGCCGCCAGTGGAACTGGTAGGGGCTGGTGATGGCGCCGGCACGCTGCAGCAGGTCCAGCGGCTGCAGCTGCGCCGCGCGCGCGGCCTGCACCACGGCCTTGTACTCGGGGCCGTTTTTGTCGGGCTTGAAGAGGATGCGGTAGAGCTGCTCGCGCACCGGCTCGGGGCAGCGGCCTTCGGCCAGATCGGCGGCCCAGCTGTCGATCAGCGCGGCGATCTGCTTCTTGCGTTCGATGCCCAGCAGCGCGGCCTTGACAATCTCCTCCGGCGCCTTGCGGAACAGGCCCTTGCCAGCGCGGCGGAAGTAGTGCGGTGCTTCGTGCAGCCGCAACAACGCGGCCACCTGGTGCGCAGGCGAGGCCTTGGCGTCGAAGTAGTCCCGGGCCAGGTCGGCAAAACCGAAGTCGTCTTCCGACGCAAATTCCCAGGCCAGGTTGAGGTCGATCTCTGGCGCGAGGCGCGCCGCCTCCGCCAGCAGTTCGGCCGGTGCCGGTTTCTCGAAGCGCAGCAGCACGTGGGCGGCTTTCACCTTCACACGTTTGCCGGATTCCAGCTCCACCTGCACCGACGCCTCGGCGTCGGACATCACACGGCCGGCGAGGAACTTGCCGGCGTCATCAAAGAGGGCGTAGGTCACCCTCTGGATTGTCGCTTACGGTCGTGGGCCAGGGGTCATTGCGGGATCACGGTGGCCGTGAGCGTGCCCACGCCCTTGTCGAAGACCCAGCCGGTGCGCGCCGCCGACTCCACCAGCAGCGACACGGTGCCCGAACCGACATAGCCGAGCTGCTGCAACACCACTGTGCCGGCGCTGGTGGTGCGGCCGGTGACGGCGCTGTCCAGGGTGTAGGAGTTCATGAACCGCGCGCCGACCTGCACCTTGGCCTGCGGGTTGCCGTTCACGTCGGTCACCTTGATGGTGGCCGTGACCAGGGTGCACTGCGGCTGGCCACAGTTGTTGCGGCGCGAACGTGGCACCACGGTGCCGGTCATCGTGATCGACTGCACCCGCAGGCAGGCGCCCACGCAGGGCGTGATGGGCACCAGCTTCACGGCCCGGGCCACACCGCCCAGCACGAGGTTGCTGACGAAGACACCGGCGTCGGTGAAATACCCCACGCTGGTCAGCGCGTTGGCCGGGTAGGCCGGGGAGAGCCGGTCGGCCACCGGTTGGGCCAGGCCGTCGGGCCCGGCGGCCAGCACCGCCTTGCCAACGGTGGCGCCGATGGTGCTGTTGTCGGTGATGCGGCCCACGCCGACCCCGAGGCCCGAGCCCTGCACGATGCCCAGCGGGTCCAGCAACTGCCAGGTGGCGGTGGTGGGCTGCCAGCGGTGCAGGTAATACGCCGCGCGTGACACGTTGATCAGGAAGCCGCCCAGGTCACCGTGGTCGTTGACCAGAAAATTGTTGCCCGTGGGCGAAAAGAAGCTCTGGCCGCCGACGGGCGGCGCCGGCAGCAGCGTGGCCACGGCGGGGTTGTCCAGGTGGAAGCTGAAGCGGTCGGTCAGCACCAGCCCGCCAGGGCTGACGCTGAACGCACGCTCGGCGGGCGCACCGGCGCTGGCCAGGTCGACCAGGCCCCCGGCAGCCGTCCAGACAAAGGGCCGCGTGGAGACAAAGGGCGTGGTGGCGTAACCAACGACACGGCCGCTGCTGTCGATGCCGGTGGCGTAGGACTGCTGCAGCCCCATCAGGCCGGGTTCGGTCAGCACGTAGGCACCGCCGACCAGTTGCCAGACCGCCGCGCGGAAGGTGACAAAACCGTCGGTCACGTTGCCGACCAGGGTGCCGTCGGCGGCGATGGCGGCGACGCTCGGTTTCAGGCCCGCCGGCGCGGGCAGGGTCAGGCGGCCCGCGGCGGTCCAGACCGTGGCCGTGGTCTCCGGGATGCAGGTGCCAGGCACCTGGCAGGGGTAGCTGACCCGGCTGCCCACCACGTCACCGCGTTCGTTCATCAGGCCGGCGCTGCCCGCAGTGTCCACCAACTGCACGGCCAGGGTCTGCGCGGCCAGCGGGCCGGCACAGCACAGGGCGGCCAGGGCCAGGTGGCGGCGGGAAGAGAACAAAAGACGCTTGACGGCATTCATGGCGACATCCCCGGTTGATGCCGCTACTTTACAGGCATAAATCAGGAAATTTTTCCCAAATCAACACCAAATCCCTGGATTGCACGCCCGGTTTGCGCCAGGTCAAACCGTCATGCCCCCACTCACCTCGATCACCGCACCGTTGACGTAGCTGGCGTCGTCGCTGGCCAGGAAGGCATAAACGCTGGCGATCTCGGCCGGCTGGCCCAGGCGCTGCAAGGGCACCTGCTCGCGCATCTGCTGCAGCACCTTGTCGGGGATGGTGGCCAGGATGGGCGTCTCGACAAAACCCGGCGCCACCGCGTTGACCCGCACACCCTTGGGCCCGAGCTCGCGGCTCCAGGTCTTGGTGAAGCCGATGACGCCGAACTTGCTGGCGGCGTAGTTGGTCTGGCCGAAGTTGCCGTAGATGCCGACCACGCTGCTGGCGTTCAGGATCACGCCGTGGCCTTGTTCGATCATGGTCGGTGCCACCGCCTGCGCACAGTGGAAGACCCCACGCAGGTTGACGTCGATCACGGCATCGAACTGCTCGATGCTCATCTTCACCAGGCGGGCGTCCTTCGTGATGCCAGCGTTGTTGACCAGCACGTCGATGCGGCCGAAGCGGGCCAGCACGGCGGCCACCATGGCGTCGACCTGGGCCCGGTCGGTCACGTCCACCGCGAAGGTGGCGGTGGCGCCTGCGATGGGGTCGGCGCGGCGGTCGCAGCCGATCACGGTGGCGCCTTCTTGTGCGAAGCGGGCCACGGTGGCAGCGCCGATGCCCTGGGCGGCGCCGGTGACGATGCAGATCTTGTCTTTCAGTCGCATAGGTGCAGAAACCTCAGCAGGTGGGGGAGGTGGTGGTCGAAGTCCGACAAGGCGTGGTCGCTGCCTTCGACGATGTGCAGGTGGGCACCGGGGTAACGGTCCCGCATCTCGCGCCAGTCCAGCAGTTCGTCGCCGGTGGCAATGATCGCCAGCAAATCGGCCGGGTTCGGCAGACCCGGCGCCGTGAGCGCGGTCAGCTCATCGACAAACTCGGGCCGGAAGAAGAAACGCTCGGCCGGGTCGTGCCAGTGCGTCTGCTCGCCGATGTGGGCGCGCAGGTCCCGGGCCGGATCGACGGCAGGATTGATCACCACGGTGCGGCAGCGGTGGCGCTGCGCCACCACGGTGGCATAAAAGCCGCCCAGCGAACTGCCGCAGACGGCCCACTGGCCGACGGGCCCATCGGCCAGGCCGGCGTCGATCAAGGCCATGGCCGCCTGCGGTGACGGCGGCAGCTGCGGGCACCACCAGTGCACATCGGGCCGGTGGGCCGCCAGCCAGGCCTGCAGGCGCCGGGCCTTGAAGGACTGCGGCGACGATCGAAAGCCGTGCAGGTACAGCAGGTGGCTGGGCGCGGCGGCAATCGACGACATGGCCACAAGTCTATCGGCGGCCCGGATGGGCGGGCCCGGGCGGCGGGCGCAGAATCCGGGGCTTCGTTTGTTGATCCACACCCCCATGCACCACTTCTCTCGTCTCCCGCGCCTGCTGCCCGTGGCCGCGGCCGTCTTGCTGCTGGCCGGCTGTGCCACCACCAGCCCCGAGGCCGGCGCCCCCAAGGCCGCCGCAGCGCCCACACCCGCAGCCGCATCTGCAGACGCGCCCAAGGCCGGTGCCACGCCGCCCGCGGGTGGCGCTGCCGGTGGTGCGGCCGCGGCCGCCCGGCCGGACCCGGCGGCACCGAAGCCGTTTGCCGAGATCATCAAGGATGCCAAAGCCGACAGCGGCTTCATCCCGGTCTGGCGCAAGGACGAAAAAACCTGGTTGGAGATCCCGGCCGAGCTGCTCGGCAAGCCGATGATGCTGAGCCTGAGCGTGGCCAACGCCATCGGCGAACGGGGCATCTACGCCAACCAGATGGACCGCGACATGGTGGTCGAGTTCCGGATCGTCGGCCGCAGCGTGCAGCTGATCGCCAAGAACATGGCCTTCCGCGCCACCGGGGATGCGGCGCTGGCGCGCACCGTGCGGCAATCGTTCTCCGACAGCCTGGTGGCGGCCACAGCCGTGGCCAGCGCGCCGCACCCGGAGCGCAAGTCCATCCTGGTCGACGCCGCTTTCCTGCTGGCCGACCTGCCCGGCATCAGCACCGACCTGGAGTTTGCCTTCCGCCTGCCCTATGGCCTGGACCGCGGCAACTCGTCCATCGAGACCGCCCGCGCCACCGAACGCAGCACCATGCTGCTGACGCAGCTGCACTTTGCGACGCCGCGCATCCCTGCGCCGCCGATGATGCCGCCGCCCCCGGGCGCGCCGCAGATGCCCCCGCCGCCGCAATCGCTGCCCGACCCGCGCAGCTTCTTCATCGGCGTGGTGGTCAACTTCGCCGCCCTGCCCGACAAACCCATGGCCACACGCGCGGCCGACCCGCGCATCGGCCACTTCACCGAGGCCTATGTCGAACTCGGCAGCGACCTGAAGGCCAACCCGCGTGTGCACCATGTGCAGCGCTGGCGGCTGGAGAAGAAGGACCCGGCCGCGGCGATGTCCGAGCCCGTGACGCCCATCACCTTCTGGATGGACCGCAACATCCCGGCGCGCTACCGCCCGGCGGTGGAAGCCGGCATCGTGGAGTGGAACAAGGCCTTCGAGAAGATCGGCTTCAAGAACGCCGTGGTCGCCAAACAGCAGCCCGACGACGCCGATTTCGACACGCTGGACGCGGAACACGCGTCCATCAAGTGGTTCACCGGCGCCGATGTGGGTTTTGCCCGCGGCCCCAGCGTCAGCGACCCGCGCAGCGGCGAGATCCTGGACGCCGACATCGCGATGAGCGATGTCTTCAGCCGCGGCGCACGCCGCTTCATCACCGAAGACGTGGGCTTCTCCAGCTTTGCACAACGGCAGGACCTGGACCGGCTGTGGAAGAACACGCAGGGTGCGAACCCCGACGCCTACTGCAGTTACGCCGCCGAAGGTGCACAGGAGATGAACTTCGCGATGGACCTGCTGGAAGCCCGCGGTGAGCTGGACCCCAGCAGCCCCGAGGCCGAGGCCTTTGTGCAGGCGCAGATCAAGGACACGATCATGCACGAGGTGGGCCACACGCTGGGCCTGAAGCACAACTTCCGCTCGTCCACCGTGATCACTCGCGAGCAGCTCAAGGACAAGGCCTTCACCGACAACAACGCCATCACCGGCTCGGTGATGGACTACAACGCCTACAACATCCCGCTCGCCAACGAGCCCAAGGCCAACCTCAACGTCACCACGCTCGGCCCCTACGACTACTGGGCCATCGAATACGCCTACCGGCCGCTGGATGCCGCCACCGAGCCGGCCGAGCTGGCCAAGATCGCCGCCCGCAGCACCGAGCCGCTGCTGGCCTTCGCCGACGACGCCGACGCCGGCGGCTTTGGTGGCATGGTGGGCATCGACCCGCGCGACAACCGCTTCGACCTCAGCGACGACCCGCTGGCCTGGGCCGGCCGGCGCATGGCCTTGTCCAAGGAACTGTGGCAGCGCCTGCAGACCCGCGGTGCCAAGACCGGTGACGACCCGCTGCGCCTGCGCCGCAGCATGATCGCCGGCTTCCGGCAGCTGGGCCCGCTGCCGGCGCTGGCCGCCAAGTACGTGGGTGGCATGTACACCGAACGTGACTTGCCGGGCGGCACCCGGCCGACCTACCGCCCGGTGGAGCCGGCCCGCCAGCGCGAGGCGCTGAAGTTCCTGACCACCGGCCTGTTCAGCGTCGACAGCTTCCAGTTCAAGCCGGAGTTCCTGGCCAGCCTGGGCACCGACTACAACGAATGGATGCGCCCGCAGCCCGTCTCGCTGCCCGCCGCCGTGCTGGGCCTGCAGACCCAGGCCCTGGACCGGCTGATGGCCGGCGGCACCGCACAGCGCCTGCTGGAGCTGCCGTATTACCTGCCCGAGACCGAACGCAAGAGCGCGATCTCGCTGAACGAACTCTATGGCGCGCTGCAGGGCGCGGTGTGGAGCGAGCTGAAGACCGGCAGCGAGATCGACCCGCTGCGGCGCAACCTGCAGCGTGAACACCTGCGCCGCTTGCAAGGCCTGCTCACGCGCGGCGCGCCCGGCCTGCCGGCCGACGCGCTGAGCCTGGCCCGGCTGCGCGCCGACGAGCTGAAAACCGCGCTGCAGAAGGCGGCCGACAAACCCGGCCTGACGGTCGAGACCCGGGCCCACCTGAAGGACAGCCTGGGCACGCTGACCGAGGCCTTGCGCGCGACGATGCAGCGCGCGGTCTGAGCTGCGCTCAGGGGCGGGGTGTGAGCGCGGCCAGCAACTGGCCGTGCACCCCGCCAAAGCCGCCATTGCTCATGCACAGCACATGGTCGCCCGGGCGGGCGGCCCGCACCACGGCCCGCACCAGCGCGGCCAGGTCGTTGTGCACCGACACCCGGTCGCCCATCGGTGACAACGCGGCCTGCGGCTCCCAGCCCAGGTTGTTGGCGTGGCAGAAGGCCAGGTCGGTGTCTTCCAGCGCCCAGGGCAGCAGCGCGGCCATGTCGCCGCGTTTCATGGTGTTCGAGCGCGGCTCGAAGACGGCCAGGATGCGGGCCGGGCCCACCTTGCGGCGCAGCCCGTCCACCGTGGTGTGCATGGCCGTGGGGTGGTGCGCAAAGTCATCGTAGACCGCCACACCACCGGCCGTGCCGCGCAGCTCCATGCGCCGGCGCACGTTTTGGAAGCGTGAGAGCGCCGCCGCTGCGGCCTCCGGCACCACACCCACATGTTCAGCCGCCGCGATGGCCGCGAGGGCGTTGAGCTGGTTGTGTTCGCCCAGCAGCGGCCAGTCGACATGCGCCAGCTTCAGGCTGCCGCGCAGCACGTCGAAGTCATGCGGCTCACCGCGTGCGCGCAACATGCCGGGTTCTTCCTTGCGGCCACCAAAACGCTGCACCTCGCTCCAGCAGCCGCGCGCCAGCACCCGCGCCAGCGACTCCTCGCGTGCGTTCACCACCAGCCGGCCGCTGGCCGGCACGGTGCGCACCAGGTGGTGGAACTGGGTCTCGATGGCGGCCAGGTCGGCAAAGATGTCGGCGTGGTCGAATTCCAGGTTGTTCAGGATCGCCGTGCGCGGCCGGTAGTGCACGAACTTGCTGCGTTTGTCGAAGAATGCGGTGTCGTATTCGTCGGCTTCGATGACGAAGGTTTTACCGGTGCCCAGCCGCGCCGAGACGCCGAAGTTCTGCGGCACCCCGCCCACCAGGAAACCGGGCTGCAGGCCGGCCTGGTCCAGCATCCAGGCCAGCATCGACGTGGTGGTGGTCTTGCCGTGCGTGCCGGCCACGGTCAGCACATGGCGGCCCGGCAGCACCTGTTCGGCCAGCCACTGCGGGCCACTGGTGTAGGCCGCGCCCGCGTCGAGGATGGCCTCCATCAGCGGGTTGCCGCGGGTGACCACGTTGCCGACCACGAACACATCGGGTTTCAGCGCCAGCTGGTCGGCGGACCAGCCTTCGATCAATTCGATGCCGAGTGCGCGCAGCTGGTCGCTCATCGGCGGGTAGACATTGGCGTCGCAGCCGGTCACGCGGTGGCCGGCCTCGCGCGCGAGGGCTGCCAGGCCACCCATGAAGGTGCCGCAGATGCCGAGGATGTGGAGGTGCATGTCAGTTCCGCACGGCCGTTCCGAAGGAACTGGGCGCCCCCTCCGGGGGCAGCGAGCAAAGTGAGCGTGGGGGTTTCATTTGGTGAATTGTGAATCGACACCCGTCAGGCGCCGGTGTCTTTCCAGTCCCAGGCCTTGCGCGCGCCGAAGACCAGGTTGGGATACTCGGCCTTGCCGCGGCTGCCGTTGTAGCGGCCCAGGGCCATGAACAGGTCACCGCGCTCGCGATCGAGGTAGTGGCGCAGGATCACGCAGCCGAAGCGCAGGTTGCTCTGCAGGTGGAACAGGCGGGCCGGTTCACCATCCCCGATCAATCGGGTCCAGAACGGCATCACCTGCATGTAGCCCCGCGCGCCGGCCACGCTGATGGCGTACTTGCGAAAGCCGCTTTCCACCTGGATCAGGCCCAGCACCAGCGCCGTTTCCAGACCGGCGCGTTTGCTCTCGTACCAGACCGATTGCAAGAACTCCACGCGGGTGTGGTGTTCGGCCTTGCGGCGCTTCAGGCGCTCGCTCATCACGCCCAGCCAGCGCAGGTGGGCCAGGCGGTCTTCGATGCGATCGAACACGGGTTTGGGCGGCGCCGCCTGCGCGATGGCGGCCGCCAGCGCGGAGCGGATCGAATCGGCCAGCGGCTCTTCCACCTGCGAGCCGGCTTGCACGGCGCCGGCCCAGGGCAGCAGCGGCAGCGCGACCAGCGCGCGCCGGTTGATCATGCGGCGGTCATGGGCGCAAACGCGCCTTCACGAAGGCGCCGACCTCGGCGGTGGCCACCGCGGTGGCGGCCGTTTCGCGCCGGCCCTGCACCTCCAGCGTGCCGGCCTTCAGCCCGCGGTCGGAGATGACGATGCGCCAGGGCACGCCGATCAGCTCCCAGTCGGCGAACATCGCGCCCGGGCGCTCGCCGCGGTCGTCCAGCAGCACGTCCACACCCGCGGCCTGCAGTTCGGCGTAGAGCGCTTCCGCCGCGGCCTTGACGTCTTCGCTGCGGTCCATGCCGATGGGGCAGACCACGGCCTCGAAGGGCGCGATGCTGGCGGGCCAGACGATGCCACGCTCGTCGTGGTTCTGTTCGATGGCCGCGCCCAGGATGCGCGTGACGCCGATGCCGTAACAGCCCATCTCCATCGGCTGGGGTTTGCCGTTTTCGTCCAGGAAGTTGGCGTTCATCGCCCCGCTGTACTTGGTGCCCAGGTAGAACACATGGCCGACCTCGATGCCACGCTGGATGGCCAGGCTGCCCTTGCCATCGGGCGAGGGGTCGCCGGCCAGCACGTTGCGGATGTCGGCCACCAGCGTGGGCTCGGGCAGGTCGCGGCCCCAGTTGACGCCGGTGTAGTGGTAGTCCGCGTCGTTGGCGCCGCAGACGAAATCGCTCATCGCGGCCACGGTGCGGTCGGCCACCACCTGCACGGGCTGGGTGGTGCCGATGGGGCCCAGGTAACCAGGTTTGGTGCCGAAGTGGTCTTCGATCTCAGCCACCGTGGCAAAACGGTACCCGGCCTTGAAACCCGGCAGCTTGCCGGCCTTGACCTCGTTCAGGCTGTGGTCGCCGCGCACCAGCAGCAGCCAGACGGTGGTCTTGACAATATCGCCCGCCGCGTTCAGCTCGTCGGTGGCCAGCACCAGGGATTTGACGGTCTGCTGCAGCGGCAGACCCAACAAAGCCGCCACGTCTTCGCAGGTGCTCTTGCCGGGTGTGGGTGTCTTCGCCAGCGCCTGTGCGGGCGCGGCGCGCGGTGCGCCCGGGGCCAGCGCTTCGGCCAGCTCGATGTTGGCGGCGTAGTCGCTGTCTGGGCAGTAGACGATGGCGTCTTCGCCGGTGTCGGCGATGACCTGGAACTCGTGCGACAGGTCGCCGCCGATGGCACCGGTGTCCGCGGCCACGGCGCGGTACTGCAGGCCGAAGCGGTCGAAGATGCGTTTGTAGGCGGCAAACATGCCGTCGTAGCTCTTGGCCGCGGCGGCGGGGTCGCGGTCGAAGGAGTACGCGTCCTTCATCGTGAACTCGCGCCCGCGCATCACGCCAAAACGCGGCCGGCGTTCGTCCCGGAACTTGGTCTGGATGTGGTAGAAATTTTTCGGCAGCTGTTTGTAGCTGCGCAACTCCTGGCGCGCGATGTCGGTCACCACCTCTTCGCTGGTGGGCTGGATGATGAAGTCGC
>JADMJD010000217.1 GCA_018780805.1 Rubrivivax sp. | reverse complement strand
GCCACCGAAGGCCTGGCGCCGCTGATCGTGGCCGAGATCTGGCGCGTGATCGGCGAGATCCGCGCCAGCGGCATCGCCACGCTGATCGTGGACCGCGACTGGAAACGCGTGCTGGCCCGCGCCGACCAGGCCCTGGTGCTGCAAAAGGGCCAGACCGTGCTACAAGGCCCGGCCGATGACGTGGCCGCGCGGCCCGAGCTGGCGGGTTTCCTGGGCGTCTGACGTACAGTGGCGGCTGTGAACCGCTGGTTGATCACCCTCGTCTGGCTGCTGAGCCTGGCCCTGCCATTGCAGGGGCTGGCGGCGTCGACGCGGCTGATGTGCCATGCGGTGCCGGCGGCGGGCATGACGGCTGACGCACCCAAGTGCCACGAAGAAGCCGACGATGCAGCCTCGGCCCACACCGGCTGCATCGCCTGCGCCGCCTGCCATGGCGCGGCAGCCCTGCCGGCCAGCGTGCCGGCGCTGGGCCAAGCTGCGCCGACGATGGCACCAGCGGCAGGGACCACGCAGGCCGTGTCCACTTTCGTCACCGACGGCCCCGACCGGCCGCCCCGAAACGCCCTCGTCTGACCGCCGCCCGGCGCGCTGCGCCGGTTTGTCTGCGTTCATCCGTCGAGGTGACCATGTTCCGACCGATCTGCTGCGGCCTGCTGGCCGTGGCCCTGCAGGCCATGCCCAGCGTGGCCGCAACCCGGCCCGACCCGGCCGACCCCCAAGCCCAGGTGCCGCCCCAGCAACACCGCTCGGCCCTGCATAGCTACCGCCGCCTGGCTGACAACCCGCCGCGCGATTGGCGCGAGGCCAACGACAGCGTCGGCCGCATCGGCGGCTGGCGCACGTACCTGCGGGAAGCGCAGGCACCGGAATCGAAGGCCAGCGAGGTGAAGCGGTGAAACACCTGACCGTCATCGCCACCGCCGCGCTGCTGGCCGGCTGCGCCAGCCTGGCGCCCGACGCCGGCTTCGGCCCCGTGCAGCAGGCGGCCAAGACCCAGCTCGGCACCGACCTGACATGGGCCAGCAGCGAGACCGAACGCGAGGCCATCGCGCAGCGTGTGGACCAACTGCTGCTGGAGCCGCTAGACAGCGCAGCCGCCGTGCAGATCGCGCTGCTGAACCACCGCGGCCTGCAGGCGCGGTTTGCCGAACTCGGCATCGCCGAGGCCGACTTCGTGCGGGCCTCGCGCCTGCCCAACCCCGGCTTCAGCTTCGGCCGCGTGCGCCAGGGTGACGAACGTGAGATCGAACGGGGCCTGCACCTGAACCTGGCGCGCTGGCTGCTCACGCCCTGGATGGCCGAGCAACAGGGCCGCGCCCGCGACCAGGCCCGCCAGGCGCTGCTGCAGGCCGTGCTGGACCACGCCGCGTTGACCCGCATGGCCTGGGTGCAGGCCGTGGCCGCCGGCCAGACCGTGCGTTACATGGGCCAGGTGATGCAGGCGGCCGAAGCCAGCGCAGAGCTGGCGCGGCGCATGCAAGCCGTGGGCAACTTCAGCAAGCTGCAGCGCGCGCGGGAGCAGACCTTCTACGCCGACGCGGCACTGAACCTGACACGCGCCGAACAGCAGCAGCGCAGCGCCCGCGAGCGGCTGATCCGCCTGCTGGGCCTGTGGGGCACGCAGACCACCTTCACGCTGCCGGAACGCCTGCCCGATCTGCCGGAGGCCCTGCCCGAACGCCCGCAGATCGAAGCACAAGGCCTGGCCCAGCGGCTGGACGTGCAGGCCGCGCAGCTGGCCACCGAGCAGACGGCGCGTGCGCTGGGCATCACGCGCAGCACCCGTTTGCTGAACGTGGTGGAACTCGGCCTGAGCCACAACAGTTCCAACGACGCGCCCACCCAACGTGGCTGGGAGATCGGCATCGAACTGCCGATCTTCGATGGCGGCAGCACCGCGGTCGCGCGCGCTGATCTGGTGTGGCGGCAGGCGGTGGACCATGCCGCCCAACGCGCCATCGACGCCCGCTCCGAGATCCGCGAGGCGCACGGCCAGTGGCGCACCGCCTGGGACATCGCCCGCCACCACCGGCTGGAGATCGTGCCACTGCGCGCACAGATCGCCGAAGAGAACCTGCTGCGCTACAACGGCATGTTGATCGGCGTCTTCGAGCTGCTCGCCGATGCGCGCGCGCAGATCGCCAGCGTCAACGCCGCCATCGAAGCCGAGCGCGACTTCTGGCTCGCCGATGCCGCGCTGGCCGCCACCCTCACCGGTCCGGCGCGCTCCAGCCCTTCGCTCTCATCCAACGCCCCCGCCGCCACTGGCGACGCGGCGGCCCATTGAAGGAACACCCCATGTTGTCCCGACGACTCCTGCTGGGCGGTGGCGCTGCCGTGGCCACGGCCGCCGTCAGCCGCGTGGCGCTGGCCGCGTTGCCCGAACCGGTGCTGCAAGACAAACCCCACACGATGCCGCCACTGGTGCCCCACACCGGCCGGCCCTACAACCCGGTGGTCACGCTCAACGGCTGGACGCTGCCCTGGCGCATGAACAACGGCGTCAAGGAATTCCACCTGGTGGCCGAGCCCGTGGTGCGTGAGATGGCCCCCGGCTTCAACGCCCACCTCTGGGGCTACAACGGCCAGAGCCCGGGGCCGACCATCGAGGTGGTGGAAGGTGACCGGGTGCGCATCTTCGTCACCAACAAGCTCGGGGAGCTGACCAGCGTGCACTGGCACGGCCAGCGCCTGCCCAATGGCATGGACGGTGTCACCGGCCTCACCCAGCCCGGCATCCCGCCGGGCAAGACCTTCGTCTACGAGTTCGTCGCGC
>JADMJD010000096.1:1212-2783 GCA_018780805.1 Rubrivivax sp. | reverse complement strand
ATACAGATGCCTTTCAGTACGATGGTACGTATTATACACCAGCCAATGTATTGCCTTATATCAAAGATAGTAAGGGAAATGTAGTGGCCAGTCCAACAGGGATGATACCTACAGTCAATGCCCAGGGGTATTCTAGTAAATCAGGATCCTTGGCGGTATTAAATCCTCCAAGCACCAATGCGCTGGGTCAAAACTATAAATCCTTGCAATTTTTATATGTTTCAAAAAGCTTCTCGTCCAGCAAACTGACGGGTCTAATCTTGAGTGATCAATTTGGGGCTTACACCTTAGACTCCACCCGAAATGTGGCTGGAAAAGATACAGGTTATGTGTTTGGAAGAAAGTATCATTCTTCCTTGAATCATGCTCGCTTTACCTATGGCCTAACTTTATCTACTATGCTAGAAAAGTCAAAAAAAGTCCAGTTAAATGCGGGCTTTTTTTACCAATCTGGTCACGACAAAGAGGGATTGTTGTTCTGGAAATGATGCTTTTTCTAGTTCCAAAGTTAATCACCGTTTTGATCCATTATATGGTACGCCTCATAAATTTTGGGGATACATGGATTATTTCTACGTAGCTACGGGATCACCTCTGGGTGGCTTATCCAATGTTTATGCCAAAGCGAAATATATCTCCCAGAATAAGCGATTTAGTACAGGGTTTGACCTGCACTATTTTGCCTTAGCCAATCAACAAAAACAACTGGATGGAAAGCCATTGGATGCCTATTTAGGGATGGAGTTAGATTGGATCAGCACCTATACCCTAAATAAATCTAGTCAGTTGGAGTTGGGCTTATGTGCTCTTTCGGCTAGTGATTCCATGGGATATGCTAAATCCTTGACACCGGGATCGAGTTTAAAAAATGCCCATTGGGCCTATTTGCAATTAAATATCCTTTTATAATCCACCTAAATATTAATCTGATGAATACGATCAAACCCCTCGAAAAATTACATGTCTTTTCATTCAAAGGCGTGCAAATGCGTACTTTTCACATTACCTGGTTGACATTTTTTGTTTGTTTCTTTGGCTGGTTTGGATTGGCTCCACTCATGCCAACCATCAAGGAAACCTTGCATTTGAGTAAATCTCAAATCGGCAATATCATCATCGCCTCTGTTTCAGGAACCATCATTGCTCGATTGTTAATAGGTCGTTTATGTGATACTTGGGGACCAAGAAAGACTTATACTGCTTTGCTTTTATTGGGTGCGATACCCGTTATGGGAGTAGGTTTGGCCAATAGTTATGAGACTTTCTTATTATTTCGCTTAGCCATTAGTATTATAGGAGCCTCGTTTGTGATTACTCAATTTCATACGTCCATCATGTTTTCACCAGCTATTAAAGGAACCGCCAATGCCGTAGCAGGAGGTTGGGGAAATTTAGGTGGGGGGATAACCAACATGGTGATGCCTATGATATTTTCAGCCATCGTAGCTTTTGGCTATGTCAAAGCAGACGCTTGGAGATATGCGATGATTTTTCCGGGAATCTTGATGTTAATCATGGCTTTCATTTATTACCGTTATACCAAAGACACGCCTTCAGGTAATTATGATGAA
>JADMJD010000096.1:889-1202 GCA_018780805.1 Rubrivivax sp. | reverse complement strand
GGAGAATTTGGGCATTATCCCTAGCCTATGCCGTTTGTTTTGGAATGGAAATTACATTTGACAATGTGGCGGCACTTCATTTTGTACAGGAATATGGTCTTAGTCAAAGTACTGCCGGTATCTGTGCTGGGGCCTTTGGCTTCATGAATATTTTTGCTCGTGCTTTAGGAGGGATTTTTGCAGATAAAGTAGGAAAAACCTATGGCATGCGTGGCAAAGGATTATTATTAGCCACGGTGTTATTATTGGAGGGACTAGGCTTAATCATGTTTGCCAATGCGGGTAATTTAACGATGGCTATTTTATCCATGAT
>JADMJD010000096.1:0-879 GCA_018780805.1 Rubrivivax sp. | reverse complement strand
AAATGGCCAATGGCGCCACGTATGCTATCACACCCTTTGTTAATGCCAAAAATGTAGTATTAGTGAGTGGTATTGTAGGAGCAGGTGGAAACGTAGGAGGCATGTTGTTTGGTTTCTTATTCAAGAGCGAAAATATCACTTACATGCAAGCATTTGCTTACATCGGACTAATCGTCATCGCTATTTCGGTCATCATTTTCATCACGCGTTTTTCTGAGCCTAAAAAGGCAATGGAACTTAATTTGGCATAAAATTTACCACCTACCTCATGGATAAGCACTTAAAAGCTGGATTTTCGGAGCATTTGAGTACCTGCTGTTACTGTGGGGTAGGCTGTGGTGTGTCCATACAGAAAGATCCCCTAGGCAGAATTTGGGTCGAAGGGGAACAAGGTCATCCTGTGAACCAAGGACAACTCTGTAGTAAAGGGATGAATTTACACCATACGGTAAATGATACTTCCGATAGGCTACTTTATCCAGAAGTCCGCTTTGGTAAAAGTCAACCTCGTCAACGTGTCAGCTGGGATGTAGCTTTAGAGCGTACGGCTGCCGTCTTTAGTTCATTGATCGAAAAATATGGGCCAGATTCAGTAGCTTTTTATGCCTCAGGTCAATGTTTGACGGAAGAATATTATGTGATCAATAAGCTCATCAAAGGTTTTATTGGTTCAAACAACATCGATACTAATTCTAGGCTTTGCATGAGCTCAGCGGTAGTGGGCTATAAAATGGCTTTAGGAGAAGATTCCGTGCCCGTTTCTTACGAGGATTTAGATGTAGCCGATGTGATTTTTGTGGCTGGCGCCAATCCGGCATGGTGTCATCCCATCCTATGGCGTAGGGTAGAAGCGGCCAAAGAACGTAATCCTGATTTGAA
>JADMJD010000044.1 GCA_018780805.1 Rubrivivax sp. | reverse complement strand
CCGACATGTAGTCGCCCGCGATCGCCAGGCCGTTCTGGAAGCCGGTGATGCCACCACCGGCGGTGTAGAAGTCCGACGCGCTCTTGGTCTTGGCGGCGGCCCACTTGGTGATGAACAGCGTGAAGACCACGAACACACCGAACATGCCGATGGCCGTCCAGTTGGTGGCCTGTTTCGTGGCCTGGCCCAGATCAGCCCCGGCGGCCCAGACGGCGGCGCCGGTGAGGGCCAGCACGGCGGCCGTGCCGGCTTGTTTGAGGAGGATGCGGCTCATCGCTGGGCCCCTTTCTGGATGCGGGCGGTCAGCTCGTCGAACTCGCCATTGGCGCGGTAGACGTAGATGCCGGTGATCAGGATGGTGAACAGGATCACGCCCAGGCCGATGGGCATGCCCAGGGTCATCACACCGTCGCCGATGCGCTGCGAGAGCAGGTCCTTCTTGAAGGCCACCAGCAGGATGAAGCCGTAGTACACGACCATCATGCTCAGCGTCAGCGTCCAGCCAAAACGGCTGCGGCGCGACTTCAGCGCCTGGTAATCCGGGCTCGCCGCGATGCGGCTTGCGAGGTCGATGTCCATGTCTTGTCTCCTCTGGGTTCGAGGAGCCGATCATTCGCCCAGGCACTGACCCTGCTCTGACGCGCAGCCAACAGGGGCTGACGCGGGGCTGAGGTGAAACTGACGGCAGGGCGTGCGCCCCCCTCCCGCATTGGCTGTCACGGCGAGACCCCTGCCTGCCACCGTGGCCTCTGCGCCATGCGAGCCCGGCTTCTGTATGCTCTCCGGGCATGAAGCAGTCCCCCCCAGTGCAGGGTCAGCGGCGGTCGCTGCTCGCGGCTGCAGCGGGTCTGCTGATGACGCCAGGTGCGCGGACGGCGGAGCGCCCGGCCTGGCCCAGCCGGCCCATTCGTCTGCTGGTCGCTGGCGTCGCTGGTGGCACGGGCGACAGGGTGGCCAGGATGCTGGCCGACGGTCTGTCGCGCGCCTGGGGCCAGCCGGTGGTGGTGGAAACACGGCCCGGCGCCTCCGGTGTGCTGGCCACCCACGAACTGAGCCAGTCCGCACCCGACGGCCACACCTGGCTGGTGGCGCCCAATTCCTTGCTCACCGAAACGCCGCACCTGATGCAGCTCCAACGCGACCTCTCGCGGGAGCTGGCGCCGCTGGCGGAGCTGGCCAGTGCCTGCCTGGTGCTCGTGGCGGCACCCACGCTGGCGCCCGACGGCCTGCCGGCGCTGCTGGCCCATGTGCGCGCCCACCCAGGCCGCCTGAGCGTCGCCTCCTACAGCGCCGGCACGATCTCGCATGTGCTGGCCGTGCTGCTGAACCGCCATGCCGGGCTGGACCTGCAGCATGTCGGCTACAAGGGCAGCCCGCAGGCGCATGTGGATGTGCTGGGTGGGCATGTGGCGTTGATGTTCGACGTGCTGCCCAGCGCCTTGCCGCTGCTGCGGGCTGGGCGCTTGAAGGCCTACGCGGTGAGCAGCGCCACGCGCCATCCCCTGCTGCCAGAGGTGCCGAGCTTCGCCGAACTGGGTCTGCCCCAGCTGGAGGCCGCCGCCTGGCTCGGGCTCTGGGCGCGCCCAGACAGCCCGCCCGCCACGCAGACCGAGGCGCGGCGCCTGGCGCTGGCCTGGCTGGGCCAGCCCGGCGTGCAGGCCGGGCTGCGGGACATGGGGCTGGAGCCCGGTGTGCCCAGTTCGACCGCGCAGCTGGCGCAGCGGCTGGCGGCCGAACACGCACACATCGGCGCCCTGCTGCGGTCCATCGGGTTCAAGCCCCAGTGAGCCCGCTGCCGCCCCCGGCCTTTGCGCAGCTGCGTGCGCGCATGCTGGTGCTGGCGGTGCTGTGGGTGCTGCTGCTGTCGGCCCTGGGGGGCTTCACGGTCTGGCGACAGCAGGCCATGGCCGAGACCCTGGACACGGTGTACCGAGACCGCATCCTGGCCCAGGCCCAGTTGAAGGTGGTTGGCGATGCGCTCGGCCGCCAGGCCCTGGATGCCGTGGCCGCCCTGCAGACCGGGCGCGGTGACCCGGTACAGGCATCGGCGCAGGCGGCGGCGCAGCTCGCCCAGGCCCGCCAGCTGGCCGGGCAGAACTGGCAGCGCTACCTGCAGACGCGGCTGGTCGACGACGAGGCACGCCTGGTGGCACAGGCCGGGCCGCTGCTGGCACAGGCCGAACAGGCGGTGGGCGAGGCACAACGTCTGCTGGCCGCGGGCGACCATGCCGGCCTGCGGGACTGGGCCTCGGCGGCCTGGCCCGATGCCGTCGCGCCGCTGCTGGTGGTGGTGGTGGTGGACGAGTTGTTTGCGCTGCAGGTGCGGGTGGCGGCCGACGAGGTGGCCAACGCACGCATCGGCAGCGCACGCGCCAGCCAGGTCCTGCTGGTGCTGGTGGTGGCGGGCTGCCTGCTGGGTGGCACCGCGGCCTGGGCGCTGTTCGTCAACCACACCCGCGCTGCGGAGCACAACGAACGTGCGCTGCGCCGCTTGAACGCGTTTTACACCGCGCTGTCACGCACGAACCACCTCATCCTGCACGCCAAGGATGAAACCACGCTGCTGCGCGAGCTGTGCGAGGTCTGTGTCGAGACCGGGCACGCCGCGGTCACGGCGGTCTTCCTGGTCGACGGCACACAGGTCAAACGCGTCGCCAACGCCGGGCCGCAGGCCGAGTTCTTCCGCACCTTTCCCGCGACGTGGAGCCTGGACGCGCCGGCCTACCGCCTGTCGATGACGGTCACCGCCTTGACCACGGGCATGCCGCACTTCGGCCCTGTCGCAAGCCTGGCCGGCAACTCCAGCCCCTGGCGCGACTTGGCACTGTCCCGTGGCATCCGTGCCGTCGCGGCCTTCCCGCTGCGGCGCGCCGGGCGGGTGTGCGGGTCGCTGTCCCTGTATGCAACAGACGCCGATTGTTTCGATGAAGAGCTGGTGAAGCTGCTCACCGAGATGGCCGCCGACGTGTCGTTTGCGCTGGAGAACCTGGACCGCGAAACATCGCGCGTGCAGCTGGAGCAGGAGACACGGGCCGGGCTGGCGCGCTTCCGCAAGATTTTCCAGTCGTCGCCGGTGGCCTGTGTCATCGCAGCCGTCGGCGATGCCACGGTGCTGGAGATCAACGACGTGATGTGCACACGCTACGGCGTACGGCGCGAGGACGTGCTCGGCCAGTCGCGCGGCCGGCTCGGCACGCTGCTGGTCGAGGCCGATGCGCAGCGCTACCGCGACGAGCTGCAACGCCAGGGCCGGGTGCACAACCTGTTCGGGCGCACGCCGCTGCCCGACGGTGGCATGGCGGATGTGATCGTCAACGCCGAGACCATCGACTACCAGGGCCAGGCCTGCGTGATGGCCATGCTGCTGGACGTGACCGAGCTGCGCGCCGCCGAGAGCGCGCGTCAGGCACGCGCCACGGCCGAAGCCGCCAACCGGGCGAAGACCACCTTCCTGTCGCAGATCAGCCACGAGCTGCGCACACCCCTGAACGCGATGCTCGGATTCACCCAGCTGGTGCAGCGCGACGCCGGCAGCCGCCTGCTGCCACAGGACCTGAGCCAACTCGAACACATCCGCCGGTCCGGCTGGCACCTGTTGTCGCTGATCAACGACGTGATGGATGTCTCGCGCATCGAGGCCGGGCAGTTCCAGATCCAGTTGGGGCCTGTACCGCTGGCCACGCTGGTGCAGCAGGTGCTGCAGATGACGGCGCCGGCGGCCCAGGCCGCCGGCGTGGTGCTGCACCACGACCCCACCCCGTGCGCCAGCCTGGCCGTGCAGGCCGACCCGGTGCGTCTGCGGCAGGTGCTGATCAACCTGCTGTCCAACGCCGTCAAGTACAACCGGCCCGGCGGTTCGGTGCAGGTCGACGTGCAGCACAGCGCAGATCAGGTGGTGCTGGCCGTGCGCGACACCGGTCTGGGCATGAGCGCCGACCAACTGCAGCACCTGTACGAACCCTTCAACCGCCTGGGGCACGAACACGGCGGCATCGAGGGCACGGGCCTGGGCCTGGCGCTGACGCGCCAGTTGGTGGGTCTGATGGGCGGGACGCTGGGTTTCGAGAGCCAGCCGGGCCGGGGCACCACCGCACGCCTGTGCCTGCCCGCCGCAGCCGCCGCGGACCCGCCGCCCGACGGCCCCGTGGCAGCGACAGCGCCCACGGGCACCGTGCTCTACATCGAAGACAACGAGATCAACGTGATGGTGGTCGAGCAGATGCTCAGCCGCTGGGCCGGTGTGCGCTTCGTGCATGCCGGCAACGGCCAGGCGGGCATCGCGCAGGCCGCCGCACTGCAGCCCGACCTGGTGCTGCTGGACATGCACCTGCCCGACATGAACGGCGTCCAGGTCCTGCAGCGCCTGCGACAGCAGCCGGACACGGCGGCGCTGCGGGTGGTGGTGTTGTCGGCTGGTGACGCACCAGACGAGGTGGCGCAGTTGCTGGCCGAAGGCGCCGTGGACTACTGGACCAAACCGGTGGAGCTGGACCGCTTCCTGAGCGGGATGGCACGGCAGCTCGGCGCCGGAAACGCTGAGTTCAGCCGGCCGCAGCGCTGACCTGGGCGGGCCCCTCCAGCAGGCACTGCGCCATGCAGGCGACGATCTGGCGCACGGCGGTGGCGCGCAGGGTGTCGAGGTCGCCCCAGGGGTATCGCCGGTTCACCATCGCCGCCGTCAGGTAGCCCAGCATCATGGTGTGCCCCAGGTCTTCGGCCAGCTTGGCGTGCACCATCGACGCCCCCCGTTCAGCCGCCAGGCCCTCGGTGTTGTTTCGCAGCAGCTGCAGCAACTCGGCGTACACCGGCGCCTGGGCCTCACCCGGGCGCTCGCTGCGGTGCGCGCCCTGCTGGGTCTGGTACAGCAGGCGGAACTCGTCGGGGTGCGACTCCCAGTAGCGCATGTAGGCCTCGGTGCAGGCGGCCACGCGGGTGCTGCCGGCGGCTGCAGCGTCGGCGGCAGCCGCCATGGCGGCCAGCAACCCCTGCAGCACGTTCTGCCACAGGCTGGCCAGCAGGGCGGCCTTGTCGTCGAAGTAGCGGTAGGGCGTCATCGCGGAGACACCCACCCGCTCGGCGACGGCGCGCATCGACACCGCATCGAGGCCGAGCTCGACAAAGATCGCCAGCGCGGCGGCCGTCAGGTCGGCCTTCAGCTTGAGGGCGTCCTCCGCGTTCCCGCGCCGCACCCGCGGCCGTGCCGGGGAACCGGACCTGACCGAACGTCCATCGGTCACGCTGGACTTGCGTGCAGTCATGGGCTCAGCTTAGTCGAAAGACGAGCGAGTGAATTTATATGCCTGTAAAAGTACGCGTATATTTACTGTTAAGTATAGGTTCCAAGGGCCGATAGTTGTGGGGCGACTTCAACCTTGTGACCCCCCATCGGAGCACCCCTCATGAATACCCTGAACAACTTGCGCATCGGTGTGCGCCTGGGCATCGGTTTTGCCCTGCTCATCACCGCGGCCCTGGGCATTGCCCTGTTCGCCCGGCTGTCGCTGGCCGATGTCAACACCGAGCTGCACCTGCTGACCGACGACCGCATCGTCAAGGTGGAGCAGTTGGAGGGCGTGAAGGACAACGTCAACCTCATCGCACGCTCGGTTCGCAACCTGGCCTTGCTCAGCGACCCGGCGCAGAAGGCCACTGAGGCCAAGCGCATCGACGAGGCCGCGGCGGCGAATGCCAAGCTGCTGGATGGGCTGAACCAGGACATCCAGAGCGACAAGGGCAAGGCCCTGCTGAAGGTGGTCAACGACGCCCGGGGCCCCTACAACACCAGCGTCGGCGCCGTCACCCAGCTGGGCCTGGCGAACAAGGCCGAAGAAGCCACCCAGATGCTGCTCGGCGAGACGCGCAAGGTGCAGAACGCCTACATGACGGCGCTGCAGGCGCTGATCGAGTTCCAGAAGGAGCTGATGGCGCAGTCGTCCAAGGACGTGGACGCCACGGTGGCCCAAGCCGGCACGCTGATGCTGGCCATCGCCGCCGTGGCCGGCGCGGCCGGTGCCCTGCTGGCCTGGTTCATCACGCGTTCCATCACCCGCCCGATCCAGCGCGCCGTGCAGGTGGCCGAGACGGTGGCCGGCGGCGACCTGCGTTCGGTGATCGAGGTCGACAGCCGCGACGAAACCGGCCAGCTGCTGGCGGCCTTGAAGCGCATGAACGAAGCGCTGGTGAACACCGTCAGCACGGTGCGCGGCAACGCCGACAGCGTGGCCACGGCCAGCAGCCAGATCGCGCAGGGCAACGTCGACCTCAGCCAGCGCACCGAAGAACAGGCCAGCAACCTGCAGCAGACCGCGGCGTCGATGGAGCAGCTGACGGCCACCGTGAAGCAGAACGCCGACACCGCGCGCCAGGCCGCGCAGCTGGCCACCAGCGCCAGCGGCGTGGCCGGCCAGGGCGGTGAGGTCGTCGGCAAGGTCGTGGCCACGATGGAGGACATCAGCCACAGCAGCAAGAAGATCGCCGACATCATCGGCACCATCGACGGCATCGCCTTCCAGACCAACATCCTGGCGCTGAACGCCGCGGTCGAGGCCGCGCGCGCCGGTGAACAAGGCCGCGGTTTTGCGGTGGTGGCCTCCGAGGTGCGCAGCCTGGCGCAGCGCAGCGCCCAGGCCGCCAAGGAGATCAAGACCCTGATCGGCGCCAGCGTCGAGAAGGTCGAGGCCGGCACCGCCCTGGTGGGCGACGCGGGCCGCACCATGGGCGAGATCGTGAGCCAGGTGCGGCGTGTCAACGACCTGATCTCGGAGATCAGCGCCGCCAGCGTCGAACAGACCAGCGGCATCGGCCAGATCGGCGACGCCGTGACCCAGCTCGACCAGGTGACGCAGCAGAACGCGGCCCTGGTGGAAGAAAGCGCGGCCGCGGCCGAGAGCCTGAAGGTGCAAGCCGGCCAGCTGGCGCAGGCGGTGTCGTTCTTCATGCTCAACGAACACAGCGCCGCGCCACAGGCTGCCGCGCAGGCCGAGGCCGTCACGCCGGTGGCACGCACGACGCCGAAGGCCGCGGCCAGGCCGGCGCCGACCATCCGCCCCGCGGTCGGCAAGACCCGGACCGGCACGCCAGAGGTCGCCAGCGCCAATGCGCAGCGAGAGCCCGCCACGGCGTCCGACGACTGGACCGCCTTCTGAGCCCCCAGACCGCCGACGAACGGAGATCCGCCATGTCCACTTCCACCCTGGAAGCCCCTGTGGCTTCCGCCACCGCAGCGCCTGTGACCGCGGCGGCCCCCGACCTGGCCACGCCCATCGGCGGCGCCATGGGCGGCGTCAACGAGTTCCTGACCTTCCGCCTCGGCCAAGAGGAGTACGGCATCGACATCCTGCGGGTGCAGGAGATCCGGTCCTTCGAGATGCCCACGCGCATCGCCAACGCACCCTCCTTCATCCTGGGCGTGACCAACCTGCGCGGGGTGATCGTGCCCATCATCGACATGCGGCTGCGCTTCCACCTCGACAACCCGGTGAACAACGACACCACCGTCACCATCGTGCTGGCCCTGGGCCGGACCACGGTGGGCATGGTGGTCGACGGGGTGTCCGACGTCACCACGCTGACGCACGAACAAATGCACCCGGCGCCCGCGTTCAGCGCCGTGGTGGACAGCGACCACATCCACGCCATCGGCACCATCGATCAGCGCATGTTGATCCTGATCGACATCGTCAAGCTGATGGCCAGCCCGGGCATGGGCTTGCAGGACTGAGCTGAGCAGGTGCACCCGGTGGCCGCGTCGACCGCGATGCCTGCACCGGCCGGGCCACCGATCCGGCGGACCCTGCTCGTCCTGATGGGCATCCCCTTGCTGGCCCTGGTGGCCTGGCTGACCTGGGACAGCTACCGGCAGTACGCGAGCAGCGAGCAGGCGTCCTACCAGACGGCGCGCCTGATCCGCACGCTGGCGACAGCCCAGACCGCCGAGATGCTGACCAAGACCCGCGCCCTGCTGGCGGCCTTGGCCCAGAGACCCCATCTGCGGTCACTGAACCGGGCCCGTTGTGCGGGACTGCAGGGCGAATACACCCGGCTGGACGCCGCCTACAGGGACATCTTCAGCATCACCCGCGACGGCAGGGCCGTCTGTGGCAACGGGCCCGTGCCGCCGGGATCGCATCCAGCGGGACACAACGCCAGCCTGCTTTCCGAGGCGCCCGCCCTGGGCCCACCGGTGCTGGACAGCATCAGCGGGCGCTGGGTGACGACCCTGGTGCACCCGGTGCACAACAACGCCGGCCAAGCCGTCGGCGTCGTCGGCGCGGCACTGGACCTGCAGGCCCTGATGTTGCTGCAAGCCCACCGGGACATGCCGCCGAAGACCGTGATCGGCATCGTCAACCAAGGCGGTGTGCTGGTTGCACGGTCGGAGCAGGCCGAGCTGCGTGTCGGCCGGCAGGCCAACCCGGTCACCTTCGCCTTCATGCAAACGCGGCGCGAAGGTGCTGTCGTCGCCAGCGACTTCCAGGGGGTCCAGCGCTACTTCGCCTTCGAACCTGTGCCCGGCAGCGACTGGCTGCTGTTTGTCGCCCTTGACCGGGCCGCCGTGCTCCAGCCCGTGCTGCACCAGGCCCTGGTGCGCCTGGCGTCCGTCATGGTGCTCGCGCTGGTGGTCTTTGCCTTGGCCCTGCGGCTGGCGCATGGCATCCGGCGGCCGGTGGAAGCCCTGTCCCGCACGATGGAACAGGTGGGTGCCGGGGACCTGGCGGCGCGTGCCGCACCGGGCGGTCCGGCCGAGTTGCACCACGTGGCCGTGCAGTTGAACGCGATGCTGGAGGCCCGGTTGCGCGCCGGCGCCACGCTGCGCCAGAGCGAGATGCGTTTCAGGACGGCGTTTCAGACCAGCCCGGACGGCATGTGCATCACCCGCCTGAGCGATGGCTGTTTCCTGGAAGTCAACGAAGGCGGGGCCCGGATGACGGGCTGGACACGCGAAGAGCTGGTCGGCCACACGACCCGGGAGATCAGGCTCTGGCGCCGCGGCGGCGAGCGGACACGGTTCCTCGACGTGCTGCAGCGCGACGGCTGCTGCGCAGAGCTGGAGGCCGAGTTCGTCACCAAGGACGGCCGTGTGTTCACCGGCCTGGTCTCGGCGCAGACCATGTTGCTGGATGGCGAGCCGTGTGTCCTGTCCATCACACGCGACATCAGCACGCGCAAGGCGGCCGAGGCCCAGATCCGCGACCTGTCCTTCTTCGACCCCCTCACCGGCCTGGCCAACCGGCGGCTCTTCATGGACCGTCTGGCCGAAGCGGCGCGGCTGGCATTGCAGCGGCGGGGCCGAGGCGCACTGATCTTCATCGACCTGGATGACTTCCGGAGCCTCAACGAGACCCTGGGCCACGAACAAGGTGACCTGTGGTTGCGCGAAACCGCGCGCCGGCTGCGCCAGTGCCTGGGCGACAGCGACACCGCGGCCAGGCTGGGCAGCGACGAGTTCGTGGTGCTGCTGCAAGACCCGGACGCACACACCCACACACAAGGCGACGCGTTGGCCCGCCGGGCTGAACAGCTGGGCGAAGGCATCCTGCTGGCACTGAACGAGCCGCTGTTGCTGGGCGGCGCCGAGCACCGACGCGGTGCCAGCCTGGGCGTGACGTTGTTCGGGTGGCAGCAGGAGGAGGCGGACGAGCCCCTGAGGCGGGCGGAGCTGGCAATGCAACAGGCCAAAGCCTCGGGCCGCAACACCCTGCGTTTTTTTGAGCCCCACATGCAGGCCGCGGTCTGTGCCCGCGCGGCCATGGAAGCGGCCCTGCGCCAGGCCATCGAGGCGCGGCAGTTCCTGTTGCACTACCAGATCCAGGTGACGGCCGACGGTCGTGTCACCGGTACCGAGGCCCTGCTGCGCTGGCCGGATCCTCGCCGCGGCATGGTGTCGCCGGCGGAGTTCATCCCGCTGGCCGAGGCCAGCGGCCTGATCCTGCCGCTGGGCCAATGGGTCCTGCAGACGGCCTGCGACGAACTGGCCCGCTGGGCCCACGATCCGGTTCGCACACAGTGGGTGATGGCGGTGAACGTCAGCGCGCGCCAGTTCCACCAGACCGACTTCGTGCACCAGGTGCGGCAGGCGCTGCAGCACAGCGGTGCCGACGCGCGCCGCCTGAAGCTCGAACTGACCGAGGGCATGCTGGTGAGCAACGTCGAGGACGTGATCGCCAAGATGAACGCGCTGCGCGGCATCGGCCTGGGCTTTTCGCTCGACGACTTCGGCACTGGCTACTCGTCGCTGGCCTACCTGAAACGTCTGCCGCTGTGCCAGCTGAAGATCGACCAGGCCTTTGTGCGCGACATCCTGGTCGACACCAACGACGCCGCGATCGCCAAGATGATCATTGCACTGGCAGGCAGCATGGGGCTGACGGTGATCGCCGAAGGCGTGGAGACCGAGGCGCAGCGTGCCTTCCTGGCCGAGCTGGGCTGCCAGCACTACCAGGGTTACCTGTTCGGCCGGCCGGTGGCGGCAGACGCGCTGGCCGCTGTGGCCGACGCCGTGCCCCTGGCGCTCAGCCCCGTCACAGGCTGCGTCTGATGGGCATCGCGTGCGCAATGCCACACGACAGCACTCCTCCGGCAGGTCCGTCGCCGTTCGATCTCGTCAGAAAAACCCCGACATCGCATACGCCGTCTTTTCATACATCAGCGGCTGCGCTTCTTCGAGTTTCAGGTTGGCCTTGTTGGCCGTCGTGACGATGCGCGTGCGGTACTCCTTGCGGTCACTCGCTTCGGAGACACGTTGTTGGCTGGAGCCGCTGTCGGACACGCGGGTGTCGATCGATGTGTCCCTGCGCACCAGCACGCCCTTGGCCACACGTTCGCGGACCGAGACATCGCAGACCAGGATGAAGGTGACATCCTGGACCAGGGCATTGGCCACCAGGGACGTGCCGCTGGCGAGCAGCGAGCCCATCGCGGCGCCGCGGTAGGCACTGCCCTTGCTGCTGGTCAAGGCACCGGCCAGGGCCCCGCCAGCACGGTCACCGGCGCCCACGTAACCCTGTTTGAGTGCCGCGGCCGCCGCGCCTTCGCTGGCCATTTCCAGGCTGAGCACATGGGCCTGCATGATGTAGTGCGCACGCTCCGGGTCGTCCACGACGCGGTAGCCGTTTTCATTTTTCGCGAACTGGCCCTTGAGGTAGGACGAAAAGGCCTGGCGGTCGAATTCCGACACCCCACTGCGAACCTCCACGTACAGCGTGCGCTCCGCGGGTGACACCGGCTCGACGAAGATCGCCGTGCTGGTTTTGGTCTGCACCGCCAGATCGCGCTTGGCGATGGAGATGGACGCCGCCGCACAACCGCTCAACACGGCCACGACGATGGACAGGGCGGCGATGAGCCGCAGGAAACGAACGCTGTTGGACATGGATCCTCCGCAGGAAAGTGGGGTGTCTACCGTCGGGCGGCCTATCGCCAGTACCGGCCGTGGTAGTGGTGGTGGTAGACGCAGTCGCGATAGGCCGAATAGACGTAGTACCGGTAGGTGGTCAGGTTGGCGCAGGTCCAGCCCGGCAGCCAGTACGCCGGCGGCTGCATGACGGGGGGCAGGTTCTGCCGCTTGGCAGCCTCTGCTTCGCGCTGCGCCTTCTGGATGTCGCCCGGGTTGAACGGGGCCGCCATCACCTCCTGGTTCAGTTTGTGCTGCATCTGCTCGCGGGCGCTGGGCTCTTGCGCATGGGCCGCCAGGGGCAGGCCCAGCAGGACGCCCCAGATCAATGGTCTGTGTCGCATGGCTGCATGGCCCTCCTGAGTGCTGTTGTTGTGGGCCAGTCTGAAGGGGGGCGAGTGACTTCGGAGTGACAGCGCCAGGCATCGACCGTCGACAACGGTGGCCACAAGCACCGGGCTCGGCCACACTCGGGCCGGGAGGGAACACCATGAGCCCAGGCGCTGCCCAGTGGCTGCGGATCCAGTTGCTGGGCAGGCCAGGCTGGCGCACCGACCTGGCCGAAGCGCCCTTGTCGTCCAAGTTCGCCGCGCTGGTGGCCGTGGTCGCCGTGGGCGGGCGGCAGGCCCGCGACACGGTGGCGCGTCAGCTTTGGCCGGGCGATCTGGCGCACGCGCGAGACAACCTGCGGCAACACGTGATGCGCCTGCGCCGTGCCACCGGGCACGCTGTTTTTGTGCAGGACGAGTCGATCGAGCTGGCCGCCGGCGTCGATTGCGATGTCTTCGGCAGCCCCACGGCATGGTCGTTGCCCCAACTGCTGGCGGACCAGCCGTTCCTGGCAGGCATGGCCTACCCCGACTTGCACACGCTGAAGGTCTGGATCGAACAACAGCGCGAACGCTGGCAATCCAGGATCGCCGAGGCGCTGGTGCAGCGGTCGATCGGCCTGGAGAGCACCGAAGAGCCGGGGAAGGCCTTGGCCCTGGTTGCCCGCGCCACCGAACTGGCGCCGTGGCTGGAAAGTGCCTGGCGCGCCAGCATGCGGCTGCACTACCTGGCCGCCGACCATGCGGCCGCTGCACGTGCGTTCACGCAGCTCAAGGCGCAGCTCGCGCTGGTGCACGCGCTGCCGAGCGCCCAGACGCTGGCCCTGTGGCGGACGATCGAACGTGGCGGCGCGGCACCCGTGCGGCCCACGCTGATCCCGGCCAGCCTGCTGCGCCCGCCGGTGCTGGTCGGTCGCGAGCGGCCATGGGCGGCCATGCAGGGCGCCTGGCAGACGAGGCGGCCCTTTCTGCTGCGCGGCGAGGCCGGCATCGGCAAGACGCGGGTGTTGCTCGACTTTTTGCGGCAGGAGGGCTCGGCCGTGGTGGTGACCGGCCGCAAAGGCGACGAACACGCGCCGTATTCGACACTCAGCACCCTGCTGCGCGCCTTGATCGACCAGCAAGGGCTGGAGCCCGAACCCTGGGTGCGCCGCGAGCTGACACGCCTGCTGCCGGAGCAGGGGGCGCCACCGCATGCCCCGCCAGCGGAGCAGATCGGGCTCTGGCGGGCGGTCGACGCGTTGCTGAGGCAGGCGGCGGACAGTGGCGTGCGGTCGATCGCACTCGACGACCTGCACTTCGCCGATGTGGCGTCGCTCGAAGCCTGGCGTTGGCTGAGCGCCGGGGCAAGCGCCCAGGTGCTGCAGTTTGCGTTCGCCACGCGGCCGCTGACCGAAGGCCCGCTGCAGACCCTGGTGCAGGATTGGCTGACGGATTCCGCCCGGCCGCAGCTGGTGGACCTGCAACCGCTGACGGCGGACGACCTGGCGCGCCTGGTGGAGACACTGGACCTGGCCCACGGGCCGGCCCGGGTGGCGGTGGATGCGCTGTACGCCCACGCCGGTGGCCAGCCCTACCTGGTGCTGGAAACGCTGAAGGAACTGGCGCTGCAACCGGGCAACACACCCTGGGCCACGCTGCCCATGCCCTCCAGCGCAGCCCCCCTGCTGCAGCGGCGGGTGCTGGCCGTGCCGGCGTTTGCGCAGCCCCTGCTGCGGCTCACCGCGGTGCTGGGTGTTGACGTGCACCGTGCATCAACGGCACTGGACCGCACGGCCGCGGAGTCCATGGCCATGGCCGCCGCGCTGGAAGCCCATGGGGTTCTGCGCGACGGCCAGTTTGTGCACGAGCTGATGCGCAGCGCGGTGCTGGACAGCCTGGCGCCGGAAGAGCTGCACCATTGGCATGCGGTCGCGGCCGCCACGCTGGCCCGCGATGCACGTGTGCCGCGCGCCAGCATCGGCCACCACTGGGCCGTGGCACAACGCTGGCCGGAAGCGGCGCTGGCCTACCGCGCGGCGGGGCACCGGGCGCGGGACGCCGGCCGCCTGCCGGAATCGCAGCAGCTGTTCGAACAGGCGGCCACCTGCAGCCGCCGTGCCGATGACCGCGCTGCCGAGTTCGAGGCGGTGCTCGACAACTTCGACGCCAACTGCGACCGGCTCTCGCCGGCCGAATCCGCGCAGCTGGTGGGCCGGCTGGCAGCGCTGGCCCGCGAGCCGGAGCAGCATGCCCGGGTGGCCATCGCCGATGCCCATGTGGCCATCACCCGTTTTGATCGTGGCCCCGCGCTGCTGGACAAGGCCGCCCGTGCCGTGGCGCTGGCCGGCGCGTTTGTGCACTTGCGCGGCGATGCGCTGAACCTGCAGGGCATGGCACTGGTGCAGATGGGCCGCCATGAAGAGGCCATCGAGGCCTGCCGCCAGGCGGTGGACCTGGCGCAGGCGCTGGGGCAGCTGCGCAAGGCCCAGGAGCGCCGGTCAGACCTGGCGTACGTCTTCTACGAAGCAGGCCGAATCGGTGACGCCATCACCCAATGCCGCACACTGCTGGAGGATTTCGAAGCGGCCGGCGATGCCGCCAGCGCCGGCCAGGTGGAGGGCAACCTGGCCACCCTGGTCCTGCTGGCCGGTCAGCCGGCGGTGGCACTGCCCATCGCCCAGCGCGCGCGCCAACGCCTGCTGGACATGCAGGCCGACACCAGCAACCCCCTCGTGATGCTCAATGCCGCGGCCCTGGGCAGTGCGCTGGTCTATGCAGGCCGGTTCGCCGAGGCGCTCGACCTGCTCTCGGCCGCCCACCGGCTCGGGGCCGACGCGCCCGCACCGACACGCATCAAGGTCCAACTGGCGCTGAGCCACCTGTGGTTGCTGCTGGGCAACGCACAACAGGCACTCGCCACGCTGGGCCCGGACGACACCCCCTGGCCCGAGGCCATCCGCACACAACTGTGCTGGGCCAGGGCCCGGGCCGCCGTGATCGACCGGCAGCCGCCACATGCCGCGATGGCGCCTGTGGGCCCGATGCGGCTTGAACATTGGCAGGCCCCCTTGTCGCAGTCGCCATGGCTGGAATGGTCACGCCAGGGCGACCCGGCCGACGTGGCGCAGCAGATGGCACAGGTGCAGGGGCTGTACGAAGAAGCCGGCATGCCCGGCGCCGCACGCACCGCCGCGCTGCGCCGGATTCACCGCCTCCACGAGCTGGACGACGCCCTGGCCGTCGAGACGGCAGTTGCATTGGCCCGCACGCTGCGTCCGACGCTGGGTGACGGCCTGCATGTGTCCACCTACCTGCCGGAGGCCTGGCAGATCCTGGCGCAGGCGTTGGCGCGCGCGGGTGATGTGCCGGGGGCCACCACCTGCCTGGACGACGCGCGTTGCTGGATCAGGGACGTGGCCTTGCCCAATGTGCCGGCCGAATGGCGTGACAGCTTCCTGCGCAGCAACCCCATCAACCGGGTGCTGTTGTGACCTGCCAGGTCCACGCGCGCCCATGGACGCCCTGATCACCGCCGCCGGCCGCGCCCTGGCCACCGGGGACCCGCTGGCCGCGTTGAAATGTGTGGCGCTGCGCGACGACCCGCCGGCCCTGGCCTTGCGCGGCATCGCACTCGCGCAACTGGGCGAGCTGGCCGACGCACGTGCGCTGCTGCGGCGCGCCGCGCGTGGTTTCGGCCCCCACGAAGCGCTGGCCCAGGCCCGCTGCGTGGTGGCCGAGGCCGAGGTGGCCCTGGCCCAGCGCGAGCTGGGTGGCCACCCGCACACGCTGGCGGCTGCGGCCGCCGCGCTGGCAGCACGCGGCGACCGGGCCAACGCCACCCACGCACGGCAGATCGCGCTGCGCCGCCTGCTGCTGCTGGGCCGCATCGACGAAGCCGCGGCCGCCAGCGCAGCCCTGGCGGTGCAGGACCTGGCCACCCCGGCGCTGGTGGTGGTGGCCGAGCTGGCCACGGCAGAGATCGCGCTGCGCAGGCTCGACGTGCGCGGCGCACACGCGGCATTGCAACGGGCGCAGGCCGCGGCCGTTCGGGCACAGGTGCCGGCGCTGCAGGCCGAGGTGGCCGAACTCCTGGCCACGCTGCAACGCCCTGCCGCACGCCGCTGGCAGGCCGGCACCCAGACCCCGCTGACCCTGGCCGAGGTGGCGGCGCTGCTGGACTCGGGCGCGCTGGTGATAGACCTCTGCCGGCGCGGGCTGCGCTGCGGCACGGCCACGCACACGCTGGCGCGGCGGCCCGTGCTGCTGGCGTTGTTGCAGGTGCTGGCCGAAGCCTGGCCGGGTGATGTGGACCGGCAGACCTTGATCGCGCGGGTGTTTCGCACCACCCGGGCCGACGACAGCCACCGTGCACGTCTGCGGGTGGAAATGAGCCGGCTGCGCCAGCTGCTGGCGCCGTTGGCCCGCATCGACGCCAGTGCACGCGGTTTTGGGCTGGTGCCCAGCGGCGCGCAGCAGGTGCTGCTGCTGCAGCCGCCGATCGACGGCGACGCCGCAGCCCTGCAGGCGCTGCTGGCCGATGGCGCGGCCTGGTCCACCTCGGCCCTGGCGCTGGCCCTGGGCGAGAGCCAGCGCAACGTGCAGCGGGCCCTGGCCGACCTGCAGACCACGGGCCGGGTGCGCAGCATCGGCCAGGGCCGCGTGCAGCGCTGGGTGAGTGCACCGCTGACGGGCAGCCACTCGGAATTCACGACAGTCTTGTTACTCCCTGCCACGCTGCCGTTTGCCTAGAGTGCCCACACGGCGCCGGTTTGGGCGCCGCAACACAGCACATTGAAAGTGACCGCAGCAGATGGACATCAAGCACAGCGTGGGCATCCCTGCACAACCGGCCCAGGTGCTGACCGCACCGGCCTGCATCGAGCGGGTGTACGGCCCCTTCCCCGGCGCGGCGGCGGTGCACGGCGTCACGCACGACGGCACCCATGTCTGGGCCGCCACCGGCACCCGGCTGCTGGCCATCGAGCCCGCCAGCGGCCAGGTGGCACGCACGCTGGACGTGGTCTGCGACGCCGGCTGCGCCTTCGACGGCACGCACCTTTACCAGATCGCCGAAGCGCGCATCCACAAGATCGACCCAGCCAGCGGACAGGTGCTGGCCAGCATCCCGGCACCGGGCCAGGGCGGCGATTCCGGCCTGGCCTGGGCAGAAGGCAGCCTGTGGGTGGGGCAGTACCGCGACCGCAAGATCCACCGCATCGACCCCGCCACCGGCGCGGTGCTGCGCACCATCGAGAGCAACCGCTTCGTCACCGGCGTGACCTGGGTCGACGGCGAGCTGTGGCACGGCACCTGGGAAGGCGACGAGAGCGAACTGCGCCAGATCGACCCCGCCAGCGGCGCCGTGCAGCAGCGGCTGGTGCTGCCCGCCGGCACGGGTGTGAGCGGGCTGGAATCGGACGGCGCCGAGCTGTTCTACTGTGGCGGCGGGGGCAGCGGCCAGCTGCGTGCAGTGCGCCGGCCACAGGGCTGAAGCGGCCTGCGGCGGGGGTTCAGTCGAGCCGGACCGCTGAGTCGAAGCGCCAGGTGCGGCGGATCTCCACCACGTCGTAGTCACGCGCCAGCGCCGCTGAAAACGCCGGGAACGGGGCCGCGCTCAACACGATGCGGCGCACGGCCTCGTCGACCTCGGGCACCCCGCTGCCGACCACAAAGCTGATGGACTCCAGTGTGCCGTCGCGTCGGATCGCCAGCGTCACCAGGGGGGCGGTGTGGGGGCGCTGCGCGATGGCCTGCACCCTGTCCACACCGGTGTTGAGCTGGATGCGGCGCGCCAGGGCTTCGGCGTAAAGCACCAGCTCGGTGTTCGGGTCGGTGCGGCCAAAGAGCCGGCCGCGGCGCAGGCTGCTGAAGGCCGAGGGCCGCGCATCCGCCGCGGCCTGGCGCTGCGCAGCTTCTTCGTCGAGCTGGCGGCCGATGGCGCGCAGGCGGGCCTCGCGCCGTTCTTCGGCGGTGGGGGCTGGCGGTACCGCTGCCGCGGCGGCGCGGGCGCGTGCGGCCTCTTGGGCGGCGGCTTGTGCGGCTTGGGCGGCGGCTTGGGCGGCTGCCTGAGCGACGGCTTGTGCGGCGGCTTGTTGTGCTGCCTGATGTGCTGCTTGTTGCGCCGCCTGTTGCGCCGCCAGTTGCGCCGCCAGTTGCGCCGCCAGTTGTGCGGCCTGCGCGGCCTGGGCTTCTCTCGCGGCGCGGGCGGTGGCTTCCTGCTGCAAACGCGCCGCCTCCAGCTGGCGCGCGGCGGCCTGGCGCTGGGCCTCGGCCCTGGAATCGGCTTCAGCGGCAGCGGCTTGGGCGGCGGCGCGGCGTTCGGCCTCCAGCCGCGCAGCCGCTGCCAACCGCTGGGCTTCGGCCTGGGCCTCGGCCTGGGCCAACTGCTGCGGTGTGGACGCCGCCGGTGCGGCAGCGAGCACGGGCGCAGGGGCCGGTGTGAGGACCGGGACCGGGACCGGCACCGGCACCGGCGTCGGCGCCGGGACGTTGACAGGTGCGGGCACGGGCACGGGCACGGGCACGGGCACGGGCACGGGCACGGGCATAGACATCGGCACAGGCGCTGCCGGTGCAGGCCCAGCGGGCGGCACCGTCCAGGTGGGCGCGTCGGGTCTGTTCACGGCGAGCACCGGCGCCGCTGGCGCTGGCGCTGGCGCTGGCGCTGGCGCTGGCGCTGGTGCCGGTGCCCGTGCCGGTGCTGGTGCCGGTGCTGGTGCGAGTTCGAGCACGGGCACGGGCACGGGCGCGGGGGCGGGGGCGGGTGCAGTGGCAGGCGCGACCGCGGGCACCGGCGGCGACGGCCTGGGCACGGCCGGTGGCTCCGTGGGCCGTGTGGCCGCCCATGCGGGCAGATCGGGTTCACGTGGCGCTGGGGCCGGGGCCGCCACCTGCACCAGCCGCACCCGCATCGCCGGCACCACCGCACCGGGCGGCTGCCCACCGAACGTGAAGCTCAGCAGCAACACGTGCAGCACCAGCGCCGGCCCCACAGCCGCCAGCAGTTGCCGGCGGCGGCGGCGCTGGCGCAACCAGTGTCGCTGGCGGCGGCTCAGCGGCCGCACGGCGTCTCGTGGGGCGGTGTTCACCCGCGTTCAGCCACCGGGGCTGCGGGCGCCCCGGCGTTGACCGTGGACGGCATCAGCGCCCGTCGGGCCGCCCCGAGGGCGCTGAACGCCCCGGAGGGCAGCGAACGAAGTGAGCGTGGGGGCCAAACATGCCGGCATTGTCCACGCCCTGCGCGGGGCGGCGCCGGGATCAGCCCCCGATCAGCCGCGTTTGGCCACCAGCGTCAGGATGTCGTAGCTGGCGACCAGTTCGCCCTGCTGGTTCGTGACCTCCACGTCCCAGGCCACCACGCCTTGTGCCACGCCGTCGGCGCCCTTCTTCTGGCGGTCCACCTTGCGCTTGGCCGTCAGCCGCGCCTGGATGGTGTCGCCGATGGCCACGGGTTTGACGAAGCGCAGCGTGTCCAGCCCGTAGTTGGCCAGCACCGGGCCGGGCGCGGGCGACACGAACAGGCCGGCCGCCGCCGACAGCACAAAGTACCCGTGCGCGATGCGCTGGCCGAAGGCCGATTCCTTGGCTGCCAGCTCGTCGAAGTGCATGTAGAAATAGTCGCCGCTGATGCCGCCGAAGGCGACGATGTCGGCCTCGGTGACGGTGCGGCGGTGCGTGAGCAGGCTCTCGCCGATCTGCAGGTCTTCGAAGTGGCGCCGGAAGGGGTGCACGTCGGTCTGAATGCGCTGGGCACCGCGCACGTACTCGCCGGTCACGGCCGCCAGCATCGTCGGCGAGCCCTGCAGCGCGGCCCGCTGCAGGTAGTGTTTGACGGCGCGCAGGCCACCCAGCTCTTCGCCGCCGCCGGCCCGGCCCGGGCCGCCGTGCTTGAGCAGCGGCAGCGGGCTGCCGTGGCCGGTCGATTCCGGCGCGGCCTCGCGGTCCAGCACCAGCAAACGCCCATGGTGGGCTGCCGCCAGCGGGATGGCGCGCGCGGCGATGGCCGGGGTCTTGGTCACCAGCGTGCCGACCAGGCTGCCCTTGCCGCGTGCGGCCAGCGCCAGCGCTTCGTCCAGATCATCGTACGGCATCAGCGTGCTCACGGGGCCGAAAGCCTCGATGTCGTGCGCAGCGCTGTCCAGCGGCTGGCGCGCCAGCAGCAGCGTGGGGCAGAAAAACGCGCCGTCGCCCGTGCCTTCGCCCAGCGGCGCAAAACCGTCGCGTTCGCCGTAGACCAGCTCGGCGCCTTGCAGCAGCTGGGCCACCCGTTCGGCCACGTCGCGCTGCTGGTCCTTGGAGGCCAGCGCGCCCATGCGCACGCCTTCCACTGCCGGGTCGCCCACGGTGGTCTTGGCCAGGCGGCTGCGCAGCGCGCTGGCCACCGCGTCCAGGTGCTGGCGCGGCACGATGGCGCGCCGGATGGCGGTGCACTTCTGGCCGGCCTTGACGGTGATCTCGCGCGCGACCTCCTTGATGAACAGATCGAACTCGGGGTCGTCGGGCGTCACGTCGGGCGCGAGGATCGCGCAGTTCAGGCTGTCGGCCTCGGCGTTGAAAGGCACCGAGTTACGGATCAGGTTGGGCTGCACGCGCAGCTTGGCCGCGGTGTCGGCGCTGCCGGTGAAGGTGACGATGTCCGGGCCTTCCAGCCGGTCCAGCAGGTCACCGGTGCCGCCGATCACGAGTTGCAGCGCACCCTCGGGCAGCAGGCCGCTGTCCAGCATGATGCGCACGGCGGCTTCCGTCAGGTAGCTGGTGGCGGTGGCCGGTTTGCCGATGCAGGGCATGCCCGCCAGGAAGGTGGGTGCAAACTTTTCCAGCAGGCCCCAGACCGGAAAGTTGAAGGCGTTGATGTGCACTGCCACGCCGCCGCGTGGCACCAGGATGTGGGTGCCGGCGAACACACCCGTCTTGCCCAGCGGCATCGCCGGGCCTTCGTGCACCAGGTTGCCCGACGGCAGCTCGTTGCTGCCGACACCGGCGTACGCAAACAGCGTGCCGCTGCCGCCTTCGATGTCCACCCAGCTGTCGGCCCGCGTGGCGCCGGTGTGGGCCGAGATCGCATAAAGCTGCTCCTTCTTCTCGATCAGCAGCTTGGCCAGCGCCTTCAGGATGCCGGCACGCTGCTGGAAGTCGGTCTTCATCAGCGCCGGGCCACCAACGCGGCGCGCGTACTGCACGGCCTCGGCGAAGTCCAGCGCCTCGGCGTGCGTGGCGGCCACGGGGCGGCCGTTGATGGCGCTCTTCAGGGTCTGGGCCGGGGTGGCGCCGATCCAGCGGCCGCCGATGTAACTTTGCAGGGTGTTCATGTGGTCAGGGTCTCGGGTGCGGGGTGCACGGCGGCCAGGCCGCCGATGAAGAGGTCGGCCACCAACGGGGCCATCGTCGCGTGGGTCAGCTCACCACCGGGCCGCAGCCAGGTGAACATCCAGTTGATCATGCCGAACAGCAGCATCGTGAGGGGTTTGTCCAGCGCCGCCGCGTGCAGGTCGGGCCGGATCGCGGCCACCACCTGCGCGAAGGCCGCCACCACCTCGCGCTCGCGGCCCAGGATGCGGGCCTGGTCGGCAGCGCCGAGGAAGCGCACGTCTTCGGTCAGCACGCGGTGCGCGTGCTGGGCGTCTGCGTATTCTTCCAGGATGCGGGTGATCAGTTCTCGCAGCATCTGGCGTGGCGGCAGCGGTGCGGCCAGCACCTCGCTGGCCATCGCATGCAGGCGCAGCACGTGTTCGTCGCAGATGCTGGCGAGCAGCGCGTCCTTGTCGCGGAAGTAGTGGTACAGCGTGGGCTTGCTGAAGCCGCAAGCCTCGGCCACCTGGTTCATCGACGTGGCCACATACCCCGAGCGCGCAAACAGCTCGGCCGCGCGCTGCAGGATCAGGCTGCGCTGGTCGTCGTAGGTGGCAGCGCGTCCGCGGGCCATGTCAGGCGGCGTCCACAGTTTGCGCGCCGTCCGCTACCGGCTCTTTGCGGACGTTCGTTCTGGCTGCGTGCGTTCGCGTGCAGAGACCGCACGCCCGGCCGGTGGCGGGGCCGGTGGACCGGGCTGAACCCGCGGTCCGGCCTGCGGCCGGACTGCTCTGCGCTGCTCGCCCA
>JADMJD010000108.1 GCA_018780805.1 Rubrivivax sp. | reverse complement strand
TGCCGGTGAGCTGCGTCATCGAGCTGGCCGTCTGCTGCAGGTTGCTCGCCGTCTGTTCGGTGCGTGTGGACAGGTCGGCGTTGCCGCTGGCCACTTCGCTGCTGGCGACCTGGATGCTGTCGGCCGCACCGCGCACCTGGCCCACGATGCCACCCAGCGACTGCTGCATGCGGCCCAGCACCTGCACCATCTGCGCGATCTCGTCGCGGCCGGTGGCCTGCGGTGCCCGGCTCAGATCGCCCGCGGCCATGCGGTCGGCAAACGCCGAGGCTTCCAGCACCGGCGCCACGATGGAGCGCGTGATGCGCCAGCCCAGCACCGCCGCGGCCGCGGTGCACAGCACACACAGGCCGATCAGCACCACGAAGATGCCGCTGACGGCTTCGTCCACTTTCTTGAAGACGGCCTGGCCACGGGTGTTCAGGTCGGTTTCTATCGTGGCCAGGGCATCGATCAGCGGCTGGTAGCCGGTTTTGGCCGCCTGCATCGCCGCGGCCGCTTCGGCCACGCTGGTGTAACCGCCTTCCAGCAGCTTGGCGGCCACCGGTTGCACCGCGCTGCGGTAGACCACGACGTTGTTGCGGAACTCGTCCAGCTTGCTCTTCAGCTCCGGCGACGTGGCATAGGGCGCGTAGTCGGCGATGGCCTTGTCCAGGCCCTGCTGTGCTGCGTCCCATTCCGCCTTGCTGGCCTGCACCGCCGCGGCGTGGCCGGTGGCGGCCACCAGGCTGATGTGGGCGGCCCGGCTCTCCAGCAGTTTGGCCTTGCCGGTGGCGGTGATGGCGGTGGCCGGGATCAGGCGGCCGGTGATGCCGCCCAGGGCCTGTTGTGCCACGTTCAGGCCGAAGGCGGCCACGGCCACGAGGCCGATCGACATCAGCACCAGGGTGCCGAAAGCCAGCGTCAGGCGCTTGCCGATGGTGAGGTTCTGCAACATGGTGGTGGGATCAGGCGCCCTGCAGGCGGAAGTTGCTGACGGCCGTGGACAGGCGGTCGGCCTGGTCCTTCAGGCTCTGGGTGGCGGCGCTGGACTCTTCCACCAGCGCGGCGTTCTGCTGGGTCATGCGGTCCAACTCGGACACGGCCTGGTTGACCCGGTCCAGGCCGGTGTTCTGCTCGCCGGCCGAGGTGGAGATCTCGCCGATGATGGCCGTCACACGCTGCACGCTGGCCACGATCTCGTCCATCGTGGCACCGGCGTCGGCCACCAGCTGGCTGCCGGCGGACACCTTGTCCACGCTGGTGCCGATGAGCGCCTTGATCTCGCGTGCCGCGGCCGCGCTGCGCTGCGCCAGGCTGCGCACCTCGCTGGCCACCACCGCAAAACCGCGGCCTTGTTCACCGGCCCGCGCCGCTTCCACCGCGGCGTTCAGCGCCAGGATGTTGGTCTGGAAAGCGATGCCGTCGATGGTGCCGATGATGTCGGCGATCTTCTTGCTGCTGTGGTTGATCTCGTCCATGGTCGTGACGACCTGGGCCACCACGGCACCGCCCCGTTGCGCCACGGTGGACGCCGTGATCGCCAGCTGGTTGGCCTGCGCGGCCGAGCCGCTGGAGTGGCGCACGGTGCTGGTGATCTGCTCCATCGCGCTGGCGGTTTCCTGCAGGCGGCCGGCGGTTTGCTCGGTGCGGTTGGACAGGTCCAGGTTGCCGCTGGCGATCTCGGTGCTGGCGGTGTGGATGGCCTCGGCACCGGCGCGTACGCTGGCGATGGAGGCTTCCACACGCTGCAGCGCCGCGTGCATCTGCTGGGTGGCGGGTGCCAGCGGGCCGTCGGCGGCCTGGCGCAGGGCCTGGAAGTCCACCGTGCCGTCGTCGCCCACCAGGCGGTCTGCCAACTGGCTGAGCTGTTCGCCGGCGCGGAAATCAGCCCGTGCCCGCTGCGCCATCAGCACCAGGATGCCCGCTTCGACCACCACGTAGGTGGCATGTTCGATCACGCGGCCCAGGCCCGGCTCGGTGAAACACACCGGCCCCCAGCCCCACTGCTGGAAGTAGTTGAAGCTGAGGTGGTGCACGGCGATGGCGCCAGCCCCCGCCAGCACCGGCCCCCAGTGCCGGTAGACGATGGTCACGGCCAGGAAGGCAAACACCGCGAAATGCGCCTCGGCCTGGCCACGTGCGGCGTGGATCAGCAGGGCCACCATGCCCATGCCCAGCACCGGCAGACCGATCTGGCTGCCGGTGCCGCCGCGCGACGCGCTGGCCACCACGGCGGCCAGACCGCCCAGCAGCACCGCCAGGCCGGCCACCAGGCCGAAGCTGCCGTACACACTGGCATAGGCCAGAGAGCCCGCGCCCAGGGCGGCGACGGCCCCCAGCATGATGCGGTCGTTGTCGTGGAACAGGCTCATGGCAGGTCTCCGGAAGATGGCGATGCGGGTTGTTCTTGTCAGGCGGGCGTGCGGAACACGCTGACGGCCTGCGCCAGGCTGGCGGCCTGGTCTTTCAGGCTCTCTGCCGCTGCGGCGGACTCTTCCACCAGGGCGGCGTTCTGCTGTGTCATGCGGTCGAGTTCGGCCACGGCGGTGTTGACCAGGCCGATGCCGCTGTTCTGTTCCACCGCAGCGGCGCTGATCTCGCCGATGATGTCGGTCACGCGGCGCACGCTGGCCACGATCTCGGTCATCGTGCTGCCGGCTTCGCCAACCAGGCGGCTGCCGGTTTCGACCTTGTCGACGCTGGTGCCGATCAAGGCCTTGATCTCCTTGGCGGCTTCGGCGCTGCGCTGCGCCAGGCTGCGCACTTCGCTGGCCACCACCGCAAAACCGCGGCCTTGTTCACCGGCGCG
>JADMJD010000048.1 GCA_018780805.1 Rubrivivax sp. | reverse complement strand
ATGGCCTTGGCGATGATGGCCGGCGTCAGGTCGGCCTTGGCGCGCAGCAGCCAGTTTTCGCTGGGGTTGGGCATGCTCCATTCGCCGCCGGTGTTGTCGCCGTCCGGCTCCTCGAACTTGCCCAGCACGTTCGGGCGCACATCGGGGCGCCAGTTGTAGAGCTCTTCCTTCAACTGGTACTCGATGACCTGGCGTTTTTCTTCGACCACCAGGATCTCCTGCAGCCCCTGCGCAAAGTCGCGTGTGATCGTCGCTTCCAGCGGCCAGACCACGTTGACCTTGTGCACGCGGACGCCCAGGCTGCGGCAGGTGCTGTCGTCCAGGCCCAGGTCGTGCAGTGCCTGGCGCATGTCGTTGTAGGCCTTGCCGCTGGCGATCAGGCCGAAGCGGTCGTTCGGGCTTTCCACCACGTTGTGGTTGAGCCGGTTGGCGCGCACATAGGCCAGCGCGGCGTACCACTTGTAGTCCATCAGCCGCGCTTCCTGCTCCAGCGGCTGGTCGGGCCAGCGGATGTGCAGGCCACCCGGCGGCATGATGAAGTCTTCGGGCAGGATGATCTTCACGCGGCCCGGGTCGACGACAACCGAAGACGCCGACTCGACCACCTCCTGGATGGTCTTCATGCCGCTCCACACGCCGGAGAAGCGGCTCATCGCAAAGGCGTGCAGCCCCATGTCCAGGATGTCCTGCACGCTGGACGGAAAAAACACCGGCAGCCCGCAGGCCTTGAAGATGTGGTCGCTCTGGTGCGGCGCCGTGCTGCTCTTGGCCACATGGTCGTCACCGGCGATGGCGATCACGCCGCCGTGTTTGGACGTGCCCGCCATGTTGGCGTGTTTGAACACATCGGAGCAGCGGTCCACACCCGGGCCCTTGCCGTACCAGATGCCGAACACACCGTCGAACTTCTTCTCCTGCGGGTACAGGTCCAGCTGCTGCGTGCCCCACACCGCGGTGGCGCCGAGTTCTTCGTTCACACCCGGCTGGAAGACGATGTGCTGCTCGGCCAGGTGTTTGCGCGCGGCCCACAGGGCCTGGTCATAGCCGCCCAGCGGGCTGCCGCGGTAGCCGCTGATGAAGCCGCCGGTGTTCAGCCCGGCCAGCACGTCGCGCTGGCGCTGCAGCATCGGCAGGCGCACCAGGGCCTGCACACCGCTCATGAAGGCACGGCCCTGGGGCAAGGTGTACTTGTCGTCGAGCGTGACACTTTCCAGGGCGCGGCGGATGGCGTCGGGCAGGGGGGCATTCATGGGCGGCGGCTCCAGCAGGCGGTGGCGAAAGTGTAGGCAAGCGATGCCGCGATGTCTTTTCTTTTGATGCCCGCGCAGGCACACTGAAAGCAAGGATCTTGCTCAGACTCCGTCCCGGAAGATTTCATCATGCTCAAGAAGCCCATATCAGGGAAAACCCATGAGCCGGCGCCGCCAGAGTCGGCCGAGGCCCATGGTGCGGCGCTGGACCGCTACGACATCGCCATCCTGCGCGCGCTGCAGCAAGACGCGCGCCTGTCGAACACCGAGCTGGCGCAGCGCATCGGCCTGTCGGCCGCGCCCACCTGGCGGCGGGTGCGCTGGCTGGAGGAGCAGGCCTACATCACCGGCTACCGCGCCGAGATCGACCGCCGCCGCATCGGCCTGGGTGTGCTGGCCTTTGTGCGTGTGGACACCGAACGCAGCGGCGGCGATTCGATGCGTGCGCTGGAGGACCTGATCCGGGCCTTGCCCGAGGTCATCGCCTGCCACTACATCAGCGGTGCCGGCACCTTCGAGCTGCAGGTGATGGCGACCGACCTGGACGCGTACGCGCGGTTTTCCGTGGACACGCTGCTGGGCCTGCCCAACGTGAAGGACATCCACACCAGCTTCTCGCTCGGAGAGGTCAAGGCGGGTGCATTGTTGCCGCTGGGGCACCTGGGGGTTCAAACCGGTGGTGCCGGTTGAAAGCAACAGGGAGTACCCTCGACACCCCACGATGTCGATGACACCCCTGAGCTCGCCCCTGAACCGCCGCGTCGCCGACGTGGTGTTGACCACCGACCCGGTGCAGCGCCTGCGCCTGGCGCAAGCCGGCCTGGCGATGTTGCTGATGGCCACCGGTGTGGTGGCGATGCACTACTTCGTGGCCGTGGGCAGCGCGCCGGCGGCGGCGGTCTGGGCCTGGACCGTGGCCTCGCTGGCCGGCATGGCGGTGTTTTTTGTGCTCATCCGCAGTGGCTGGTCGCGCCGCCAGCGCGACCCCTCGCTCACGCTGGCGCAGATGCTCTACGCCATCACCAGCGGCGCCGTGGCCTATGCGCTGGTGGGCGAGGGCCGGGGCGGCGTGTTCCCCATCGTGATGGTGATCCTGGCGTTTGGCCTCTTTCAGCTGCGGCCGCGCGAGGTGCACGCCGTCGGGGCTTTTGCCGTGGGGCTGTTCGGTGCCGTGATGGCGCTGATGGCCTGGTGGCGGCCCGAGGTCTACACCCCGCGCGTGGAGCTGGGTCACTTCCTGATGGTGGCCACGATGATGCCGGCGATGTCGATGCTGGCCGGCCGGCTGAGCCGCATGCGCGAGCGGCTGCGGCGCCAGAAGGCCGATCTGGCCCAGGCCGTGGCCCGCATCCAGGAGATGGCCACACGCGACGCACTCACCGGCCTGGTGAACCGCCGCCACATGCTGGAGCTGATGGAGCAGGAGCACCGGCGCTGCGTGCGCAGCGGCCACACCTTCTGCCTGGCGCTGCTGGACCTCGACCACTTCAAGCACATCAACGACCGCCATGGCCATGCCGGCGGCGACGAGGTGCTGCGCACCACCTCGCGCGAGATGCAGGCCGTGATGCGGCTGTCGGACGTGCTGGCGCGCTGGGGCGGCGAAGAGTTCGTGATGATGTTGTGCGACTCACGTGCCCCGCTGGCCCGCGGCGGTGTGGAGCGCCTGCGCGAGCGGGTGCTGCAACTGCGCTTCGAGCTCGAGGCCGGGCCCGCGGCCATCACCCTGTCTGCCGGCCTGGCCGAGCACCACGCGGGCGAATCGGTGGCGCAAACGCTGGAGCGCGCCGACAAGGCACTCTACGAAGCCAAGGCCCAGGGCCGCAACCGCGTCGTCGTGGCCTGACCCGGGCAGCTGCTGACGTCGGTTGGTGCGGTGCCTGCGTGGCAGGGTCGTGCGCACGATTGACCGCCAAAGCACTCGTCAGACTGACTGGAGCCTCCCTCCTGGAGGGAGGCAGGAGGGTGCGGTCCAACACACTGGAGCCCCCTCGCGGAGGGGGTTCGGGGGAGCCGTGCGTATAGCCGCCGGCTAGGAGCTGCGCGGCAGAAGCCGCGCAGCTCCTAGCCCGGGGCCTGCCCCCGCGGCCACAACACCCACATCCGCAGCGGCTGTTTCATGCGCCCGGCCTGGGCTTCGGCCACCTCGCCCCAGCCCCAGAAAAAGTCTGCCCGCACCGCGCCGACGATGGCGCTGCCGGTGTCCTGCGCCGTCACCAGGCGCTGCAACGGCGTGGCCGAGAGTGGCTCGGTCGTGTCCAGCCAGACCCAGGCGCCGTAAGGGATGCTCTGCGGGTCCACCGCGATCGAGCGGCCCGGGGTCAGCGGCACGCCCATCGCACCGCGTGGGCCGGCCTCCGGGTCGGGCAGCGGCTCCTCCTTGAAGAAGACCACACGCGGGTTGGCCCAGAGCATCTCGTCCAGGCGCTGCGGGTTGGTGCGGGCCCAGGCCTTGATGGCGGGCCAGGAGGCGCTGTCGGCTGTCAGCTCGCCCTGCTCGATCAGCCAGCGGCCCACCGAGCGGTAGGCATGGCCGTTGTGGCCGGCATAGGCCAGGCGCACCGTGGCGGCGCGGCCATCGGTTTCGGTGATGCGCAGCCGGCCGGAGCCCTGGATCTGCAGCACCAGCGCGTCCAGCGGGTCGGCCACCCAGGCGATCTCGCGGCCGGCCAGGGCAGCCTGTGCCGGTGCTGCGCTTTGCATCTGGCGGCGCGTGAACCAGGGCTCGCGCCGGTCCTGCAGCGCGGCCGGCAGCGCGTACAGCGGTGTGGTGTGGCGGGCGTCGCGTTGCCGGCGTGCTTCGATGAAAGGTTCGTAATAACCGGTGATCAGGCCTTGCTCTCGGCCGTCCAGGCTGCGCACGGCAAAAGGCTGCAACCAGGCCTGCAGGAAGTTGCGCACACCGGCGTCGTCGGTGGGCGGTTCCAGCAGCACGCGGGCGCAGACGTCGGCCCATCCGCGTGCGGGGCGCGCGCAGCCGGCCAGCAGTGCGGGCCAGGCGGCGCGCAGCGGGTCGGCGTCGAAGCCCGGCAGGTCCTGCCAGGCGGTGGGCACCCAGACGGCGCGTGGACGTTCGACACTGTGCACCGGGCCGTCCGGGGCCGGCGGGTCTGCCACAAGCGGGGGCACCGTGGTCGTTGGGGGTGCCGGTACCGGCACCGGCGGCAGGGCCATGCAGGCCGTCAGCAGGATCGAGCCACTTAAAATCGATGCCTTGACTGCTGCGGCACCAGAAACAGGAACTCGAAGCATGTGGTGGATTGTGCTGGAGGCCCTGGCTGCGCTGGCGTTGCTGCTGTTCGTCGTGTGGTGGACCATGTTCTCGGGTCGGCGCCGCGGCGAACGTCCCCCTGACGACGACGTGCGCTGAGCCGCTCGGCGCCGCCGTCCCGCCCACGGAGGCGCCCATGCTGGCCGACCTGGCAGGTTTTCTGCAGATTCATCCCTGGCCCCTGGCGCCAGGCCCCTTGTTCTGGCTGGCCCTGGCCCTGGTGGCGGGCGGCTTGCTGGGCGAGGCCGTGCAGCGCTTGCTGTCGGTGCCACGCATCGTCGGGTACGGCGCCGTCGGCATGGGGCTGGCGGCGGCGGGCTTCGGCCTGCAGAACGGCCAGTTGCCGGTGGCCTTGCGCTGGGTGGTCGATCTTGCGCTGGGGGTGCTGCTGTTCGAGCTGGGCAGCCGTGTGCGTCTGGCCTGGTTGCGCGACAACCCGGGGCTGCTGGCCACCGGCGTGCTGGAGTCGCTGCTGAGTTTTGCCGCCGTGGCCGCAGTGTTGCGCGCCTTCGGCTTCGACTGGGCCGTGGCCCTCACTGGCGCGGCCATCGTCGTGCCGGTGTCGGCGGCCGTGGTGGGCCGCGTGGCCGGCGACCTGGGCGCCGCCGGCCAGGTGACGGAGCGGCTGATCGTGCTGACGGCACTGAACACCTTGTTCGGCGTGCTGGCGCACAAGCTGCTGAGCGGCTGGTTGCATGTGGACCAGGCCGGTGACTGGGTGCGTGCCATCTCGCAGCCGCTGTGGGCCTTTGCAGGATCGGTGGGTCTGGCGGCCGTGCTGGCGCGCCTGGTGGGTTGGGTGGCCCGCCGGCTGGACCTGCGGCACGAAAACGCCGTGCTGCTGCTGTTGGGCCTGATCGTTGTGGCGCAGCTGATCGCCACGCAGCTGAACCTGTCCACGCTGCTGCTGCCCTTGCTGGCCGGCGTGCTGCTGCGCCACAGCAGCGAGCGGCCGCGGGTCTGGCCGCGCCATTTCGGCACCGCGGGCGGTGTGCTGGTGCTGATGCTGTTCGTCATCGTCGGCGCGTCCTGGTCGCCTGCGCTGGTGGCGGCCGGCCTGGGCACGGCGCTGGCGCTGCTGACCGCGCGGGCCCTGGGCAAGCTGGTCGCCGTCCAGGCCCTGGCCCGTGTGAGCAGCCTGTCGCAGCGCCAGGGCCTGGGCCTGTCGCTGGCGTTGGCGCCCATCTCCGGCACCACGCTGCTGCTGTACGGTGAAACCGCCAGCACGCACCCGGCGGTGGCCGCCACGCTGGCGCCGGTGATCCTGACCGCCATCGCGGTGATGGAGTTGCTGGGCCCGCTGGCCGTTCAGGCCGGCCTCAAACTGGCGCACGAACAGGCGCCGGGGGCGCCGCGATGAAGCTCGAAGCCTTCTCCACATCGAAGCCGCTGACGCTGGGGGTGGAGCTCGAACTGCAGATCGTCAACCGGCACGACTACGACCTCACACCCGGCGCGGCCGACCTGCTGCGTGTGCTGAAAAAACGCAGCCACCCCGGCAACGTGGTGCCCGAGATCACCGACAGCATGATCGAGTTGTCCACGGACATCTGCGTGGACCATGCCGATGCGCTGCGCCAGCTTGGCGCCATCCGCGACGCGCTGGTGCACAGCGCCGACACCCTGGGCCTGGCGCTGTCGGGCGGTGGCACGCACCCGTTCCAGGACTGGAGCCAGCGCCGAATCTTCGACAAACCGCGCTTCCAGCAGCTCAGCGAGCTCTACGGCTACCTGTCCAAACAGTTCACCATCTTCGGCCAGCATGTGCACATCGGCTGCCCCGATGCCGACGGTGCGCTGCGCCTGCTGCACGGCATGAGCCGCTACATCCCGCACCTGATCGCGCTGTCGGCCAGCTCGCCTTTTGTGCAGGGCACGGACACCGGATTTCACTCGGCGCGGCTGAACTCGGTGTTTGCGTTTCCGCTGTCGGGCCGCGCGCCCTTTGTGCAGACCTGGGATGGCCTGGACACCTACTTCGGCAAGATGGCGCGCACCGGCGTCGTCAAGAGCATGAAGGACTTCTACTGGGACATCCGGCCCAAGCCCGAGTTCGGCACGATCGAGGTGCGTGTGATCGACACGCCGCTCACCATCGAGAAGGCCGCGGCGCTGGCCGGTTTCATCCAGTGCCTGGCACGCTGGATGACGCTGGAGCGGCCCTTCGAGCCGGCCGAAGACGATTACCTGCCCTACACCTTCAACCGCTTCCAGGCCTGCCGCTTCGGGCTGGACGGCGTGTTTGTCGACCCCGGCACGGGTGAGCAGCGTGTGCTGCGGGACGATGTGGATGCGCTGTTCACGCGGCTGGAAGGCCACGCCATCGAACTGAAGGCGGAAAACGCGATCCGCCTCCTGCGCAGCGAACTCTCGGGCCTGGGCAACGACGCCGCCTGGGTGCGCCGCACGATGGCCGAAGAGCGCCTGCTGCCCGAGGTGGTGCGGCAGCAGACACAACGCTGGGCCGGCCGACGCTGAGCGTCCGCGGTGCTCAGCGCGGGATGGCCCCCAGCATCATCTGCACGAACTGCGGCGCCTTGATGAAACCGCCGCCCCATTGGGCGTCGAACTCCGCGGCCGGCGCCGAGGCGGCGATCTCTTCGTTGCTCTTGCCCGCGGCACGCGCGGCCTTGATGCGTGCCGTCACGGTGGCCAGCATGTCGCGGTAGGCCTGCAAGTCGGCCCTCTTCGCCAGCGGGCCGTGGCCGGGGATGATCTGCGTCTGCGCATCGGCCAGCGCCAGCACGCGGTCGGCGGCGGCGATCACGCCGTCGGGGTGACCGCCGCTGGAGGCGTCAATGAAGGGGTACATGCCGTTGAAGTAGGTGTCGCCCATGTGCACGACCTTGCTTTTGACGAAGTGCACGATCAGGTCGCCATCGGTGTGCGCCGCCGGCACGTGGAAGGCATGCAGCTCGTCGCCGTTCAGGTGCAGCCGGATCTCACCCGGCACCGTGACCACCGGCAGCGCCACCCGTGGCGAGGCGTTCTGGCGCGCGCCGATGAAGCTGATCAGCTGGTCGGCCGCCATGCGGCGGCGCACGTTGTCGTGCGCGACGATCACGGCCGATTCCTTGCCGAAGGCTTCGTTGCCACCGGTGTGGTCGAAGTGGAAGTGGGTGTTCAGCAGGAACTGCACCGGCTTGGGCGTGATCTTGGCGATGGCGGCCTTCAGCTTCGGCGCCATCGGCGCGAACTGGTCATCGACCATGAAGACCGCGTCTTCGCCCACCGACAGGCCGACGTTGCCGCCTGCGCCCACCAGCATGTAGGTGCTGTCGGTCAGCTTGACCGTCTGCACTTCGACCTTGCTGAAATCCTGCTGCGCCAGGGCGGCGGTGCTGGACAGACACAGGGCCGCGATGGCCCCGACAAAACGAAGCTGGGTCATGGGCATCTCCTCGGGTCGGGCCCGCAGTATGACCAGGATCAGCCGGCCGTGTCGGGCTTGAGCACCGAGAAGATCACCACGTCGCACAGCTGCCCCTGCGGATCACGCTCGTGGCGGCGCAGCACACCTTCCTGCGCCATGCCCAGGCTGCGCGCGAAGTGCAGCGCACGGGCATTGCGCGCGTCGCTCATGGCCTCGATGCGCTGCAGGCCCAATGCCCAGCAGGTCTGGATGACCAGCAGCGCGGCCTCGCGCATCAGGCCCTGGCCGGCACGTGCGCTGTTGCCCACGTAGCCGATTTCGCCGCGGCCGGCGGTGTGGTCGATGGTGTGCACGTCGATGCGGCCGACCCAGCTGCCGTCGTCGTGTGCAAACACCTGCCAGGCCAGGTCTTCGCCAGCGGCCATGCAGCGCGCGTCTTCGCGGCAGAAGCGCAGCGCCCATTCGCTGCTGGGCCGCCAGTCCACGTACAGCAGCGCCGGCATCGACGCCAGCACGCCGGCCAGAAAAACCTCGGCGTGGCCTTCGTGCGGCACCTCCAGCCGCACCCGCGGGCCCAGCAGCACGGCCGGGATGGCGGCCGGATCGATCAAGCGTGGTCTTTCGGCGGCCACAGGAAACTCAGCGGCGCACGGCGCAAACGGCGCCAGATCGCGTGGGTGATCAGGGCCCGGTCCTGCACGCGCACACCACGCGAACGCAGTGCCACCTTGAAGGCAAACCAGAAGCTGACGCTGAGGTTCAGCACGCCGGTGACGGCGATGCCGGCCAGGCACCACCAGAACGCCGGCTGGTGCAGCACGTCCAGCCCCAGCGCGCCGGCCGCAGCGGCGATCTGCCCGGTGGACAGCGTGACGTGCCGCACCTCGATGCCCAGGCCGAAAAACGCGAACAGCGCGGGCACCAGGCCCAGCATCAGGCCCAGCGACACGTTGGCCGCCAACCCCGAGATGTTGTTGCGCCACCAGGCAGCCCAGCGCTGCGCACGCGCTGCGCCCAGTGTGGTGACGATGCGCGGGTTCCACGCGATGGCGCTGTCCAGGCGCTGGAACACAAACCAGTTTTCCACCCAACCGGCGATCAGCGAACTGGAAAACAGCAACACGCCGGTGAAGGCCGCAAACAGCACGGTGGGGCCCAGCAGCGTGAGGCTGTGCAGCACGTAGTCGGCGGTGTCCGGTCCCACCAGCGGCGCGCCGAACAGCCATTGGCTGGCCAGCTGCACGGCCAGCACCAGTGGCCCGCAGACCATCAGGTTGCCGAAGATGCCGGCCGCCTGTGAGCGGATCAAGGCCGCCACCCGGTCGACAAACGACTCCACCGCGGCGTCGGTCTCCGCGCCGGCCCGGGCATGCCGCAGCTGGCCCAGCGTGGCCGCCATCGCCGGCGCTGTCATCGCCGGTTGTTTGGTGGCCACCGTCCAGTGCAGCAGCATGATGACGACGAAGCTCAGCGCGTAGTTGCTGCCGGCCCAGAAGCCGTTCCAGAACAGCGACAGGCCGAGCGCGCCGATGGCGAACTTGGCAAACGTCGTGCCCACGATGACCAGGCCGCCACCGGCCGCGCGCCGCAGCATCGTGCGGTATTCGCCGCGGTCGCGGGTGATGTAGTGGTCGCCGGTTTCGGCGTTGCGCTCGGCCACCTGGCGCGCCAGCAGCGAATAGTGGCGCGCCATCAGCCGGCGCAGGCCCAGCATCTCGGCCTCGACCTGCACCAGGTCGTGCAGCAGGCGTTGCAGGGCCGGGCCGGGGTCGGGCGCGAGCAGGCATTCCAGCAGCAGCTCGATGCGGCGGATGCGGCCACGCATCTGGTCCATCTCGAAGACGATGTCGACCGAGACGCCAAACTCCTCCAGGTGGTTGGTGATGCTGTCGTTGGCCTGGCCGCAGCTGTCCAGCAGCGCACGCAGCCACTGCGCCTGCTGCAGCGCGCCGGCATGGTCACCGTCGGTGAGTGCCACACGCAGGGTCTCGGCCGCAGTGCTCAGCTTGCGGAAGGGTTCTGCTTCACGCAGCGCCGGGCTCATGCGCTTGCGCAGCGCGCCGGTGTGGCCGGTGGCCTGCACCGCGCTGACCAGGATGGTCAAGGCGTCCAGCATCGTGCGGCGCCAGTCGCGGGCCTCGGGCGGCGGGGCGAGCAAGGCGCCGGCGCGTGCGCGCAGCGGCTCGTCCAGCGCGTCCAGCCACCCGCCATCGGCGGGGTCGAACAGCAGCGGGAACAGCTCGGCCAGGTCGTTGGTCTCGGGCGTGCGCGGCAGCACACGCTGGCGGATGCGGCTGAGCACCTCGCTGCGCAGCGCCATGCGGGGCGCAAAGCCAAAGTCGGCGAACAGCGCCACCGCGTCCACGTCGCGCCAGAAGGCGTGCAAGACCGCCTGCACCTGGGCCTGGTGCTCGGGGTGCCGGTCCAGCACGTTCAGGAAGTGGCGCAGCCGCAGCGATGCCATCGGCGTGCGCGGCTCCGCCGCGGGCGCATCACCGGCCTGCGGCGGTGCGGCGTGGCGCAGCCACTCCATCAGGCGCACCAGCCAGGTGTGGCGCTCGGCCTGCGGCGCGCGGGGGTCGGCGGCGTTCAGCAGCGCCGTCAGGTCCCAGGTCATGGTCGCTCGCCGGGCCGCCCCAAGGGCGACCGCGCCCCCTCGGGGGGCCGCAAACGGAGTGAGCTTGGGGGCAGTCCCTTGCTCAATGAAGAAGGCCCGGAAAGACCAGTTCGAACGCGGGGATGTCGGCCTCGAAGGCGTGCGCGTCTTCGGTCATGCAGAAAAACGTGCCGCGCATCTGGCCGTGGGGTGTGGCCACCCGGGTCCAGCTGCTGTACTCGAATTGTTCGCCGGGTTTGAGCAGCGGCTGCTGGCCGACCACCGCCAGGCCACGCACGTCCTCGCGCTGGCCATGGGCGTCGGTGACGATCCAGTGCCGCGCCACCAGCTGCGCGGTGATGTCGCCGGTGTTGCGGATGGTGACGGTGTAGGCGAAGCCGTAAGGGCCCTCGGGCGGGTTCGAACGTTCGGGCAGGTACTGCACTCGAACCTCGCAGCGGAACTCGGGGCGGCTCATGCGCCGGATTCTAGAATCCGAACATGAAAAGCCCCCACGCTCACTTCGTTCACTGCTCCCCGAGGGGGCGCTCAGCGCCTTTGGGGCGGCCCGGCAGGTGCTGATGACCATGTACCGCATTGCCCCTTCGATTCTTTCGGCCGACTTTGCCCGCCTGGGCGAGGAGGTGCGCAACGTGATCGCCGCCGGCGCCGACTGGATCCACTTCGACGTGATGGACAACCACTACGTGCCCAACCTCACCTTCGGGCCGATGGTGTGCCAGGCGCTGCGCAAACACAGCAGCGTGCCCATCGACGTGCACCTGATGGTGCAACCCGTGGATGCGCTGGCCCAGGCCTTCTGCCAGGCCGGTGCCGACCTGGTGAGCTTCCACCCCGACGCCAGCGCGCACGTGGACCGCACGCTGCAGCTGATCAAGACCGAGGGCAAGCAGGCCGGTCTGGTGTTCAACCCGGCCACGCCGCTGGACGTGCTGGAGTACGTGATCGACAAGGTCGACCTGGTGTTGATCATGAGCGTGAACCCCGGCTTCGGCGGCCAGAGTTTCATCGACAGCGCGCTGCGCAAGATCGAGCGCGCGCGCAAGCTCATCGCCCAGACCGGCCGCGACATCCGGCTGGAGGTGGACGGTGGCATCAAGGTCGACAACATCCGGCGTGTGGCCGATGCCGGGGCCGACACCTTTGTGGCCGGCAGCGCCATCTTCGGCAAACCCGACTACAAGGCGGTGATCGACGCGATGCGCGCCGAACTCGCCCGCTGAAGGGAGCGCCCCGTGAAACTGAAGATGGCGAAGAACTCGCTCTTCGCGGTGCTGCTGCGCTCGCCCTGGTGGATCAGCCTGCTGCTGGCCGCGGCCGTGGGGCTGATCAGCGTGGCCTTGTTGCCCGAGCAGTTCAAGATCGTCGGCGCCTTGTCGGGCTTTCCGTTTGCGGTGATCGCGGTGATGGCCGGGGTCAAGCAGTGGCACAAGCCGAGCGCTGCCCGCGTGGCCGAGGTGCAGCAGGTGGTGGCGGGCCTCGCCTGGCCGGCGTTTGCCACGCTGCTGGAGCAGGCCTTCCAGCGCGACGGCTACGGCGTGCAGCGTGCCAAGGACGCTGCCTACGACTTCGTGCTGGAACGCCAAGGCCGCCGCATGCTGGTCAGCGCCCGGCGCTGGAAGTCAGCCCAGACCGGGCTGGAGACGCTGCGTGCGCTGCAGGCCGCGCGCCAGAAAGCCGATGTGGCCGATGCGCTGATCATTGGCCTGGGGGCATTGAGCGAAACGGCCGTGCCCTTTGCGGCCCAGCACCAGATCGCGGTCTGGCAGGCCGCGGAGATCGCGCAGGCGCTGCGCGGCGTGGTGCTGCCGAAGGCCTGAGCCGCTTCAGTCCAGCGCCCGGGCCTTCACCCGTTTGCCCTTCACGGGCTTGTCGTTCAAGGCCTTCAGCGCCTTCTGTGCGATGGCCCGGTCCACCGCCACATAGGTGGAGAAGTCGTTGACGCTGATCTTGCCGATCTGCGTGCCGGGCAGGCCGGCGTCCTTGGTCAGCGCACCCAGCACGTCGCCGGCGCGGATCTTCTCCTTGCGCCCGCCCAGGATCTGGATCGTGGCCATCGGCGGCTGCAGCGGGCCGCCGGGCGCCGGTGTCAACTCGTCCAGCGGGTGCCAGGCCACTTCGCGACCGGCGATCTCCTCGATGCGGCCCACGCGCCCCATCTCCTCCAGGCTGGCCAGGCTGAAGGCCCAGCCGTCTTCACCGGCGCGGCCGGTGCGGCCGATGCGGTGCGTGTGCAGTTCGGCCTCGGGCGTGATGTCCACGTTGATCACGGCTTCCAGCTGTGCGATGTCCAGGCCGCGCGCGGCCACGTCGGTGGCCACCAGCACCGACACACTGCGATTGGCAAAACGCACCAGCACCTGGTCGCGGTCGCGTTGTTCCAGGTCGCCGTGCAGCGCCTCGGCACTGAAGCCCTGGCCTTGCAGCACGTCGACCAGGTCGCGGCACTGCTGCTTGGTGTTGCAGAAGGCGAGTGTGCTGGTCGGGCGGAAGTGCGCCAGCAGCAGGCCCACGGCGTGCAGGCGTTGTTCTTCCTTCACCTCGTAGAAGCGCTGGCGGATCTGCGTGGCCGCCGGTTGTTCGGCCAGCGTGATGGTCTGCGGGTTGCGCAGCACCTTCTTCGCGAGCGCGGCGATGTTGTCGGGGTAGGTGGCGGAAAACAGCAGCGTCTGCCGATCGGGCGGGCACAGGCTGGCCACACGGGCGATGTCTTCGCTGAAGCCCATGTCCAGCATGCGATCGGCTTCGTCCAGCACCAGGCCGCGCAGTGCACCCAAACCCAGCGTGCCGCGGTCCAGGTGGTCCAGGATGCGGCCGGGCGTGCCCACCACCACGTGCGCACCATGCGCCAGGCTGTCGGCCTGCGGGCGGATGGGGGTGCCGCCACACAGCACCAGCACCTTCAGGTTGGCCTCACCGCGCGCCAGGCGGCGGATCTCCAGCGCCACCTGGTCGGCCAGCTCGCGTGTGGGGCACAGCACCAGGGCCTGCACCGCCGTCTGGCCGGGTTGCAGCCGGTGCAGCAGCGCCAGACCGAAAGCGGCGGTCTTGCCGCTGCCGGTGCGGGCCTGGGCGATCAAATCGTGGCCGGCCAGTGCCAGCGGCAGGCTGGCGGCCTGGATGGGGGTCATGGCCGTGTAGCCCAGCTGCTGCAGGTTGGCCAGCGTGGCCGGCGGCAGGGGCAGGGTGGCGAAGTCGGTGGGGTTCATGGGGTGCACGGTACCAGCCATCCTCTCAGCCACGGTCCACACGCCGCGCCAGCACCACCGAGCTCGTGGTGCGCGCCACCCCCGGGATCTGCCCGATTTCATCGAGCAGCGCATCCAGCCGCGCCGTGGTCTCGGCGCGCAGCAGCGCGATGTAGTCGAATTCGCCGCTGACCGAGCTGAGCTGGCGCAGCTCCGGCAGGCCGGCCAGCGCACGCGTGACCTCGCGGCCTTGTTTGGGGTCGGTCACGATGCCGACGAAGGCCTGCACCGAGCGGTCTTCTTCATCGGCCGCCAGGCGCACCGTGTAGCCGGTGATCACACGCTCGCGCTCCAGCCGTGCCAGCCGGGCCAACACGGTGGTGCGCGCCACGTCCAGCCGGCGTGCCAGCTGCGCGGTGCTCTCGCGGGCATTGGCCTGCAGCAGGGCCAGCAGGCGGCGGTCCAGGTCGTCCAGGGTCATTTGGTCACAACGTCAGATTCAGTCGTCGGATTGTCGATCATCGGGGCTCTTTCGACGCATCGCGGCTTTCTTTCGTCTGCGTGGGTTCCTAGACTGCCGGCAGTTCATCTGGAGGTTCACCCATGCGCATCGTCCTGCTCGGCGCCGGCCACATCGGCCACACCGTCACCCGCCTGCTCGCCGACAGCGGCGACTACCAGGTCACCGTGCTCGACCGCGACCCCGCCGCGCTGGCGCGCCTGGCCGGTCCCGGCGTGCAGACGCAGGTGGTCGACACCGCCGAGCCGCGCGCGCTGCTGGACGCGCTGCGCGGTCACGACGCGGTGTTGAACGCCTTGCCGTACCACCTGGCCGTGCAGGCCGCCACCTGCGCACGCGAGGCCGGCTGCCACTACTTCGACCTGACGGAGGACGTGGCCGCCACGCAGGCCATCCAGCAGCTGGCCGAAGGCGCGCGCACGGCCTTCATGCCGCAATGCGGGCTGGCGCCGGGTTTCATCGGCATCGTCGCGCACCACCTGGCGCAGGGTTTCGACAGCCTGCACGAAATCAAGATGCGCGTGGGCGCCTTGCCGGCCTTCCCGACCAACGCGCTGAAATACAACCTCACGTGGAGCGTGGACGGCCTGATCAACGAGTACTGCCACCCCTGCGAAGCGATCCGCGACGGCCGGCCCATCGCCGCGCTGCCGCTCGAAGGCCTGGAGCACTTCAGCCTGGACGGCACCGAGTACGAAGCCTTCAACACCAGCGGTGGCCTGGGCACGCTGTGCGAGACCCTGGCCGGCCGCGTGCAGAGCCTGGACTACAAGAGCGTGCGCTACCCCGGCCACCGCGACCTGATGAAGCTGCTGCTCGAAGAGCTGCAGCTCAAGCACGACACCGGCACGCTGAAGGACATCCTGCGCAAGAGCATCCCCAGCACGATGCAGGACGTGGTGCTGGTGTTCGTCACCGTCAGCGGCCTGAAGAAGGGCGTGCTGGTGCAGGAGGTCTTTGCGCGCAAGATCTTTGCCGACCGTGACGAGGCCCACCCGCTCTCTGCGATCCAGATCACCACCGCTGCCGGCCTGTGCGCGGCGCTGGACCTGTTCCGCGAAGGCAAGCTGCCGCAGCGTGGTTTCATCCGCCAGGAGCAGGTGGCGCTGCCGGACTTCCTGGCCAACCGCTTCGGCCGCGCCTACCAGCAGAGCCGGCAGGTCGAATCCATCGGTTGACTATGCTGGAGGGCATGCACCTCCATGATTTTGACGCCGCCATCGTCGACCTCGACGGCACGATGGTGGACACCGTCGGCGATTTTGAACTGGCCCTCTCGCAAGCGCTGGCCGATCTGAGCCTGCCGCCGGTGGGCCGCGATTTCATCCTGCGCACCATCGGCAAGGGTTCGCGCCACCTGCTGCAAAGCACGCTGGTGCACCTGGGGCAGGACCCGGCGCGGGTGGACGCGCTCTGGCCGCTGTATCAGCGCCACTACCTGGCGGTGAACGGCCAGGCGTCTGCGGTGTACCCCGGGGTGGTTGAAGGCTTGCAGGCCCTGCGCGACGCCGGCCTGAAGCTGGCCTGCCTGACCAACAAACCCGGTGACTTTGCGCGCCCGCTGCTGGCGGCCAAGGGCCTGGCCGGCTTCTTCGAGCAGGTGTTCGGCGGTGATGCCTTTGCGCGCAACAAACCCGATCCGCTGCCGCTGCTGGAGACCTGTCGCGCGCTGGGCACGGCGCCGGCCCGCACGCTGATGATCGGCGACTCGGCCAACGATGCGCTGGCCGCGCGCGGCGCCGGATGCCCCGTGCTGCTGGTGCGCTACGGCTACAACCACGGCCAGCCGGTGGAAGCCGTCGATGCCGACGGCTGGATCGACAGCCTGGCTCAGTTGCCCTGGGGCGACTGAGCGTCCTTGCCGAGCAGGGCCGACTTCAACAAGTCGTCGGCCGGTTTCGGCCCGAGCCAGATCTTCAGCAGCGACTGGAAGAACTCCGGTTCCATGATCGGCGCCGACAGGCCCGGCTGGCCGTTCACCAGCACCATCGTGCCCTGGCCTGGGATGTACTCGACCGAGAAGTTCTCGCCGCTCGCGAGCTTCTTCTTCGCGACGAACAGCTCCGACAGCTTCAGCGTGCCGGGGATGGCCTTGCCGAACTCGGCGCGCGAGGAGTTGTCTTCCATGCCCCGCGTGAAAAGTTTGCCCAGCGTGTTGGCGTCGATGTCGCGCAGCATCTGGATGTGGATGCGTTTCGGGCCGGGCAGTGCCAAGGCCTGTTCAACGCTGTCGGCCTTGGCCGGCAGGTACAGGCCGGCGGTGTAGACCTTGACGACGAAGCGGTAGCGGATGCCGGCCCCGTTGAGCACCAGCGGCTTGCCGGCCACCGTGAACTGCGGCGGGTAGTTGACACCAGCAACATCGAGGGCCTGGGCGGCAGTGGCCCACAGCAACACCAGCGTGGGCAGGATGAAACGGATCATGGGTCAGCCTCGGTGCGGCGAATCCGGCACTGTAGCCTGCGCTACACTGGTCCGGTATGTTCATCGCGCGCAATCTGAGCAATGGGTCGCACGACCGGGGAGCCTGGCCCTGGCGTCGCTGGCACCTGCTTGCCTGATGTGCGCCGCCGCAAGACCCTGAGCCTGGGCGCGGCGGCATCTCTCTAGCGCCATGGACCACCCGCTGCGGGTGGTGCCAAGAGGATGTCCCCGATGATCACCGAACTCGAATTCAAGAGCCTGGCTGCGCAAGGTTTCAACCGCATCCCGCTCATCGCTGAGGCCTTTGCCGACCTCGAAACCCCGCTCTCGCTGTACCTCAAGCTCGCCGGCGGCGCGGCCAACAGCTTCCTGCTGGAATCCGTCGTCGGCGGCGAGCGCTTCGGCCGTTACTCCTTCATCGGCCTGCCGGCGCACACGCTGCTGCGTTGCACCGGCACGGTCAGTGAGATCGTCACCGACGGCCAGGTGGTCGAGCGCCACGACGGCAACCCGCTGGACTTCATCGCCGCCTACCAGGCGCGTTTCAAGCCGGCGCTGCGTCCCGGCCTGCCGCGTTTCTGCGGCGGGCTGGCGGGTTATTTCGGCTACGACGCCGTGCGGGCCATCGAGCCGCGCCTGGCCCACACCCGCAAGACCGGTGGCCTGGACACGCCCGACATCCTGCTGCTGCAGACCGAGGAGCTGGCCGTCATCGACAACCTGTCGGGCCGGCTGTACCTGATCGTCTGGGCCGACCCGGGCCGGCCCGAGGCCTACTTCAGCGGCAAACGCCGCCTGGCCGAGCTGATGGACCGGCTGCGGTTTTCGGTGACGGCACCGCTGGTCAAACGGGGCCCCAGCTACGCGGTGGAGCGCGAGACCTCGCGCGAGCAGCTCGAGGCCGCCGTGCGGCGCGCGAAGGACTACATCGCCGCCGGCGACTGCATGCAGGTCGTCATCGGCCAGCGGCTGAAAAAACGCTTCACCGAAAGCCCGTTGTCGTTGTACCGCGCGCTGCGTTCGCTGAACCCCAGCCCCTACATGTACTACTACGACATGGGCAGCTTCCAGATCGTCGGCGCCAGCCCGGAAATCCTGGTGCGCCAGGAGTCCACGCCCGAGGGCCAGAAGGTCACGATCCGCCCGCTGGCCGGCACGCGGCCACGCGGTGCCACGCCCGAGCAGGACGCTGCGTTGTCGGCCGAGTTGCAGGCCGACCCGAAGGAGCGTGCCGAACACCTGATGCTGATCGACCTGGCGCGCAACGACATCGGCCGCATCGCCCAGACCGGCAGCGTCAAGGTGACCGAGGCCTTTGCGGTGGAGCGGTATTCACACGTGATGCACATCGTCAGCAACGTCGAGGGCCTGCTGCGCGAAGGTGCCAGCAACCTGGACGTGTTCAAGGCCAGCTTCCCGGCCGGCACGCTGAGCGGCGCGCCCAAGATCCGCGCGATGGAGATCATCGACGAGCTGGAGCCGGTGCAACGTGGCATCTACGGCGGGGCCTGTGGATACCTCAGCTTCGCCGGCGACATGGACCTGGCCATCGCCATCCGCACCGGCATCGTGCAGAACCAGACGCTGTATGTGCAGGCTGCGGCGGGTGTGGTGGCCGATTCGGTGCCGGAGCTGGAGTGGAAGGAAACCGAGCAGAAGGCCAGGGCCTTGATCCGCGCGGCCGAGCTGGTCGAGGAGGGCTTCTGATGCGGCCCCCAAGCTCACTTCGTTCGCTGCCCCCCGAGGGGGCGCATGCCTCCCTTGGGGCGGCCCGGCGGGAGGCATGACATGCTGCTGATGATCGACAACTACGACAGCTTCACCTTCAACCTGGTGCAGTACTTCGCCGAGCTGGGCGAAGACGTGCGCGTGGTGCGCAACGACGAGATCACGGTGGCCGGCATTGCCGACCTGCGGCCGGACCGGCTGGTGCTCTCGCCCGGCCCCTGCTCGCCGGCTGAAGCGGGTGTTTGTGTCGAGGCCATCCAACACTTCATTGGCAAGCTGCCGCTGCTGGGCGTTTGTCTGGGCCACCAGGCCATCGGCGCGGCGCTGGGCGGGCGTGTCATCCGCGCGCAGGTGCAGATGCACGGCAAGGTCAGCACCATCCGCACCGATGGGCGAGGGGTGTACCAGGGCCTGCCCGAGCAGTTCAGCGTGGTCCGTTACCACTCGTTGGCGATCGAACGCCACTCGCTGCCGGCCGAGTTGGAGATCACCTCGACCACCGACGACGGCGAGATCATGGGCGTGCGCCACCGCGGCCTGGCCGGTGGCCCGGCGCCGCTGGAGGGCGTGCAGTTCCACCCCGAGTCCATCCTGTCGGAGCATGGCCACGCGATGTTGCGCAACTTCCTTCAGATGGGCACACCGACATGATCGACTTGCGCAGTGACACCGTTACCCGACCCACACCGGCCATGCGCGCGGCGATGGCCGCGGCCGAGGTGGGCGATGACGTCTTCGGCGACGACCCCACCGTCAACGCCTTGCAAAACCGCATCGCCGCCGAGCTGGGCAAAGAGGCCGCGCTCTTCATGCCCAGCGGCACGCAGAGCAACCTGACCGCGGTGCTGTGCCATTGCGAACGGGGCGACGAGTTCATCGTCGGCCAGCACGCCCACGCCTACAAGTACGAAGCCGGCGGTGCCGCGGTGCTGGGCAGCGTGCAGCCGCAGCCGCTGGAGCAGGGCGCAGACGGCACGCTGGCGCTGGACGCGATCGCCGCCGCGATCAAACCCGACGACCTGCACTTCGCCCGCACGCGGCTGCTGGCGCTGGAGAACACCTGGGGCGGGCGTGTGCTGCCGGCCGGCTACGTGGCCGATGCCACCGCGCTGGCGCGTCGCCACGGCCTGGCCACGCACCTGGACGGCGCGCGGCTGTTCAACGCGGCCGTGGCCTCGGGCGTGCCGGCGGCGGAGATCGCCCGCCACTTCGACACCGTCTCGGTGTGTTTCAGCAAGGGCCTGGGAGCGCCGGTGGGCTCGGCCCTGGTCGGCCCGCGTGAACTGATCGACCGCGCGCGGCGCTGGCGCAAGATGCTGGGCGGCGGCCTGCGCCAGGCCGGTGTGCTGGCCGCGGCGGCGCTGCACGCGCTGGACCACCATGTTCAGCGCCTGGCCGAGGACCATGCCCATGCGCGCCGCCTGGCCGAGGGCCTGCAAGGCCTGCCGGGCGTGACCGTGGAGCTGCCGCAGACCAACATCGTCTTCGTGCAGCTGGCGCCCGAAAAAGCCGCGGGCGCCGTGGAGCGCCTGGCCGCGGCCGGCGTGCTGTGCACCGGCCTGTACCAGCTGCGCCTGGTCACGCACCTGGACGTGTCGTCGTCCGACATCGATACCGCCATCGCGCTGCTGCGCGAACACCTGTGAGGAGCACCACCATGCCGATGAGCGACAGCGAAGCCCTGACCCGCGTGATCGAACACCGCGAGATCTTCCACGACGAGATGCTGGCGCTGATGCGCCGCATCATGAGCGGCCAGACCTCGCCGGTGATGATCGCCGCGCTGGCCATCGGCCTGCGCGTGAAGAAGGAGACCGTGGGCGAGATCGCCGCCGCGGCGCAGGTGATGCGTGAGTTCGCCACGCCGGTGCCGGTGGCCGACCGCACCCACCTGGTGGACATCGTCGGCACCGGCGGCGATGGCTCGCACACCTTCAACATCTCCACCGCGGCGATGTTCGTCACCGCCGCGGCCGGTGCGCGCGTGGCCAAACACGCGGGCCGCAGCGTGTCGTCCACCTCGGGCTCGGCCGATGTGATGGAGGCCCTGGGCGCCTACATCGGGCTGAACCCCGAGCAGGTGGCCACCTGCCTGGCCGAGACCGGCATCGGCTACATGTTTGCGCCCAACCACCACACGGCGATGAAACACGCCGCGCCGGTGCGCAAGGAGCTGGCCGTGCGCACCATCTTCAACATCCTGGGCCCGCTGACCAACCCGGCCGGTGCGCCCAACCAGCTGCTGGGGGTGTTCCACCCCGACCTCGTGGGCATCCAGGTGCGGGTGCTGCAGCGTCTGGGCAGCGATCACGTGATGGTGGTCTACGGCATGAACGGCATGGACGAGGTGTCGCTGTCCGGCGAAACGCTGGTCGGCGAGTTGAAGAACGGCGAGGTCAAGGAGTACGTGGTGCACCCCAGCGACTTCGGGCTGCCGGTCTACGATTCGCGGGTGCTGAAGGTGGCCAACAAGGAAGAGTCGGTGCAGTGCATCCAGCGCGCGCTGGCCAACGAAGATGGCCCGATCCGCGACGTGGTGCTGCTCAACGCCGGTGCGGCGCTGTACTGCGCCGGTGTCGCGGCCAACGTGACCGAGGGTGTGCGGCGCGCGCGTGAGGCCGTGGCTTCGGGCGCGGCGATGGCCAAGCTGAGCCAGTTCGTCAGCGTCAGCAACAAGTTCCGGCCGACATGAGTGGCAGCGACATCCTGGACCGCATCGTGGCGGTCAAACACGAGGAGATCGCGGCCGGCCGCGGCGCGCGTTCGCTGGCCAGCTGGCGCGAAGAAGCCGAGGCGCGTCGTGACGTGCGGGGTTTCGAGGCCGCTTTGCGCGCCAAGGTCGCCGCCGGCCAGGCCGGTGTGATCGCCGAGGTCAAGAAGGCCAGCCCGAGCAAGGGTGTGCTGCGCGAGCACTTCGAGCCGGCGGCCATCGCCAGCAGCTACGCCGCGCACGGGGCCGCCTGCCTCAGCGTGCTGACCGACCAGCGTTTTTTCCAGGGCGCCGACGCCTACCTGCAGCAGGCCCGCGCCGCATGCACGTTGCCCGCGTTGCGCAAGGACTTCATGGTCGATGAGTTCCAGGTTGTGCAGGCGCGGGCGCTGGGTGCCGACTGCATCCTGCTGATCGCCGCCTGCCTGGACGATGCGCAGATGGCCGATCTGGAGGCCTGTGCGGTGGCCCTGGGCATGGACGTGCTGGTCGAGGTGCACGACGGTGCCGAACTCGACCGCGCCCTGCGCCTGCAGACCCGGCTGGTCGGCATCAACAATCGCAACTTGCGCACGTTCGACGTGACGCTGGACACCACGCTGGGCCTGTTGCCGCGGGTGCCGGCGGACCGCTTGCTGGTCACCGAATCGGGCATTGCCAGCGCGGCCGACGTGCAGCGCATGCGCGCGGCCGGCGTGCATGCCTTCCTGGTCGGCGAGGCTTTCATGCGCGCGCCCGAGCCGGGCGTGGCGCTGGCCGCGCTGTTCGCGTGACCACCGACGACCTGCCGGCGGCCTTCGACAGCCTGCCCGCCGCCTGGCGGGCGGTGCTGCCCGGCTGGACACCGGCGGCGCAGCAGGCGGTGGTGGACGCCGTGCGCGCTGCTTCGGGCGACCGCGAGATCGCGCCGCCCGACCCGTTCCGCGCGCTGCGGCTGGTGCCACCGGCCGACGTGCGTGTCGTGGTGTTCGGCCAGGACCCGTACCCCAAACCCGGCCATGCCGACGGCCTGGCGTTTTCTGCCGGCCACGGCAAGCCTCATTCCTTGCGCCGCATCTTCGAGGTCCTGGCGGCCGACCGGCCCGGCTGGCAACGCCCCGAGCGCTGGACGCTGGACGCCTGGGCCCGCCAAGGGGTGCTGCTGCTGAACCCGGTGCTGACGGTGGAAGTGGGCAGCGCCGGCCACCACATGGGCTGTGGTTGGCAATCGCTCACTTCCGAGATTGTCCAAACCTTGTGCGGGCAACCGACGCCACCCGCCTTCCTGCTCTGGGGCAAGCCGGCCAACGCCTTCTTCGACGCCGCCTGCCCGCCTGGCGCGGCGCCTGAAGTGCACCGCACGCGCCACCCCTCGCACGACATCCGGCGCGAGTTCATGGCTGGCGGCAGCCACTTCGTGGCCACGGCTGACCGTGTCGACTGGTGGAGGTTAGGCGACACGGCCTGAAAACCGTGTTATGCTCACAGGCTCTCCGGAGGGGTGCCCGAGTGGCTAAAGGGGGCAGACTGTAAATCTGTTGGCTTACGC
>JADMJD010000236.1 GCA_018780805.1 Rubrivivax sp. | reverse complement strand
GGCGCCTGCCACGGCCAGATGTACAACATGGGCACGCTGCTGCGCCACGGCTCGGCCGAGCAAAAACAGCGCTGGCTGCCGCCGATTGCACGCGGCGAACTGCGGCTGCAGAGCATGGGTGTCACCGAGCCCAGCACTGGCACCGACACCACCAAGATCAAGACCACGGCCGTGCGGCGTGGGGACCGCTGGGTGGTCAACGGCCAGAAGGTCTGGATCAGCCGCATCCAGCACAGCGACCTGATGATCCTGCTGGCCCGCACCACGCCGCTGGCCGACGTCAAGAAGAAGAGCGAGGGCATGTCGATCTTCATCGTCGACCTGCGTGACAGCATCGGCAAGGGCCTGGACGTGCGGCCGATCCCGAACATGGTCAACCACGAGACCAACGAGCTGTTCTTCGAGAACCTGGAGATCCCGCACGAGAACCTGATCGGCCAGGAAGGGCAGGGCTTCAAGTACATCCTCGACGGCCTGAATGCCGAACGCACGCTGATTGCTGCCGAGTGCATCGGCGATGGCCATTGGTTCATCGACAAGGTCAGCGCCTACGCCAAGGAGCGGGTGGTCTTCGGCCGGCCCATCGGCCAGAACCAGGGCGTGCAGTTCCCCATCGCCGAGGCGCACATCGAGGTCGAGGCTGCGGACCTGATGCGCTGGGAGGCCTGCCGCCGCTTCGACGCGCAGCTGCCTTGCGGCGCGCAAGCCAACATGGCCAAGTACCTGGCGGCCAAGGCCAGCTGGGAGGCGGCCAACGCGGCGGTGCAGTTCCACGGCGGTTTCGGGTTTGCGTGTGAATACGACGTCGAGCGCAAATTCCGCGAGACGCGGCTGTACCAGGTGGCGCCGATCTCCACCAACCTGATCCTGAGCTACGTGGCCGAGCACCTGCTGGGCCTGCCTCGGAGCTTCTGACGATGCGACCGCTGGATGGCGTGACGGTGCTCGCGCTCGAGCACGTGATCGCGGCCCCGTTCGCCACGCGCCAGCTGGCCGACCTGGGTGCCCGTGTCATCAAGATCGAACGCACCGGCGGCGGTGACCAGGCGCGGGGTTACGACCAACGGGCACGTGGCCTGAGCTCGCATTTCGTGTGGACCAACCGCGGCAAGGAAAGCCTGACGCTGGACCTCAAACAAGCGGCCGCGCAGCAGGTGATGCAGCGCCTGGTGGCCCGCGCCGACGTGCTGGTGCAGAACCTGGCGCCGGGTGCCGCAGCGCGCCTGGGCATGTCCTACGAGGCGCTGAAGGCGCAGCACCCGCGGCTCATCGTCTGCGACATCAGCGGCTACGGCGACGACCCCGACCACCCCGGCCCGATGCGCGACAAAAAGGCCTACGACCTGCTGATCCAGAGCGAAGCCGGTTTCCTGTCGGTCACGGGCCAGCCCGATGCCCCGGCGAAGGCCGGTGCGTCGATTGCCGACATCGCCGCCGGCATGTACGCCTACAGCAGCATCCTGGCCGCGCTGATCCAGCGCGGGCGCACCGGCCAGGGCTGCAGGCTGGACGTGTCGATGCTGGAGGCCATGGTCGAGTGGATGAGCTTCCCGCTGTACTACGCGCTCGACGGTGCCGAGCCGCCGCCGCGTGCCGGTGCCGCGCACGCCACCATCTACCCCTATGGCCCCTTTGTGGCCGGCGACGGCAAGACCGTGATGCTGGGCCTGCAGAACGAACGCGAGTGGCAGCTGTTCTGCGACCAGGTGCTGCTGCAGCCCGACTTGGCGCGTGATGCCCGGTTCGACTCGAACCCCAAGCGTGTGGAGCACCGAGCTGTGCTGCGGGCCCTGGTGCTCGATGTGTTTGCGCAGCTCAGCGCGGCCCAGGTCATCCAGCGGCTGGAGGCGGCGCAGATCGCCAACGCGCGGCTGAACACCATGGCCGACGTCTGGCAGCACGAGCAGTTGCACGCCCGCGGCCGCCTGGCCGACGTGGCCAGCCCCAGCGGCCCGATGCCGGTGTTCCGCCCGCCGGCGCTGCCCGACAGCTTCGAGCCGCAACTCGGCGCCATCCCCGCCGTCGGCGAACACACCGACGCGCTGTTGGCCGAGCTGGGTTACACCCCCGACGAGATCACCGCGCTGCACCACAGCGGCGCGGTCTGAAGGACTTTTGCCGCATGACCGATCCCCACCCCAGCCGCACGCTGGCCCACTTCGCCGCCACGCTGCAGCACGCGGCCATTCCCGCGCCCGTGCTGCGCCGCACCGAGGACCTGTTCCTCGACTGGTTCGCGTCGGCCCTCGCCGGCAAGGGCGCGCGGCCGGTGGAGGCGCTGGCGCGCTTCTGGCTGTCACAGGGGCCCGCCGAGGGCGCCAGCGAGGTGCTGATCCACCGCCGCGGCAGCAGCCCGATGGTGGCCGCGGCGGTCAACGCCGCGGCATCGCACTTTGCCGAGCAGGACGACGTGCACAACGGCTCGGTGTTCCACCCGGCGGCTGTCGTGTTCCCGGCCGCGCTGGCGGTGGCGCAGGCGCTCGGCAAAAGCGGGCGCGCGCTGCTGGTGGCCAGCGTGGCGGGCTACGAGGTGGGCATCCGCGTGGGTGAGTTCCTGGGCCGTTCGCACTACAAGGTGTTCCACACCACCGGCACCGCCGGCTCGGTGGCCGCCGCGGCGGCGGTGGGCCGGCTGCTGGGCCTGTCGCCAGACGTCATGTTGCATGCCTTCGGCAGCGCCGGCACGCAGGCCGCGGGGCTGTGGGAGTTCCTGCGCGACGCGGCCGATTCCAAGCAGCTGCACACCGCACACGCGGCGTCCACCGGCCTGGCGGCGGCCTATCTGGCGGCCGATGGGCTGACCGGCGCCCAACACATCCTCGAAGGCCCGCAGGGCATGGCCGCCGGCATGTCCAGCGACGCCGACGTTTTGCGTCTGATCGACGGCCTGGGCACACGCTGGGCCACGGCCGAGACCTCGTTCAAGTACCACGCCTGCTGCCGCCACACGCACCCGGCGGCCGACGCGCTGCTGCAGGTGCTGCGCACGCACGGGCTGGGCACCGACGACATCGAGCGCGTGACCACCTTCGTGCACCAGGGCGCCATCGACGTGCTGGGCCCGGTGACCGACCCGCAGACCGTGCACCAGGCCAAGTTCTCGATGGGCACGGTGCTGGCCCTTGCCGCCATCCACGGCCACGCGGGCCTGGGCGAGTTCGACGCCGACTACCGCGCGGCGCGTGTGCAGGCCTTCCGCGACCGCGTGCACATGGTGTTGGACGCGGAGGTGGACAGCGCCTACCCGGCACGCTGGATCGGCAAGGTGGAGGTGCTCACGAAAGGCGGCCGCCGCCTGGCCGGGCGCGTGGACGAACCCAAGGGTGACCCCGGCAACACGTTGAGCCGGCCCGAGCTGGAGGCCAAGGCGCTGAAGCTGGCGGCCTACCGCGGCGGTGCCAGCGCGGACGAGATGCGTGGGGTGATTCACCGCGTCTGGGCACTCGATGCGGCCATGCCTGTGGGCCGCTGGTTGGCCGCATGAGCCGCGCCTGGCTGTTTGTGCCCGGCGACCGGCCCGAGCGCTACGACAAGGCACTGGCGGCCGGCGCCGACCAGGTGATCATCGACCTGGAAGACGCCGTCGCACCCGACTACAAGGCCCGCGCACGCACGCTGCTGATGGCCTGGCTGGGCCACACCGCGGCGCGTGTGGCCGTGCGGTTGAACGCGGCCGACACCGGCTGGTTCCACGACGATCTGGCGCTGCTGGACCTGCCGGCCGTGGTGGCCATCGTTCTGCCCAAGGCCGAGGACCCGGCGGTGCTGGCCATGCTGGCGGCGCGGCGCCCGGGCCTGGCCCTGGTGCCGCTGGTCGAATCCGCCGCCGGCCTGGCCGCGGTGCGGGCCATCGCCACCGCGCCGGGTGTGCAACGCCTGGCCTTCGGCCACCTGGACTTCCAGGTCGACCTGGGCCTGCGCGATGCGGCCGAAGACGATTTGTTGCCCTTCCGCTGCGAGATCGTGCTGGCCAGCCGCCTGGCGCGCATCGCACCACCGCTGGACGGTGTGACCGCCGCGCTGGACGACGCCGAACGATTGGCCGCGGATGTGGCCCGCGCACGCCGGCTGGGCTTTGGCGGCAAACTCTGCATCCACCCCAAGCAGGTGGCTGGCGTGCGCGCCGGTTTTGCGCCGGCAGCAGCAGAGATCGCCTGGTCCCGGCGGCTGCTGGACGCGGCCGCCGCGGCCGGCGGCGCTGCCGTGGCGGTGGACGGCAAGATGGTCGACCGGCCGGTGATGCTGCGCGCCGAGGCGATCCTGCGGGACGCGGGCGAGGCCGGCGAGGCGGGCGCCTCAGCGGGCGGTTAAGCCGGCGGCACGCCGGCGCTGCGCGCGTCTTCCACCAGCAGGTCCACCAGGTCGCGCCCGAAGGGGGGTAGCGCGTCGAGCTGACGCACCACCACGAACTGCTGGCGCAGCGACCAGGCGTCCTCCAGCGGCACGATCTGGATTGCCAGGCGCTCGGCATGGCGCCGCGCCGACGAGCCCGGCACGATGCCCACGCCGATGTTGGCCTCGATCATGCGGCAAGCGGTCTCGAAGTTGCCCACCTCGATGCGCATGCGCAGCGTGCGGTGCACGGCGCTGCTCACCTGGCGCAGGAAGGCGTGGATGGCGCTGGCCTCGTGCATGCCGACGTGGTCGTGGTCCAGCGTGCGCACGAAGGGCACGCTTTTTTCGCGCGCCAGCGGGTGGTCCCGGGCCACCACCAGCACCAGGCTGTCGCTGCGGTAGGGGAGGGCGTGCAGCGCCTCGGTGCGCACCGGGCCGGAGACGATGCCGATGTCGAGCTGCCCTTCGCTGACCGCGCGCACGATGTCGTGGCTCAGGCGCTCGCGCAGGTCGATGTTCACATCCGGGTGCGCCCGCAGGTAGACGCTGAGCACCGGCGGCAAAAACTCCGACAAGGCCGTGGTGCTGCCGGCGATGCGCAGGTGCCCCTTGATGCCCTTGGCGTACTCCTGCATGTCGCCGGTGAGGTTTTCCAGCTGCGCCAGCACCGTGCGCGCGTGGTGCACAAAGGCCTGGCCGGGCGGCGTGAGCGTCACACCCTGGCTGGTGCGGTACAGCAGCTTGGTGCCCAGGCTCTCTTCCAGGTTCTTGATGCGTGTGCTGGCCGCGGGCAGCGACAGGAAGGACGCTTCCGCGCCACGTGTCAGGCTGTTGGCTTCCGCGACGCGGACCATCAGGCGAAGGTCGACCAGATCGAAGTGCATGTGGGCTGTATTCTGGACCGGGGCGCAGGGCCCGGGCTGCGGGGCCCGTGCTGCGGTCTTGTCAGGTTCAGCCTGGTGCCGACGCCATCGCGCCACGCTGCAGGGCCGGGGTACGGCAGGGGCGTGTCAACTGCCAGCCGGCGCAGGTCAAGCGGGTGGCGGTGGAGGGCAAGAGGTGGGTGCTCCGTGACCGCCTGCAATCGGCCAGGAGCAGCCACTCAGCGAAGTGCCGCAAAGCCAGCGCTCCATCAAGCGAGAGACTCGAAGTCTCGACTCAGGGCTTCCGTCCTGAGACAGCATTGGCACGCGCCGTCAAGACGATTGGTCGATCGCTCGCGTCGCCAATCCGCCCGCTCACGCGCTCGGCCAAGCGTTGCAGCGCTGTTGGCGAGAGTGACGCGAACAGTTCCCTCAGGCGCGGGCTCCCGTATGCCGTGCGCCAGTAGTCGTCAAAGCTGTCAAAGGTGCGATTCACCTCGAACTGGCACGTCCGCACGTCCACCAGGTCGGCGCTTCGCCACAGGTCGCCCGATGCTTTCATCGTTGCTGCCCATGCACTCGGCGGCGGCTGCGACTTGTAGCCCTCGGCGTGCAGCGCGTCGAGAATGGGTTGCAGCGGGAGACCTCCGCCGTCCAGGTCCCATTGATAGGCGGCGACCGTCCCGCTGTCCTTGACCACCCGCACCATCTCGCGCACGCCCTGCAAGGGGTCTGGCACAAAGAAGAGCACCAGGGCCATCACAGCGGCGTCGACGGATGCACTTGGTAGCGGCAGTGCCTGAGCATCGCCTTGTAGGAAGCAAACCCCGGCGTGATTCACCCGCCGGCGTGCGTAGCTCAGTTGGCCTGGCGCAGGGTCCACGCCGACCACCGTTGCCGGACGCTGATACAGCACGAGCGACTCGGTAAACGAACCATCGCCGCAGCCGTCGTCAAGCCACGCCAAGCCGTCCGGCAACGACAGCCAATCCAGGAAGGGCTTCGCCACCAGCGCGCTCCATCGCCCCATCATCAGCTCATAGGCGGCACCGTCGTCAAAGACGAAAGGCGGCGTAGCTGGCGCCTCAGCGCGATCAGGTGACACGGGCACCTCCATGGCGCGGGCCGGCGTTGCTGTGGACGATTGCGTTGCTCGGCATATTCACGCGACACTTCCTCTCTCATGGACAAGCTCAAGGCCATTCAATACTTTCTCGCGGCGGCCCAAAGCGGCAGCTTGTCGGCTGCAGCACGCCAGCAAGGCGTGACCTTGCAGGCCGTCGCGAAGCTGGTCAGCGCGCTCGAGGCCGAACTCGGTGCCACGCTGTTCCAGCGCGGTAGTCGTGGATTGCAACTCACCGCTGACGGCACGCAATACGCCGAAGCCTGCGCGCCCTTGATGGCGCAACTGCAAGCAGCCGACGACGGGCTGCGACAGGCGCGGCAGCGCCCGCAGGGCACGCTGGTCGTGGGGGGTACACCGTTTCTCATGCAGCACTGCATCGTGCCGGCGTTGTCTGCATTCCATGCCAGCTATCCGGACCTGACGCTGGACCTTCGCACTGTGCTGCACCTGGAAGAAGCGGCCGCGAAGGACTGCGACCTGCTGCTGCTGCATGGCTGGTTCGAGGCCGGCCCCTGGGTGCGCCGCGAACTGCCGGTGATGGCACAGGTGACCGCAGCCACTCCGGACTACTGGAAGCGTCAAGGCTTTCCTCGCCTCCCGTGCGATCTCGCCGACCACAACTGCTTGAGCTATCGGAACCCCTACGGCAAGCTGCTGGACCTTTGGCGCTATCGGCAGACTGGGCCGCAGGGCGAGATCATCGAAGAGGTCGTGGTGCGCGGCTGGTTGAACTCCAATCACCGCGACAACCTGCTGGCGCTGGCCCTGGAGCACAGCGGCGTGATGCGCATTGCGTTTGCCACTGCACAGGCGGACCTGGCCAGCGGCCGCCTGGTGCCCGCGCTTGTCGATTGGGAGCTGATGGACCCCCCGCCACTGGCGATGTACTTCCGGCCCGAACAGCGCCGGACCCTGCGCCTGCGCGTCTTCGCCGACTTCGCCGCCGCACTTTGCACGGAGCTGGCGCAGGTGACCGATGCCAAGGGCCAGGCCAGCGTCGACGGCCGCCCGGCCTGGCACCATGGCAACAGCCGACGCGCTTCCAACTGGTTGAGCCACCGCTGAGCCTCCGGGCATCAATCAATGCTGGCGCCAGTCTCTCGGACGAACTGTACGTACTGCATCTCCGCCTGAAGCATCAATTCGTGTGTCTCGGCAGGCGATCGGACCCTGCCGACGATGAGTAGGCGTTCCATCTCCTGCTTGAATTCGGGCGACTGCGTGGCGTGCTGCGCGGCAACGGCCAGGCGGTCGACGATGTCGGCAGGCAGCCGTGGAGGTCCGACCACGAAGTGCGCGGTGATCAGCGGAGCCGCCGCGACACCGGCCTCCGCCAGCGTGGGTACCGTCGGCAGCGCAGCGATCCGTTCTCCGATGCTGCAGCCCAGCATCGTCAGGCGGCCCGCCCGCACGTGCGGGACACTCGCGCCGACCGGTAGCACGGCGACCTGGATCCGACCTTCAAGCAGGTCCGGCATCATTTGAGGCGCACCCTTGTAGGGCACCCGTTCGAGAGCCACGCCGAACGCGCTGCTCACCTGTCCGGCCACCATGTCTTCCGAGGCGTTGTTCGCACCGCGCATCAGCGGCTTCGGGCTGGCTTTCGCATAGGCGACGAACTCGGCCAGTGACTTGGCCGGCAGGCTGGCCGGCACCACGAGGCATTGCGTGTTGCCGCCGATCGCGGCGACGGGGGTGAACTCGGCGATGGACTTGTAAGGCGACGCCTTGCTGAGGTGGGGCAGTCCCACGTTGGCGGCCAGCGCAAACAGCAGCGTGTAGCCGTCAGGAGTAGCTGTCAGCACCGCGCCTGCGCCGATACCGGTGTTGCCGCCAGGGCGGTTCTCCACCAGCACTTCCTGACCGAGGTTCGCAGTCATGCCCTTGGCCAGGGCGCGGGCCGCCCCATCGCTGGGGCCACCAGCGGGTGTTGGCACGATCAGGCGGATCGACTTGCCGGGATAGGCCGGCTGAGCGCCCAACGAGACCATCCACAGCGCCAATGCGCCGCTCACCAAGCCTCTCGACAGCAGATTCATTTCGGTACTCCGTGTTGCCAATGGAGCACAGTGTTCCCGGGCGACATCCTCAGGGGAAGCGCTGTATCGGAAGAGTCTGACTGAACTCTTGGTTCAGTCAGCGCGGCCCGCCGGTGCAATTGCGGTCGCGGTCGCGGTCTCGGCCTCGGCCTCGGCCTCGGTTGTCAGTGGTCGGCACGTGGTCCCGACCGGGGTATGAACTTCCGGTTAAGCGTGGTTTCAACGAACGAAGACTTCCCGAAGAAGCCAGCAATTTCGATGATGCGCTCGTCGACACCGCGACGAGGCCTTCATGAATACGACGACATCCGCCCTTCGACAAGTTCCGTTCGCGCCCAGCACCTACCTTGCGGTGCTGACGTGGCGGTTCATGCTGTTCAATTCGGTCCGGGTTCTGGCTTACCTGCCGACCTTGCTTGCCATTTTCACAAGCGGCGACAGCGGCCAGCATTCGTTGCTGGCCTGGGTCACCTGGGTGGGAGCGAACGCGACGATGGCGGCCTGGCTCTTCGAGCACAACGGACGCTGCCTGAACCGCGCCATTGCAGTCAGCATCTGCAATTCTCTGATGAGCCTTGCAACATCGATCCTCATCGTGGCCTATCGGGTTTGACGCACTGCACCGGCAGCGGATGCCGAAGTGTCGAGGTGCCGATCAAGCTACTGCCCGCAATGGCCGCTTCTGCGAACCTTCGACGACCGCAACGGGTCGTCTACGGTCAGTGGCCCAGACCCCTGGGCCGATGGCATCCGGGCCCCCGCTGCCGACTGCCGCATCGGCTGACCCCTGGTCACTTTCCCCCATGACACCCCGCTGACCGCGTGTCACGATGAAGGCATGAGCACTTCAACCTCCTCCTTTGTCTCGGCCGCCGATGGCACGGCCATCACCACCTACACCTGGCCCGATGTGGCCGGCACCCCGCTGGGTGTGGTGCAGATCGCGCACGGCCTGGCCGAACACGGCGCGCGGTATGACCGCTTTGCACTGGCCTTGAATGCCGCCGGCTTCGTGGTGCATGCGGTGGACCACCGCGGCCACGGGCGCAGCGCCAATGGCCACCTGGGCCAGCTGGGCCCGGCGGGGTTCGAGGGGCTGATCGCCGACGTGGCGCAGTTCGGGGCGGCCTTGCGCACGCAGCACGGGGGGCTGCCGCTGTTCCTGTTCGGGCATTCGATGGGCTCGTTTGCGGCGCAGGCCGCGCTGCTGGACCACGCGGCCACGTGGTCGGGCGTGGTCTTGTCCGGCTCCACCGCGCTGGACATGCTGGCCGCTGCGATGGCCAGCGCACCGCCGGATGCACCCAGCGGCCTGGCCGCGTTCAACGCCGGCTTCGAACACCGCACCGGCTACGAATGGCTCTCGCGCGACCCCGCCGAGGTGGATGCCTACGTGGCCGACCCGTGGTGTGGGTGGGAGGTGCCCGACGACGTGATCCCGTCGCTGTTTGCGCCCGCGCCCCGGCTGGCCGATGCGGCGCTGCTGGCGCGCATCCGCAGCGACCTGCCGATCCTGATCGCGTCAGGCGATGCCGACCCGCTGGCCGGCGGCGGTGCGCTGATCCAGCTGCTGGGCCAGCGTTACCGCGATGCCGGCGTGCGCGACGTGAGCGTCACGCTGTACCCGGCGGCCCGCCACGAGATCCTGAACGAGAGCAACCGCGACGAGGTCACGGCCGACATCGTGGCCTGGCTGCGGGCGCATGCGGCCTAGAGTCGGCCTGTGCCTCAGCGGGCATGGGCCTGCAGGAAGCGCAGGAAGCGCGGGTCGTTGGCATAGGCCACGTTGACACGCAGGGCCGGGTAGGGCGCCTGCCGGTCCGGGTAGAACACCGCGCCCGGCGCCAGAAAGATGCCCTGGGCTGCGGCATCCCGGGCCAGGGCCAGTTCGTCCTGTGAAGGGCCGAGTTCGATCCACACGTAGTAGCCACCACTGTCAGCCGGGTGCACACGCACGCCTGTGCGCTTCAGTGACCGGATCGCGCTGCGGTGCGCGTCGATCAGCCGGGACTTGAGCCGCTGCAGATGCCGCCGGTACTGGCCGGTGGAGATCAGCTGGTGCACCACGCGCTCCACAAAGTCGGAGGTCGACACCACCGTCACCATCTTCAGGTCACACAGGGCGGCGATGCGCTCGGTGGCGCCGGCGATGTAGCCCACGCGCAGGCCGGCCGACAAGGTCTTGGAGAAGCTGCTGACGTAGACCACACGTTCCAGCTGGTCCAGCGCCGCCAGGCGCGGCGCGGCATCGGGCAGCAGGTCGGCAAAGGGGTCGTCTTCCACCACCAGGCAATCGAACTCGGCCGCCAGCTGCAACAGCTTGTGGGCCTTGGGCAGGCTGATGGAGCTGCCCGTGGGGTTGTGCGCCAGCGACTGCGTGAAGAACACCTTGGGCCGGTGCGTGCGCAGCAGGGTCTGCAGGGCCTCGATGTCCGGCCCGTCGGCCAGGCGGGGCACGCCCAGCATGGCCACCTTGGCCAGCTTGAGCTTGCCGAACAGCGGGTAGTACCCCGGTGAATCGACCAGCACCTGGTCACCGGGCTCCAGCAGGTGGCGCACGATCAGGTCCAGCGCGTGGTTGGCGCCCTGGGTCAGCAGCACCTGGCGGGCATTCGCCTGGATGCTGCGTTCGCCGAGCAGGCGCACCACCGTCTCGCGCAGCGGCAGGTAACCCCAGGGGGTGCCGTAACCATGCTCGATGTCCGCCAGGCCCTTGCTGCGCGCGCGGCGCAGGTGGCTGCCCAGCTCCGAGCCTTCCATCCACGAGGCCGGCGGCCGGCCGTCGCCCACCCGCAGCTCGTACTGCTGCTCCAGCTGTTCGCGCAGCAGCGACACCACGTCCACCGCCGCCGTGACATGCGGTGCCGGCGCCGAGGCCCGGGGGCGCACGATCTCACGCACGTAATAACCTGAGCCCGGGCGCGCCTGGGCATAACCCCGCGCCACCAGCCGGTTGTAGGCCTCGATCACGGTGTTGATGCCCAGTCCTTCCTTTTGCGCGGCGTCCCGCACCGAGCGCAGGCGGCTGCCGGCGGGCAGGGTCTCCTGTTCGATGGCCTGGAGCAGCCTGTCGGTCAAGGCTTCCACCTTGGTGTCTGCAGCTCTTGTGACCATGGCGGCCCCTGTTCCTGGCGACTGTTCTTGCCAACTGTTCCTGGCAACTGTTCCCACCACATGGTGGGCACAGTAAGTTCAACTGTGTCCTCACTGTACCCATCAGTGCGTCGCTTTGTAAATAGACTGCACCCCGGCGCAACCGCAGCGACCACCGCCCCGATCCCGGATCTGGGCTCCAAGCAAATCAACGGAGACACACCATGACCGCCCCCACACCGGCTCGCCGCCACCTCCTCAAATCAGCCTTTGCCGCAGCCGCCACCGCGTGCGTGGCCGCACCGCTGGCCGTGCACGCGCAGGGCGCCAGCGTCACCTGGCGCATGCAGGCGCTGTGGGACGGCGGCACCACGCCGCAGAAGTTTGAAGAGCGCTTCGTCACGCGCGTGGCCGAGCTCACGGGCGGCCGCTTCAAGATCAACCTGTTCGCGGCCGGGCAGATCGTGCCGGCGGCGCAGGCCTTCGACGCCGTGCGTGGCGGGGCCTTCGAGATGATGAAGACCTTCGATGGCTACGAGGCCGGCAAGATCCCGGCCTTCGCCTTCACCAGCACCATCCCCTTCGGTTTTGCCGAGAGCGACGAGTACGAAGCCTGGTTCTACGAGCGGGGTGGCCTGGACATGGTGCGTCAGGCCTATGCACCGGCCGGCCTGCACTACATCGCGCCCACCGTGTACGGCCAGGAGCCGCTGCACTCCAAGGTGCCTATCCGCAAGATGGCCGATCTGGCCGGCAAGAAGGGCCGCTTCGTCGGCCTGGCATCGGCGGTGATGGGCGCGATGGGGGTCTCTGTCACGCCGATGCCCACCGGCGAGGTCTACACCGCGCTGGACAAGGGCGTGATCGACATGGCCGACCGCGGTGACCTGACGGCCAACTTCGAGGCCGGACTGGCCGAGGTGGCCAAGTTTGTCGTCGTGCCCGGTTTCCACCAGCCCACCACGGCCACAGCCTACGTGGCCAACCGCGCCGCGTTCGACAAGCTGCCGCCAGATTTCAAGGCAGCGCTGGCCATCGCGGCACGCGAGGTCTCGTCGGCCCTGCGCCAGCACATCCTGGTGAGTGATGCCTCGGTCCTGGCCAAGTACGCGGCCAAGGGCTGCGAGATCATCCGCTTCAGCGCCGCAGACATCGCGGCGGCCCGGCCCAAGGCCATGGCGGCTTGGCGCACGGCCACCAAGGGCGATGCGCTGGCCACCAAGATCCTGGACAGCCAGGTGGCCTTCATGAAAGAGCTGGGCCTGCTGGCCTGAGCCTGGTGGCCCGCTGCCCGGCACCCGCTGCGGTGCCGGGCCCATGTCCTGCCCGCTGACCCCGAGGAATCCGGCATGCCCGTCTGGCTGTCCACCTGCGCCTCGGCCATCACCACCTTCAACCGCTGGCTGTTCCAGGCCTCGGTGTGGCTGATGGCCATCGTGGTGCCCGTGATGCTCTACGAAGTGGTGGCGCGCTACTTCTTCGACGCCCCCACCGTCTGGGGCATGGAGCTGGCCGTGCTGCTGTTCGGCCCGTACTTCCTGTTCGGTGGCCCGCACCTGCTGCACCTGAAGGGCCATGTGGCGCTGGACCTGCTGCGCCAGCGCCTGAGCGCCGCCGGCGTGCGCCGGCTGGACCTGCTGAACTACCCCATCATCATCGTCTTCTGCGCCATCTTGCTGTACTTCAGCGTGCCCACGGCATGGAGCGCCTGGACCTACCGCGAGACCAGTTTTTCGGCCTGGAACCCACCCATCTGGCCGGTCAAGGCCGCGGTGCCGCTGGCCCTGGCCCTGATGCTGCTGCAGGCCCTGGCCGAATGGGTGCGGCTGTGGTTCCACGCACCCGACGGCCCTGCCGCCGGGCACGGTGAGGTGGCGCTGTGAGCCCCAACGCCATCCTGCTGCTGATGTTCGGCAGCTTGACGCTGTTCATGTTGACGGGCCTGCCGATCGCCTTTGTGCTGGGTGGGCTCTCGCTGCTGTTCACCGTCACGTTGTGGGAGCCCAGCGCCGTCATCGTGCTGGTGCTGCAGATCTTCGACACGATGAAATCGGAGTCGCTGCTGGCCATCCCGCTGTTCATCCTGATGGCCTGCATCCTGCAGCGCTCGGGGGTCATCGAGGACCTCTACAAGGCCATGGCGCTGTGGTTCGGCCGCCTGCGCGGCGGCCTGGCCATCGGCACCGTGCTGATCTGCGTGGTGATGGCGGCCATGACCGGCGTGGTGGGCGCGGCCGTCACCGCGATGGGCATCCTGGCACTGCCGGAGATGCTGCGCCGCGGCTACAAACCCGAGCTGGCGCTGGGCACGATCTGCGCGTCCGGCACGCTGGGCATCCTGATCCCGCCTTCGGTGCTGACCATCGTCTACGCGGTCACGGCGCAGATCTCGATCGGCCAGATGTTGATTGCCGGCCTGGTGCCGGGGCTGATCCTCGCCAGCCTGTACATCGCCTACATCGTGGTGGTGGGCTGGCTGAAACCCGAGTGGGTGCCGCTGGACCCGGATGCGCCGCGTGCGTCCTGGCCAGAGAAGCTGCTGGCGCTGAAGGCCCTGGTCTTTCCGTCGCTGCTGATCGTGCTCATCCTCGGCTCGATCTTCTTCGGCGTGGCCACGCCCACCGAATCGGCCGCGGTGGGGGTGGCGGGTGCCATGGTGCCGGCCGCCTTCAAGCGCCTGCTGCGTCTGCAGATGCTGCGCGAGGCCGGCATCGACACGCTGAAGGCCACATCGATGATCCTGTGGATCACGCTGGGTGCCAAGGCCTACGTGGCCATCTTCACCGGCCTGGGCGGGGCCGACACGCTGCTGGCCATCATCAAGGGCCTGGAGGTCAACCGCTGGCTGATCCTGGGCGCGATGATGTTGCTGCTGATCTTCCTGGGCACCGTGCTCGACGAGCTCGGCATCATCCTGCTGACGGTGCCGGTGTTCCTGCCCATCGTGCGCCTGCTCGGTTTTGACGAGCTCTGGTTCGGCGTGCTCTACGCCATCACCATCCAGATGGGCTACATCAGCCCGCCCTTCGGCTACACGCTGTTCTACATCAAGGGCACGCTGCCGCCGCACATCGGCATGGGCGCGGTCTACCGCGGCATCCTGCCGTTTTTCGGCCTGCAGGTCGTCGGCCTGCTGATCTGCGCTGCCTTCCCCGACCTCGTCACCTTCCTGCCCAAGCTCATGGCGGCCCGCTGACCGCCGCAACCACACCAAGACCATGAAGCATCCTGCACCCAGCAGCCGCATCGGCGGCTTCCACAAACTGGCGATCCCCGAGCGCATCCAGGCCGTGGCCGGTTTTGCAGGGCTCGATGCCGCCGAACAGGCGCATCTGGCCAACACCGGCAACCTGGCGCCCGATCTGGCCGACCACCTGATCGAAAACGTGATCGGGACGATGAACATCCCGGTCGGCATCGCCACCAACATGAAGATCGACGGGGTGGACCGCCTGATCCCGATGGCCACCGAAGAATCGTCGGTGGTGGCCGCCGTCTGCAACGCGGCGCGCCAGTGTTACGACAACGGCGGTTTCGTGACCTCGATGTCGGGCACGCTGATGATCGCGCAGGTGCAGCTCACCGGCGTGCCGGACCCGGAACACGCCCGCATCCGCATCCTGGAGCGGCGCGCCGAGATCCAGGTGTTGTGTGACGCCTGCGACCCCGTGCTGGTGAAACTGGGCGGTGGTTTCCGCGACCTGGAGGTGCGTGTGCTCCAGACCCAGAGCGGGGCCATGGTCATCAGCCACCTGGTGGTGGACACGCGCGATGCGATGGGCGCCAACGCCGTCAACACAATGGCCGAAAAACTGGCACCGCGCATCGCCGAATGGACGGGTGGCCAGACCAACCTGCGCATCCTGTCCAACCTGGCCGACCGGCGGCTGGCGCGGGCACGCTGCACCTGGCGCCTGACCGACATCGGCGGTGAAGCGGTGCGCGACGGCATGGTCTCGGCCTACCACTTTGCCGACGCCGACCCCTACCGCGCGGCCACGCACAACAAGGGCATCATGAACGGCATCAGCGCCGTGGTGCTGGCCACCGGCAACGACACCCGCGCCGTCGAGGCGGGTGCACACGCCTACGCCGCGCGGCGTGGCCACTACGGCAGCCTGACACGCTGGGAGGTCACGGCCGGGGGCGATCTGGCCGGCAGCATCGAGGTACCCATGGCCGTCGGCCTGGTGGGGGGCGCCACCAAGCTGCACCCCACGGCCAAGCTGGGCCTGAAGATCCTGGGCGTGCACTCGGCCGAAGAGCTGGCCCGCGTGATCGCGGCCGTGGGCCTGGCGCAGAACTTCTCGGCGATGAAGGCGCTGGCCACCACCGGCATCCAGAAGGGCCACATGGCGCTGCATGCGCAGAACATCGCGATGATGGCCGGCGCCGAAGGTGAAGAGGTCCAGCAGGTGGCCCGGGTCCTGATTGACCTGGGCACGGTGCGCCTGGACGTGGCGCAGGCCGAGCTGCAACGCCTGCGATCAGGCCGCCGCTGAGGCGGCCGGTCCGCGCCCGTGCCTCTGCAGGGTGTTGAGCCTCAAGCTTCTCAGGCTGTCGGAGCGGAAGCCGCCTGGGCGCTGGTCTTTGGCGGATGGAGCGTCGTGCGGATGAAGGCCTTCGGGGCGCGCCATTGCTTGCCGTCGGAAAGCATCTTCATGGAAGCTGCCCACAGACTTGCCCCCCGTGACGGGCGGCTGCAATTCCAGCCTCGCGCAGCCCGTGAGAGGGCCCGCAGCGCGAATTCAGTGTCCCGCGTCTGGGCCGGGTCAGGTCAGAGCACCTGGACCCCCGGCAGCTTGCGCATGCCTCGATCGAAGGTTGCGGTGAAGTCGCAACCCTGCCGGGCATGCTTGGCGACGACCAGGCAGTCGGCAAACCTGCAGGAGCCTGCTTCGAACAGGCTGAGTGCAGCCGCGACGGCCTCGCGATCCTCGAAGGCAAACGCGGTCTCCTCCAACAGGCTGCGCACCGCGAGAGACTGGGCTTGCTGGTCCTGTTCGAAAGCCGACTTCAGAGTCCAGACCGCCTCGGCCAGGACGACGTCCGTGACCAGCAGCGAACCGGGCGTGCCGCCATGCGCGGCCAGCAGCGTATCGATGCGCTTGCTCTGTGCCGGGTCATCGTTGAGCCACAGGCGCAGCAGGATATTGGTGTCGATGCCGATCATCGGCCAGCCGACTTGCGGCCTGCCCGGCTGGGTGCGTGCTTGTCACGCAGATGCTTGGCCACGGCCTCATCCATCTGCTCGACGGTCAGTGGCGCGGTGTGAGGAGACTTGAGCAACCCCCGGATGCGCCGAGCGTCGGGTTTGACGTGCCGGGCCGTGATCGTATTGTCTGCCTGGATGTGGAAGTCGAGGATCGCTCCGGCGTCCAGGTTCAGACGGTCCCGAATCTCCTTGGGCAGGGTGATCTGACCCTTGCTGGTCAGTGTGGCGAACATGGTGGCATACCTTATCGGTCGAGGAAATCCTTACATTCTATCCAGGTAAGGAACTTCGCGCGGCCCTTCATCGGCGGGTAGACCGAGGGCTTCGCATCGTCGTGGGAATGCCAGAGACGCCGCGGGACTGCTCCAAACTTTGCACCTGAACTTCGCGTGCGGAGCCAAGTGCTTGTCGTGCCTTCAGTCTTTCTCTCCTGGACCCGGAAACCCCCACAACAAACCCCACATGCGGGCTGTGCAGCGGTGGTGCGTCGCGGGACTCCCAGAGACACATGCAGCATCGGCACTGCAGCCCAGGCGACGACGTGCGACGCCCGTTGTTCCCGGAGACCAGGTTGGCGTGTCGGGTCACAGTCCGACGAGGTGCAAGAGCGCCTGCTCCACCTGATACGCACGGAGGGTCAGCGTCCGAGCTTCGGCGAGGCCCACTGCTCCAGCAGCCGCCGGTCGTGCGCCTCCTCTGCTTCGATGCTGTCCTTCGGCAACTGCTTCAGGCAGTCGGCCAGGGTCTGCGGATCCTCGGGCTCGGGTACAGCTGCGACGCGGGGCGCCGGGCGCGGGGAGCGCCCGTCCCAGGCGAACGGGTTACTGAACTCCGGCGGGTCGGGCTTGCAGTCGTCCTTGTAGAGCGGCGGGTCGTCGTGGGCGAAGGCTGAGAACATGATGGTGCGTTCGAACACCAGCGGCTGCCCCGTTGGTGTGGGCGGGCTCGCCGGCATGGCTTCGATGGCCTTCCGTGCCAGGCGTTCGGCCACGGGCGATGTGGACCACAGGGTGTCCAGCCGGGCCAGCCGGCCGTCGGGGGCGATCTCCACGCGGAAGCGAACCGTGCCCTGGTCGGGGCCCTCGACGGCAGTACCCATCATGCTGCGCACCTGTTGGCCCCAGGTGTGGCGGTAGGCCTTGCTGTTCTTCAGGGTGTAACGCCCGGCGAACACCCATTCCTCGGCCGTTGGCGCGGGTGGTGCCGCGCGGGAAGCCGGCGCTGTGCCGGGCGGCACCATGCGAGGCTGCTGCGGCACCCAGGGTTGCGCAGCCTGCGGCGCAGGTGCGGCCGGTTTGACTTCGCGTGGCGGTGGCTGGCGGACTGCGCGCTTCGGGGTGGCCTGCTCGGGCGCCGGCGCGACCGCCAGCCACAGGATCGGCGGCTCCGCGCGAGGAGGATGGATGGCGGGTGCAACGGCCACCCGGCCGGCCACGAACAGGCCCAGCACGAGCATGTGCACGCCCAGCGTGGCAGCAAGCCCCACAGCCGGCACATGCCGCACGAAAGCCACGCCCAGGGCCGGTTTCAGCGCTTGGCAGCGGCTCGCGCGTGGGCTTCCAGACCCCCGCGTGCCTTCCACTCGTTGAAGCCACCGTACAGCAGACGCACGTTCTCGAAGCCGTCCAGGCGCAGCGCCATCGCCACCTGCGCCGCGAAGGAACTGGTGTTGCAGTAGACGAGGATGGTCTTGTCGCGCGGCAGGCTCGCGCGGCGCGCAAACACCTGACGCCACTCGATGTTCACGGCACCCGGCACGTGCTCCTTGGCGAACTGAGCGGCATCGCGTACGTCGAGCACGTGGAACCTCTTGTAGTCCTCGGCCGGAATCTGCTCCGGCAGGATCGTGCCGGCATTGGCATCGACGAAGTCAAAGTAGCCTTCGATGGCGTTGACCGTGGGCTTGTCGGCCTGCGCCCAGCCGGCCAGCGGCAGGCTGGCTGCGGCGGCCAGCAGCAGGGCTAGCGTCAGCGATGTGACCCGCATGGTTGTCTCCTGGGTGTTGTTGGCTGTGACGTGCGGCTCAGCGTCGCCCGGCGGTGCCCAGCGGCAGCCCCGCGGCCTGCCACTCGCTGACACCGTCGAAGGTCTTGCGGGCGCGGTAGCCGTGCGCGCGCAGCAGCTTCACGGCCTCGTCGGACATCAGGCAGAACGGGCCACGGCAGTAAGCGACGATCTCCACGTCCTGCGGCAGTTCGGCCAGGCGCTGCGCCAACTCGGGCAGTGGCACCGAGCGGGCGTAGGGCAGGTGGGCGGCGTCGAACTCGTCGGGTGGCCGCACGTCCAGCACCACCACCTCGCCGCGCTTGGCCTGGGCCAGCAGTTCCTTGCGCCCCACCTGGGCCAGACGGTTGGGCTCGGCCATCATCTGTCGCAGCGCCATCTGCAACTCGACCAGGTGCTCCTCGGCCACCTGGCGCAGGTTCACGCCCAACTGCGCCACATCGGGGCCGCTGAGCCGGTAGACGATGCGCTTGCCGTCGCGGCGGCTCTGCACCAGCCGGGCTTCGCGCAGCGACTTCAGGTGCGCGCTGGCCAGCTTGATGTCGATGGCCACTTCACCCGCCAGCACGTCCACCGACTTCTCGCCCTGGGCCAGCATCTCCAGCATCTCCAGCCGCTTGGGGCTGCCCAGGGCCTTGCCGACGCGGGCCACCTGTTCGTAGAGCAAGTCCTTGAGAGATCGACTATCCATGGTTGCTTATTCTAGCGATCTTTGGAATGATGTTGATGCCCCAACCCAACGGCATGCGTCTTCGGCGAACCTGAGTGCCATGAACCTCGACACCTTCATCCTCGACCATGAGCCGCTGATCCGGCTTGCGTTTTTCGTTGGCGTGTTCGCGCTCCTCGCGACCTGGGAAATGTTGGCGCCGCGCCGCGCGCTCACGGTCTCGAAGGGGCAGCGCTGGGCCGCCAACCTGGGGCTCGTGGTGTTGAACACCGCGCTGCTGCGGTTGGTGCTACCTTTGGCGGCGGTGGGCCTGGCGGCATTTGCGTCCCAGAACGGCTGGGGCCTGCTGAACCACTTCGCTGTGCCGGCGTGGCTGGCGGTACCGCTGGCGGTGATCGCCATGGACTTCATGATCTGGCTGCAGCACGTGATGGTGCATGCCGTGCCCGCGCTGTGGCGGCTGCACCGGGTGCACCATGCCGACCTGGACTACGACCTGACGACGGGAGCCCGCTTCCACCCGATCGAGATCTTCCTGTCGATGGGCCTGAAGTTCGCTGCCATCGTGGTGCTGGGTCCGCCGGTGGTGGCGGTGTTCATCTTCGAGGTGCTGCTCAACGCGACAGCCATGTTCAACCACGGCAACGTGCGCCTGCCAGCGGCGCTGGACCGCGTGTTGCGCTGGGTTGTCGTCACGCCCGACATGCACCGCGTGCACCACTCGGTGGAGGACGACGAGTCGAACTCCAACTTCGGTTTCAACCTGCCGTGGTGGGACCGCGTGTTTGGCACCTACCGCGCCCAGCCCCGGGCGGGGCACGTCGCGATGACGATCGGCATCCACGGCCACCGCGACCCAGAGGAGGTGGCACGTCTGCAGGGGATGCTGATGCTGCCGTTCCGCCGCGAGGACGGGGGCTACGCCATCAACCGTCGGCGATGGAAGGCCACTGAAGACGAAGTCTCGGTTCAGGAAGGGAGTGGTACGAAGCCTGGGATGGCATGACCTGCCACCAACAAGGCTCGCGGCGTCGGCATCCATGGCGACTGAGGGCCGTCCTCCGGCGGCAGCTGCTCAGTGACCTTTTGCCGCAGTTCGATGGATTCAGTCAACGGACGCGCCGGGACACTGCGGAACCCTGGCGTCTGCTTCAAGCGGGGAAAACTGAGGTTTCTCGAACTCGCTGGGACGCCGGAAGAGCTCACGGGACCCAGTGGTGGCGGAGGGAGCGGGATTCGAACCCGCGGGGGGCTGTTAACCCCCACACGCTTTCCAGGCGTGCGACTTAAACCGCTCATCCATCCCTCCGCAGAGATGAAGCCCACTAGTTTACCCGAGCTCAGCCCACCGACTGCAGGGCATGGGCCTTGAGCCAGTCGATCAGCACGTAGTCCAGCGCGCGCTGGTGTGTGCTCTCCAGCACCACCGGGGGTGCGCAGCCTGCGTTGTAGGCCTCTTTCCAGCGCAGCGCGCACACGCACCAGCGGTCGCCGGGTTTCAGGCCGGCAAAACGGTGTTCGGGCCGCGGGGTGATCAGGTCGTTGCCCCGTTCCATCTGGAAGTTCAGGAACTCCACCGTCACCTTGGCGCAGATCACGTGGCTGCCATGGTCCTGTTCATCCGTGTGGCAGCAGCCATCCCGGTACCAACCGGTCAGCGGGTCGTAGGAACACGGGATGAGCTGGCCGCCCATCACGTTGCGGCCGTTTTCGCGGCTCATCGCGCACCCGGCTGCTTGAGCAGCGCCATCGCGGTGCCAATCAAGGCAGACACCTCGCTCATGTTGCCCGGCACGATCATCGTGTTGTTCTTCTGGGCCAGCTGCGCGTAGGCCTCGACCGCCTTTTCGGCCACCTTCAGCTGCACGGCCTGCTCGCCGCCGGGCAGCTGGATGGCCTCGGCCACCTTGCGGATGGCGTCTGCCGTGGCCTCGGCCACCGAGATGATGGCCGCCGCCTCGCCCTGGGCCATGTTGATCTGCGACTGTTTTTCGCCTTCGGAGCGTGCGATGAAGGCCTCACGCTCGCCGGTGGCGATGTTGATCTGCTCCTGGCGCCGGCCTTCGGAGGCCGCGATCAGCGCACGTTTTTCACGTTCTGCCGTGATCTGCGCCTGCATGCTGCGCAGGATCTCGGCCGGCGGCGTGAGGTCCTTGATCTCGTAGCGCAGCACCTTCACGCCCCAGGTCATGGCCGCTTCGTCGAGCGCGTTCACCACCGAGGCGTTGATCAGGTCGCGTTCTTCGAAGGTCTTGTCCAGTTCCATCTTGCCCACCACGCTGCGCAGCGTGGTCTGGGCCAGCTGGGTGATGGCCATCAGGTAGTCGCTGCTGCCGTAGCTGGCACGCATCGGGTCGGTGACCTGGAAGTACAGGATGCCGTCCACCTGCAGCTGGGTGTTGTCCTTGGTGATGCAGACCTGGCTGGGCACGTCCAGCGGCACTTCCTTCAGCGAGTGTTTGTAGGCCACACGTTCAATGAAGGGGATCAGGAACTTCAGGCCCGGCACCAGGGTGCGGTCGTACTTGCCCAGGCGCTCCACCACCCAGGCCTGCTGCTGCGGCACGATCTTGAAGGTGCGGATGATGAAGATCACCGCGATGACGAGGAGGACGAGCGCGATTTCCATGCGGGGCTTTCGAAGGAGAGGAGGGCGTCAGGCGGGGCGAACGGCCAGTTCGCTGCCGTGCAGCGCGACGATGCGGTGACGGCCGGGCGCCGGCGTGCCGTCGCCCTCGAAGCGCACGGCCCAGGACGCACCGCGGTACAGGGCCCGCGCCGTGCCATCGGGCAGCCACTGTTCGATCAGCAGGGTTTCGCCGATGTCCAGCACCACGTCGCGGTTGGACGCGGCCGGTGCCGATTGTGGATGGCGCGCGCGCTTCAGGTGCCAGGCCGCCGTGGCGCCGCCGCCCACCAGCGCCGCCACGACGAACTGCGCCGTGGCACCCAGCCCGGCGTGCGCGGCCAGTGCGGCGGCGGCGGCACCCGCCGCCATCATCAGCAGGTAAAAGCTGCCGGTGGCCAGCTCCACCGCCACCAAGCCACCCGCCAGCACCCACCAGCCGGTGGCAGCAGTCCAGTCCATCGTGGCCTCCAGGGCACAGTCCGTGAGCGGGGCAGTGTAGCGACACGGAATTGACCACGGCGCACGCCTACACTGCGCGCTCTTTGACCCCACGACCACGCAGGCCCCGCCCATGCAGCGCTTTCACTTTCCCATCGTCATCATCGACGAGGACTACCGCTCCGAGAACACCTCGGGCCTGGGCATCCGCGCCCTGGCCCAGGCGATCGAAAAAGAAGGCTTCGAGGTGCTGGGCGCCACCAGCTACGGCGACCTGAGCCAGTTCGCGCAGCAGCAAAGCCGCGCCAGCGCCTTCATCCTGAGCATCGACGACGAAGAGTTCATGGGCGGCCCGGACCTGGACCCGGTGGTCGTGAACCTGCGGCGTTTCATCGAGGAGATCCGCTTCAAGAACGCGGACATCCCGATCTACATCTACGGCGAAACACGCACGTCGGAGCACATCCCGAACGACGTGCTGCGCGAGCTGCATGGCTTCATCCACATGTTCGAGGACACGCCGGAGTTCGTCGCCCGGCACATCATCCGCGAGGCCAAGAGTTACCTCGACGGCCTGGCGCCGCCGTTTTTCAAGGCGCTGATGGACTACGCGCAGGACGGCAGCTACAGCTGGCACTGCCCGGGCCACAGCGGGGGTGTGGCCTTCCTGAAGAGCCCGGTGGGCCAGATGTTCCACCAGTTCTTCGGCGAGA
>JADMJD010000015.1 GCA_018780805.1 Rubrivivax sp. | reverse complement strand
GCCGCGCCGCCCAGCGGGCCCTCGGTCATGATCTGCAGCGGGCTGGCGATGTGTGCCGGCTTGCCCACGGGGTGTTGTTCCCAGGGTTCGTTGGTGCCCGGCAGGTGCAGGTTGCTGACGCTGAAACCGGTCAAGCCCGCCTTGGGCCGCGCACCACGGCCGGTGGCGCCCTCGTCGCGGATCTCGCCGCCGGCCCCGGTGGCCGCACCCGGGAAGGGACTGATCGCGGTCGGGTGGTTGTGGGTCTCCACCTTCATCAGCACATGGGCGGTTTCGGCATGCGCGCCGTACAGCGGCGCGTTGGTGAAGCCCGTCGGGCCCCAGCGCTGCACCGGGCCACCGCCCATCACCGCAGCGTTGTCGCTGTAAGCCACCACGGTGTGCTGCGGGTGGGTCTTTTCGGTGTGGCGGATCATGCCGAACATCGACAGCGGCTGCGGCTGCCCGTCGATCTCGAACTCGGCGTTGAAGATCTTGTGCCGGCAATGTTCGCTGTTGGCCTGCGCGAACATCATCAGCTCGACGTCGCTGGGGTTGCGGCCCAGCTGGCCGAAGGCCGCCACCAGGTAGTCGATCTCGTCGGCCGACAGCGCCAGGCCGAACTCGGCATTGGCTTCGTCCAGCGCCGCCCGGCCACGGCCCAGCACGTCCACGTGCACCAGCGGCGGCGCGGGTTGCGGGTCGAACAAATGGGCAGCGGCCTGGCGCTCGAAGGCCACACTTTCCGTCATGCGGTCGTGCAGCAGTGCGGCGGCGGCGGCGCGCTCCTCGGCCGTCAGCGGCTTGCTGCCACCCAGCAGGCCGCTCTTCAGCGTCAGCCGGAACTCGGTGACCCGCTCCACCCGGTGCAGCAGCAGGCCGCAGTTGTGCGCGATGTCGGTCGCCTTGCTGGCCCAGGGCGACACCGTGCCCAGGCGCGGCATCACGACGATCAGCTCACCATCGGCCGGGCCGGTGTAGGGGTCGCCATAGGTCAGCAGGCCGGCCAGCTTGTCAGCGTCGGGCGGCGCCCCCTCGGGCGCGACCACGTGCACGAAGCGCGCTGTCACCCCGGTGATGCGGGCGCTGACCGCCTGCAGCCGCGGCAACAGGGCGCGGGCGCGGAAGTCCGACAGGGCGTTGCCGCCTTCAAAGAACAGCGGCGGAAGCGGGTGGTCGGGCATAGAGGGGCGTGCTCAGGGTGAACCCGGCATTTTAGGTGGCTGAGTGGGATAATCCCGCGCCATGACGATCACCCTCAAATCCGGCGCCGACATCGACGGCATGCGCACGGCCGGCCGCCTGGCCTCCGAAGTGCTGGACATGCTGACGCCGCACATCGTGCCGGGTGTCACCACGCTGCAGCTGGACAAGCTGGCGCACGACCACATGGTGAACGTGCAAGGCGGCATCCCGGCCACGCTGGGTTACCAGCCGCCGGGGTACACCGCCTACCCGGCATCGCTGTGCGCCTCGGTCAACCACCAGGTCTGCCACGGCATCCCGAACGACCGTGCACTGAAAAACGGCGACATCGTCAACATCGACATCACCGTCATCAAGGACGGCTGGCATGGCGACACCAGCCGCATGTTCATCGTCGGCGAAGGTTCGATCCAGGCCAAGCGCCTGTGCCAGATCACGTATGAAGCCATGTGGAAGGGCATCCACAAGGTCAAGCCCGGCGCGCGCCTGGGTGACATCGGCCACGTGATCCAGACCTATGCCGAAGGCGCCGGCTTTTCCATCGTGCGCGAGTTCTGCGGCCATGGCATCGGCCGCAAGTTCCACGAAGAACCGCAGGTGCTGCACTACGGGCGCCCGGGCACGCTGGAAGAGCTGGTGCCGGGCATGATCTTCACGATCGAGCCGATGGTGAACGCCGGCCGGCGTGAGATCCGCGAGCTGGGCGACGGCTGGACCATCGTCACCAAGGACCGCTCGCTGTCGGCACAGTGGGAGCACACGGTGCTGGTCACCGAGACCGGCTACGAGGTGTTGACACTGTCGGCGGGGTACCCGGCGTTGCCGGCCTTCCTGCAGCCTGCACCTGCGCTGGCCACGTCCTGAACGACCTGAGCCGCACCATGGCCCTGTCCTCCGCGGGCAACGTCTCCGCGCTGCGCACCCGCGTGCGCGAGGGCAAGGCCGCGCTGATCGCCCACTTCCGCAACGCCCGGCCCACGGCCACCGGCGCCGCCACGCTGGTGCGGGCGCTGGCGCGGCACGTGGACGGCGCGCTGACCGAACTCTGGGACCAGGCTGGCCTGCCGCGTGGGGCCGCACTGGTGGCCGTGGGCGGCTACGGCCGCGGTGAGTTGTTCCCGTATTCCGACGTCGACGTGCTGGTGCTGCTGCCGGCCGGCCGCGTGATGGACGCGGACGAACAGGCCGCCGTGGAAGGTTTCATCACCGCCTGCTGGGACATCGGCCTGGAGATCGGCTCGTCGGTGCGCACGGTGGACGAGTGCACGGCCGAAGCCGCACGCGACGTCACGGTGCAGACCGCGATGCTCGAATCGCGCCTGGTCTGCGGCACCAAACGCACCTACACCGCCTTCCGCAGCGCGGGCCAGGCGGCGATGGAGCCCAAGGCCTTTTTGCGCGCCAAGACGCTGGAGATGCGCCAGCGCCACGTCAAATACGAAGGCACGCCGTATTCGCTGGAACCCAACTGCAAGGAAAGCCCGGGCGGCCTGCGCGACCTGCAGGTGGTGATCTGGGTCGCACGCGCCGCCGGCCTGGGACGCACCTGGAGCGAGCTCGCGGCCAAGGGCCTGATCACACCCTTCGAGGTGAAACAGCTGCAGCGCAACGAAGGCCTGTTGCGGCTGATCCGCGCGCGGCTGCACGTGGTGGCCGGCCGGCGCGAGGACCGCCTGGTGTTCGACCTGCAGACCGCCGTGGCCGAGAGTTTTGGCCTGAAGCCGCAGCGCGGCCAGCGCAATTCAGAGGCCTTGATGCACCGCTACTACTGGGCGGCCAAGGCGGTGACGCAGCTCAACCAGATCCTGATGCTCAACATCGAGGAGCG
>JADMJD010000213.1 GCA_018780805.1 Rubrivivax sp. | reverse complement strand
CCGGCGGCAAGATGGAGCTGGCGATGCAGCTGATCTTCACGCCCTTCATCTGGCGCATGATGGAACGGCGCCAGCGCGCGATTGGAGCCTTGTGATGGGGTCCAACACACAACAGATGGCAAACGCCATCCGAATGCTCGCAGTCGATGCGGTGGAGAAAGCCAAGTCCGGCCACCCCGGCGCACCGATGGGCATGGCCGAGATCGCCGTGGCGCTGTGGGCGCGGCACCTGCAGCACAACCCGGCCAACCCGCAATGGGCCGACCGCGACCGCTTCGTGCTGAGCAACGGCCACGGCTCGATGTTGATTTACGCGCTGCTGCACCTGACGGGCTACGACCTGCCGATGGCGGAGCTGCAGGCCTTCCGCCAGCTGCACAGCAAGACCCCCGGCCACCCCGAGGTGGGCATCACGCCCGGCGTCGAGACCACCACCGGCCCGTTGGGCCAGGGCCTGGCCAATGCGGTGGGCATGGCGCTGGCCGAGCAGCAGCTGGCGGCCGAGTTCAACCGCGACGGCCATGTGATCGTCGACCACTTCAGCTACGTCTTCCTGGGCGACGGCTGCCTGATGGAAGGCATCAGCCACGAGGTGTGTTCGCTGGCCGGCACGCTGCGCCTGCGCAAGCTGATCGCGCTGTACGACGACAACGGCATCTCCATCGACGGCCATGTGCAGGGCTGGTTCGCCGACGACACCCCGCAGCGTTTTGCCGCCTACGGCTGGCATGTGCTGTCGGTGGACGGGCACGACGTGGACGCGGTGGACGCCGCCATCGCCGCCGCCAAGGCGCAGGCGCACAGACCCGACGGCCGGCCGACGCTGATCTGCTGCAAGACCGTGATCGGCCAGGGCTCGCCACACAAGGCCGGCACGCACGACGTACACGGTGCGCCCCTGGGCGCGGCCGAGGTGGCGGCCACCCGCGAAGCCCTGGGCTGGACGGCGGCGCCCTTCGAACTGCCCGATGCCGTGGCCGCAGCCTGGGATGCCCGCGAAGCCGGCCAGGCGCGCGAGCGCACCTGGCGCCAACGCTTTGAGGCCTACCGCAGCGTGTACCCGGCCCAGGCGGCGGAGTTCGAGCGCCGCATGGTGGGCGAGCTGCCGGCCGGCTGGCACAGCCAGTTGCCGGCCCTGCTGCAGGCCATCGCGGCCCAGCCCGCGAACATCGCCACGCGCAAGGCCAGCCAGAACGCGCTGGACGCGCTGGCGCCGCTGCTGCCCGAGTTCTTCGGCGGCAGTGCCGACCTGACGGGCTCCAACCTCACCAACTTCAAGGGCTGTGTGCTGGCCGGCCGGGACCGGCCGGGCAACCACCTGAGCTACGGCGTGCGCGAGTTCGGCATGGCCGCGATGATGAACGGCATCGCGCTGCACGGCGGCCTGTTGCCCTATGGCGGTACCTTCCTGACTTTCAGCGACTACAGCCGCAACGCGCTGCGCATGGCCGCGCTGATGAAACAGCGCGTGGTGCACGTGTTCACGCACGACAGCATCGGCCTGGGCGAAGACGGGCCCACGCACCAGAGCGTGGAACATGTGCCCAGCCTGCGCCTGATCCCGCACCTGGACGTCTGGCGTCCGGCCGACGGCCTGGAAACCGCGGTGGCCTGGGCCTGTGCGGTGGAGCGCCGCGACGGGCCGACCGCGCTGGCCCTGTCGCGCCAGGCCCTGCCCCGCCTGGTGGACGATGCGGCCCGGGCCGCACAGGTCCGCCGCGGCGGTTATGTGCTGCAGGACGCGCCCGACGCACGCGCGGTGCTCATCGGCACGGGCTCGGAGACGTCGCTGGCCATCGCCGCGCAGGCGCTGCTGGCGGCCGAGGGCATCGCCGTGCGCGTGGTCTCGATGCCCTGCACCAGCGTGTTCGACCGGCAGGATGCACGCTGGCAGGACAGCGTGCTGCCCTACACGCTGCCGGCCGTGGCGGTGGAAGCGGCGCACCCTGATTTCTGGCGCAAGTACGTCGGCCGCCGCGGGGCCGTGGTGGGCATCGCCACCTACGGCGAATCGGCCCCGGCACCGGCGCTGTACCAGCACTTCGGCCTGACGGCCGAGGCCGTGGCCGCCGCCGTGCGGCGCCTGCTTCGGGTGCCGGTGTGAGACCCCGTTTTGAGCTCGTGATGTTCGACCTGGACGGCACCCTGGTCGAAACCGCGCCGGAGATCACCGACGCGGTGAACGACACGCTGCAACAGTTCGGCTGGGCGACGATCGACGAAGCACAAGTCGCGCGCTGGATCGGACACGGCACCGGCGCCCTGCTGGTGCAGGCCGTGGCGCGGGCCACCGACACACCCGCCGCCGCCGTGCGCGACAGCGAGCGCCTGGCCGCCATCGGCACCGTGTACGAACACTGGTACGCGCAGCGCTGCGGCACACGCAGCCGCCTGTACCCGCAGGTGCGCGAGACCCTGGCCACGCTGCGCGGGCAAGGCACGCGGCTGGCCATCGTCACCAACAAGGAACAACGCTACACACGCCGCGTGCTGCAGGCGCACCAACTGGCCGACGCTTTTGACGAGGTGATCTGTGGCGACACACTCAGCACCCGCAAGCCCGACCCGGCCGGTGTGCTGGCCTGCCTGCGCCGGTTTGGCGCGGCACCCGAGCGGTCGCTGTTTGTCGGCGACTCGTCCATCGACGCCGCCACCGCCCGCAACGCCGGTGTGCCGGTCTGGTTGCTGCCCTATGGCTACAACATGGGCCAGCCCATCGAACAGGCCGCGCCCGACCGCGTGATCCCCGACTTTTCAGCCCTCACATCATGAGCATCAAGATCGGCATCAACGGCTTCGGCCGCATCGGACGCATGGTGTTCCGCGCCGCCATCGCCAACCACGCCGACATCCAGATCGTCGGCATCAACGACTTGCTGGAACCCGATTACCTGGCCTACATGCTGCAGTACGACAGCGTGCACGGCCGCTTCGGCGGCCGGTCGGACGCCGGTGGCGCCCGGGGCGAGGTCAGCGTCGACGGCAACACCCTGGTCGTCAACGGCCAGCGCATCCGCCTGA
>JADMJD010000179.1 GCA_018780805.1 Rubrivivax sp. | reverse complement strand
TTTTAAGCGGCGAGGGCGTACGAGGTATCGTTCGCAGTTACTTTGTTTCCAGTGGATTTACGAGCGAACTGGTGCTCGGCATGCCCTGCGCCGACTCCGCACCCACGTCGAAGCCAGGTCGGTCCCAAAGAATCACAGAGTTTAGGGCAGTTCCAGCCAATGCAAGAGCGCATTGGCATCGGACAGCACCGCATCGGCACCCCAGGCCTCGATGGTCTCGCCCCGGCCCAGGTAACCCCATGCCGCTGCCAGCGCCGGCATGCCAGCGGCGCGGCCGGCCAGGATGTCGCGGTGGTCGTCGCCCACGTACACACAGGTGGCAGGTGGCAGGCCCAGCTGGCGGGCCGCCTCCAGCAAGGGCGCCGGGTGCGGCTTGGCGTGCGGCGTGGTGTCGCCGCAGACCAGCGTGGCCGGCGCCAGCTTCAAGCCTGCCACCACCGGCTCGGCAAAGCGCCGCGCCTTGTTGGTGACGATGCCCCAGGCCAGCCCGACCGATGCCAATGTGGTGAGCACCGGCTGCAGGGCGGCAAAAACAGCGGTCTCCTGCAGCATGCGGGCTTCATAGCGGGCCAGAAAGCTGTCGCGAAGGCCTTCAAAACGCGGCTCGCCCGGGGCCACGCCAAATGCCACGCCCACCATGCCCCGCGCGCCCGAGCCGACCATGGACCGCAGATCGGCATAGGGCAGCGGCGGCAGGCCGTGCAGCGCACGCAGGTCGTTGGCAGCGCCGGCCAGGTCCGGCGCGCTGTCGATCAGGGTGCCGTCCAGATCGAACAGCACCGCGCGGATGCCGGCCCTCATGCAGGCTTGCGGCAGGCCAGCAGGTAGTTGACGCTGGTGTTGGCCGACAGCCAGTAACGCCGCGTGAGCGGGTTGTACTCCATGCCCCTCATGCCTTGCATCTGCAGGCCGGCGTCGCGCGCATGGCGGGCCAGTTCACTGGGGCGGATGAAACGTGCGTACTCGTGCGTGCCCTTGGGCAGCAGGCCAAGCACGTATTCGGCGCCGACGATGGCAAACAGGAACGACTTGGGATTGCGGTTGAGCGTCGAGAAAAACACCCAGCCGCCGGGCTTGGCCATGGCCGCGCAGGCGCGCACGGTGCTGGCCGGGTCGGGCACATGCTCCAACATCTCCATGCAGGTGACGACATCGAAGTGGCCGGGCTGCTCCGCCGCCAGCCCCTCAGCCGCGATCTCGCGGTAACGCACGTTGGCGACACCGGCCTCCAGGGCATGCAGGCGGGCCACGCCCAGCGGCCGCGCTGCGAGGTCGATGCCGGTGACGGCCGCTGCGCGGCGGGCCATGGCTTCGGCCAGGATGCCACCGCCGCAACCCACGTCCACCACGGTTTTGCCGGCCAGGTTGGCCAGGCCATCGATCCACTCCAGGCGCAGCGGGTTGATCTGGTGCAGCGGCCGGAACTCACTCTCGGGGTCCCACCAGCGGTGGGCCAGCGCGCTGAATTTGGCGAGTTCTTGTGCGTCTACGTTGTCCATGCGGGGATGGTAGCGACAGAAACGACAAACCCCGCCTAAGCGGGGTTTTGACAAGCGCCCCGCCGGAACGGGGCTGTGGTCCAGCCATGACAGGGCCCGAAGGCCCCGGCATCACTTGACGGGACGGGTACCGACGACCTCGATCTCCACGCGGCGGTTCTTCGCGCGGCCTTCTTTGGTCTTGTTGTCGGCCACCGGCTGGGCTTCGCCCTTGCCTTCGGTGTAGACGCGGTTCTTTTCGATGCCCTTGCTCGTCAGGTAATCCTTGACGGCGTTGGCACGGGCGGTGGACAGCTTCTGGTTGTAGCCGTCGCCGCCAACCGAGTCGGTGTGGCCGACAGCGATGACCACTTCCAGCGCAACGCCCTTGGTCTTGCCGACCAGGTCGTCCATCTTCGCCTTGGCTTCGGGCTTGAGCACGGCCTTGTCGAAGTCGAAGAACGCATCAGCGGCGAAGGTGACCTTCTCGCTGGTGGGCTTCGGCGGGGTAGGCGCCGGGCGCGGAGCCGGGGCCGGGGCGGGCGCCGGGGTGGCCGGGGCCACACGCGGGGCAGCCGGCGGCACGGCGGGCGCCGGTGCCGGGGCGGCGGCGGGCTTCAGCGCGCCGTCGCAATTGGCAGCGGCGGTGGCCGGCGTCCACATGGCATCGCGCCAGCAGAGTTCGTTGGTGCCGTTTTTCCAAACGGTGCCATCGGTGGCGCGCCAGTTGTCCACCGACTTGGGCATACCGCCATGGGCCGCGGCCAGAGCCGAGAGCGGGGCGGCAAGTGCGGCCGATGCAAACAGCACCGCCACCTTGTTCAGTTTCTTCATTGATTCTCCTCTCAAGGAAAGCCGCAGTCGCCTGCGAAACGTCCGGAACCGGATTGCGAATCGGGTGAGCAGACACACGCTTTCACGGGTGCCAGCCAACGACGATTCATTGTGCCATAGGGCGTCAGACGGCCTGCATTTTGGCGCCAGCCCCGGGCGTCATGGCACAGCCTGTTGCGCGGCTGCGACAAAGCGGGGCCCTTAGAATGCCGACTTCCATCGCCCTGGCTACCGCCGCGGACTGCCGCGGTGTGCCCCACCCACACCCGCGCTCGCATGACCCAGTTCGCCAAGGAAACCCTGCCCGTCAGCCTCGAAGAGGAGATGCGGCGTTCGTACCTCGACTACGCGATGAGCGTGATCGTCGGCCGTGCCCTGCCCGACGCTCGCGATGGCCTGAAGCCGGTGCACAGGCGCGTGTTGTTTGCGATGCACGAGCTCAACAACGACTGGAACCGGCCGTACAAAAAGAGCGCCCGCATCGTGGGCGACGTCATCGGCAAGTACCACCCACACGGTGACCAGTCGGTTTACGACACCATCGTGCGCATGGCGCAGGACTTCAGCATGCGCCACATGCTGGTCGACGGCCAGGGCAACTTCGGCAGCGTGGACGGCGACAACGCCGCCGCGATGCGCTACACCGAGATCCGGCTGGCCAAGATCGCGCACGAGATGCTGGCCGACATCGACAAGGAAACGGTCGACTTCG
>JADMJD010000121.1 GCA_018780805.1 Rubrivivax sp. | reverse complement strand
ACCTGCTGCTGGCCGACGAGATCAACCGCGCACCGGCCAAGGTGCAGAGCGCGCTGCTGGAGGTGATGCAGGAACACCAGGTCACGATCGCGGGCGAAACCCACAAGGTGCCGGCGCCCTTCGTGGTGATGGCCACCCAGAACCCGATCGAAACCGAAGGCACCTACCCGCTGCCCGAGGCACAGGTGGACCGTTTCATGATGAAGGTGCTGGTGGACTACCCCACGGAAGAAGAAGAGTTCGTGATCGCCGAACGTGTCACGGGCGAGCCCGTGAGCGTGAACGCCGTCTGCGACACCGCCCAGTTGCAGGCCCTGCAGCGCGAGTGCCGGAAGGTCTATGTCGACCCGTCGCTGATGCAGTACGCCGTCAAGCTGGTGAGTGCCACGCGTCGGCCGACGAAGTACGAACTGCCCGAGCTGGCCAGGTACCTCAGCTACGGCGCCAGCCCGCGCGCCACCATCGGCCTGATCGAAGGCGCCCGGGCGCTGGCCCTGCTGCGCGGCCGACGTTATGCACTGCCCGAGGACATGGTCGACCTGGTGCCCGATGTGCTGCGCCACCGCCTGGTGCCGTCCTACGAAGCGCTGGCCGAAGGCCTGAGCGCCGACGACCTGGTGCAGCGCGTGCTGAAGAAGATCCCGGTGCCCGACAAGCCTCTGGCGCACCCGCAGGAAGCCACGGCATGACGGTGGCGCTCGCGCCCGACGGCCGCCAGGAAACGCGGACCGACACCCTGCTCCAGCGCCTGGAGTGGACGGTGCTTCGGCGCCTGGACGGTCTGCTGCAGGGCGACTACCGCACCCTGCTGCGCGGCGGCGGTGTGGACCTGGCCGACCTGCGCGAGTACCAGTTCGGCGACGACGTGCGCCACATCGACTGGAACGTCACCGCACGCCTGCAGGTGCCGCATGTGCGCCAGTACCACGAAGACCGCGACCTCACCGCCTGGTTTTTGCTCGACCTCTCGGGCAGCGTCAACTTCGGCTCCGGCGACGTGACCAAACTCGCCGTGTCCACCGGTTTTGTGGCCGCGCTGGCGCGGGTGATCACGCGCCACGGCAACCGCGTGGGTGCCGTGCTCTACGGCCACGAGGTCGACACCGTGCTGCAGCCGGGCAACTCGCGGGTGCATGTGCTGGAGCTGCTGGAACGCATGCGCCGCCCGCGCCCGCCGCAGCGCGGCGGCAGCGGCACCGCGCTGTACGACCTGTTGCGCACCGGCGAAGGGGTGATGCGCCGGCGGAGTGTGGTCTTCGTGGTCTCCGATTTCATCAGCGCACCCGGCTGGGAAGAGGCCCTGGGCCGGCTGGCACGCCGCCACGACGTGGTGGCCGTGCGCCTGTTCGACCCCGCCGAGATGGCCTTGCCCGATGTCGGCCTGGTCACGGTGGAAGACGCCGAAACCGGCGAGCAGCTGTTTGTCGACGCCACCGATCCTGGTTTCCGTGCCCGCTACGCCGCGCTCGCCGAGCAGGCCGAGCAGGACCTGGCCACCGCGCTGGCGCGCGCCGGCGCCGACACGCTGGAACTCGCCACCGACGACGACCTGCTCGACGCCCTGCTGCGTTTTGCCGAACTGCGCCGCCACCGCGCCCACGGCCCGAAATTCCCCGCTGCGGTGGGAGGAGTGGTGTCATGACCTTCCAATGGCCGACCCTGCTGTGGTCGCTGCTGCTGTTGCCGCTGCTGGTGCTGCTCTACCTGTGGCTGCTTCGGCGGCGCCGCAAGCAGACCGTGCGCCTGGCCAACCTGGCCATCGCCAAGGCCGCGCTGGGCAAGGGCCCGGGCTGGCGCCGCCATGTGCCACCGGCCCTGCTGCTGGCAGCGCTGGCCGTGCTGCTGGTGGCCACGGCGCGGCCGACGGCGACCATCACCTTGCCGCTGTCGCAGCGCACCATCATCCTGGCCATGGATGTCTCGGGCAGCATGCGCGCCGAAGACGTCAAACCCAACCGGCTGGTGGCCTCGCAGGAAGCGGCCAAGACCTTCGTGAAGGAGCTGCCGCACGACACCAAGGTGGGTGTGATCTCCTTTGCCGGCACCGCCGCCGTGGTGCAGGCGCCCACGGTCAGCCGCGACGACGTGATCGCCGCCATCGACCGCTTCCAGCTGCAACGCGGCACGGCCACCGGCAGCGGCATCGTGCTGTCGCTGGCCACGCTGTTCCCGAACGATGGCATCGAGATCCAGCACATCACCGGCCAGCGCAAATTCCCCGGCACACCGCTGGGCGAGGACAAGGCCAAACCCGAGTTCACGCCGGTGGCGCCGGGCTCCTACAACTCGGCCGCGATCATCATGCTCACTGACGGCCAGCGCACCACCGGGCCCGACCCGCTGGAAGCTTCCCGCATGGCGGCCGAGCGCGGCGTGCGGGTCTACACCGTGGGCGTGGGCACCACCGGCGGCGAGGTCATCGGCTTCGAGGGCTGGAGCATGCGTGTGCGGCTGGACGAAGAAACCCTCAAGACCGTGGCCGCCAACACGCTGGGCGAATACTTCTACGCCGGCACCGCGGAAGACCTGAAGAAGGTCTACCAGTCGCTGAGCTCGCGCATGGTGGTGGAGCGCAAGGAGACCGAGGTCTCGGCGCTGTTTGCCGCGGTGGGCGCGCTGCTGGCCGTGGTGGCCGCCGGGCTGTCGGTGTTCTGGTTCGGGAGAGTGGCGTGAAGGCGGCCTGAGCGCGGCCTGCCCCCGCTCAGGCCGGGATCTGCAGCTTCTTCCAGGCCTGGAAACCCCCGGCCACCGACAACGCCTTGGGGTAACCCAGCGAGCGCAGCAGATCGGCCGCGTACAGGCTGCGCCGGCCGCTGTTGCAGGTGAGCAGCAGCAGGTGGTCGCGCGCATGGTGCAGGCGGTTGATCGTCGTGATCAGGCCCTTGATGTCGATGTCGCTGGGGGTGCCCGTGTCCAGCACCTCTTGTTCGTTGTCGGTCAGGCGGTCGCCGAGCAGCTTTTTCACCTCGAACAGCGGGATGTGCACGGTGCCAGGGATGGCGCCCTTCATCTCGATCTCGAAACCCTGGCGGATGTCCACCATGGTGCCCAGGCCCAGCTGCACCAGCTCCATCGCGCTGGGCAGGCTGATCTCCAGCTGCCGGCGCTGTGCATCGGTGAAGTGGCTGATGTCGAGTCCGCTCATCGTGGGCGCATTGTGGCCGAGTGCAGCACACGCTGCAGCCAGGGCCGGGTCTCGGCGGGGTCGATGACGTCGTCGATCTCCAGGTGGCTGGCCATGTTGAGCGCTTCGCCGCGCGCCACGGCCTCGCCCAGCAGGCGCTGGAACAGCGCGTCGCGTTCGGCGCCTGGCGCGGCGGCGGCCAGTTCCTTGCGGAAGCCCAGCCGCACCGCCCCTTCCAGCCCCATGGCACCGAACTCGCCACTGGGCCAGGCGGCGGTGGCCACTGGGGCGTGGAAGTGCCCGGCGGTCAGCGCCATTGCGCCCAGACCATAGCCCCGGCGCAGCACGACCGAGGCCACCGGCACGCGCAGCCGCGCCGCGGTGGTGAACAAGCGGCCCGCGTGGCGCAGCATGCCGGTGGCCTCGGACGCCGGGCCGACCATGAAACCCGGTGTGTCGACGAAAGTGATCAGCGGCAGGCCATGGGCATCGGCCAGGTTCATCAGGTGCACCAGCTTGTCGCAGGCTGGCGCATCCAGGGCACCGGCACCGTGCCGCACCTGGCTGGCCGCCACGGCCACGGGCCGGCCACCCAGCCGCGCCAGCGCCGTCAGCACCGCACGGCCCTGGGTGGCACGCAGCTCCAGCACCGAGTCGGCGTCGAACACGGTCTGCAGCACCGCGGCCACGTCGTAGGTGGCGTTGCGCTGGGCGGGCATCAACGTGCGCAGGGTGTCGGCATCGCCGCCGACCCCGGCGTCCGCGGCCGGCTCGCCGCCCAGCAGCCCCAGCAGCGTGCGCGCCAGCGCCGTGGCCTCGGTTTCATCGGCGGGCACGATGTCCACCGCGCCGGCCGCAGCCAGCACCGCCACCGGGCCCACGTCCTGCGGCGCCACCACCCCCAGGCCGCCGCCTTCGATCATCGCCGGCCCGCCCAGGCCCAGGCTGCTGCCGGCGGTGGCCAGCACCAGGTCGCAACAGCCCAGCAGCGCGGCGTTGCCGGCAAAACAATATCCGGCGGCGATGCCGATCAGCGGCACGTGGCCGGACAGCGCCGCGAACCGCGCGAAGGTGGTGCAGTCCAGCCCGGCCACACCCAGCCAGTCCACGTCGCCCGGCCGGCCCCCACCACCTTCGGCATACAGCACCACGGGCAGGCGCTCGCGTTCGGCGATGGCCAGCAGGCGGTCGGCCTTGCGGTGGTTGAACACACCCTGCGTGCCGGCCAGCACGGTGTAGTCGTAGGCCAGCACCGCCACCGGGCGACCGGCGACGGTGCCCGTGCCGGCCAGCAGGCCGTCGGCCGGGGTCTGGCGCTGCAGTTCTTCCAGCGGGCGGCGGCTGCGTTGCGCGGCCACGGCAAAAGCGCCGTACTCGGTGAAGCTGCCCGCATCCAGCAGCGCGGTGATGTTTTCGCGCGCGGTGCGGCTGCCTTGTGCATGGCGGCGTGCCACGGCCTCCGGCCGTGCGGCGTCGGCCAGCAATGCGCGGCGGGCGGTCAGCCTGGCCAGCCCGGGGTGCACGGCGGCCACGGGCACCAAGGCGGGTGGCGGTGCCTCGTGTGCCGCCAGTGGCTGCAGTTGCACCAGCGGCTCGCCTTCCCGCACGCTGTCGCCCACCGCCACCGCCAGGTGCAGCACACGGCCGGCCTGCGGCGCGGTCAAGGGCACCTCGAGCTTCATGCAGTCCAGCCGCAGCAGCACCTGGCCGGCGGCCACCTGCTCGCCCAGGACGACGTCCACGGCCTGGACCGCGCCCTGGACCGGGCTGGGCACGTCGATGGGCGCGGTGGCGGACATGGCAAGGGCTCGGCAATGGTGGCGCTGGCATTGTGGGTCACGGGCCGGAGAGCCGGTGTCGCATACTCATCGCCGACGCCGCACGCCCATGTCCGCCTTGCCCCGCCCCGACCCCTCCACAACGGCCCTGTTCGACGCGCTGCCGGTGGCAGGCCTGCTGCTCGACGAGCAGGGCCGGGTGCTGGCCAGCAACGCCGCCGCACGCCTGCTGCTGGGCCCGGCGTCCGCCACGGGTGTCGCCTGGCCGGCGGTGCTGGGCACCACAGGTGATGGCCGGCCTGGCGCGCCGATGGCCCTGCCGGGCACCCCCTGCTGGCTGCGCCTGCGCCCGGCACCCTGGGGGGCCGCGGGCCGGCTGCTGCTGCTGGAAGACGCCACGGCCGAGGTGCTGGCCCAGCAGGAGGTGGCGCGCCTGGCCGAACGGCTGGACCTGACGCAGGACTTCGGCCGCCTGGGCCTGTGGGAGCGCGACGTGCAGTCGCTGCAAGGGCAGTGGGACCGCCATGTCTTCAAGTTCTGGGGCCTGGACCCGGACGGTGGCGCGCCGGACTTCGACGCCGCCGCGCGCCAGATCGTCGACGAAGATCGGGCTGGGCTGGAGCAGGCCTTCCGCCGCTCGTTGCAGGCTGCGGGTGTCTACAGCCACCGCTACCGGGTGCGCCGGCCCGATGGCCGCCTGTCGTCGCTGCACTCGCAGTGGGCCGTGAAAGACGGGCCCGACGGCCGGCCGGCGCGTGTGATCGGCGTCATGATGGACGACACCGAGGCCATCGACCTGGCGCAGGTGCGCACCGAGATGGCCTCGCAGCTGGGGCTGGCAGAGACCTTGGCCGACCTCGTCGTCTGGCGCCATGACCTGCGCAGCAACCGCGTGCAATTCAACGGCGCCGGCGCCGCCCTGTTTGCAGGCGTGGTGGACGGCGACGGCGGGATCGATGCCCCGCGGCTGCGCGCCCTGGTGCATCCCGAGGACCAGGCCCTGGCGCGCCAGACGGCCGAGGCCGCCGTGCACCAGCCCGGCCACACCGACCTGGAGCTGCGCTACCAGTTGCCCGACGGCCGCGAACCTCATCTGATGACCCGGCGTGTCATCCAGCGCGACCCCCAGGGTGAGCCGGTGGCCGTGCTCGGCGTCGGCCTGGACATCACCGAACGTGCCGCCGCCGCCCGCCGCGCGCGTGAAATGAGCGAACGTTTCGAGCTGGCCACGCGCACCGCCGGCATCGGCTACTGGGCCAACGAAGGCAACAGCGGGCGCGCCGAATGGAGCGACCAGATGCGCGCCCTGCACGGCCTGCCCGCCGAAGCCCCGGTGCCAACGCTGAAAGAGTGGATGCAGCAGTTTGTGCACCCCGAGGACCAGGCCCATGTGCGCGAGAGCTTCCGCGCCTGGCTGAGCGGGCTGGCACCGCGCGCACAGGCCGAGCTGCGGGTGGTACGCACCGACGGCGCCGTGCGGCACCTGCTCACCCACTCGCTGCAGGAGCGCGGTGGGGCGATGCCGCTGCTGTTCGGCATCGCCATCGACGTGACCGAGCGGCGCCTGGCCGACATCGCGCTGCGGCGTGCCGACGAACGGGCCGCGCTGGCCGCCCGCGGTGCCGGCATCGGCACCTGGGAGCTGGACTGGCGCGACGGCAGCGTGCACTGGGACCCGCAAATGTGGCGGCTGCGCGGTCGCGAGCCCCGCCAGGCCCCGCCGGCCAACGCGGAGATCGTGTCGTTTGTGCACCCGGACGACCGCGAGCAGGCGGCGCGCCGCGTGACCGAGGCCAACGCCTCGACCGACACGCTGGAGCATCAATTTCGGGTGGTCTGGCCCGACGGCGCGGTGCGCTGGCTGGCATCCCGCTCCACCGCGCTGCGCGATGCAGAAGGCCGCCTCATGCGCCGCATCGGGGTCAACTGGGACATCACCGCGGCACGCCAGGCCGAGGCAGAACGCAGTGAACGTGAGGCCGCGGAACAGGCCAACCAGGCCAAGAGCCAGTTCCTCGCCCGCATGAGCCACGAGTTGCGCACGCCGCTGAACGCGGTGCTGGGGTTTGCGCAGCTGCTGCTGCTGGACGCACCGACCGAACCGCAACGCCAGCGGCTGGACTACATCCGGGGAGCGGGCCAGCACCTGCTGTCGCTGATCAACGATGTGCTGGACCTGAGCAGCCTGGACACCGGCGAGCTGCGCATCGAAGCCGAGGCTGTCGACCTCGCGGCGCTGGTGCAGGAGACGCTGCCCCTGCTGGACCCGCTGCGCGGCCACGGCGACCTGCGCCTGGACCTCGACATCGCCCCGCTGTGGGTGCAGGCCGACCCGGTGCGCCTGCGCCAGGTGCTGCTCAACCTGCTGAGCAACGCCTTCAAGTACAACCGGCCGGGCGGCAGCGTGCAGGTCTCGGCCCGGGCCGAAGGCGCGCAGGTGGTGCTGGCAGTGGCCGACACCGGCCGCGGCATGAACCCGGGCCAGTTGCGCCAGCTGTTCGAGCCCTTCAACCGCCTGGGTGCCCAGCGCGACGGCATCGAGGGCACGGGCATCGGCCTGGCCATCGTGAAGGGTTTGGTGGACCGCATGCAGGGCCGCATCGACGTGCAGAGTGAACCCGGTGAGGGCACGGTCTTCACCGTGCGCCTGCCGGCAGCGCGCAGACAGCTGCTGTCCCCGGCCCGTGGTGTGCTCTACATCGAGGACAACCCGGTCAACACCCTGATCGTGCGAGAGTTGATGCAGCGCCGGCCCGATGTGCGCCTGCTGCACGCCGCCGACGGCCGCAGCGGCCTGGCCCTGGCGCGGCGTGAACAGCCCGCCCTGGTGCTGCTGGACATGCAGCTGCCCGACATGGAGGGCCGCGCCGTGCTGGCGGCCCTGCGCGAAGACCCGGCCACCGCCGACATCCGCTGCATCGCGGTGTCGGCCAACGTGGTGGCGGCCGATGTGGCCCGGGCATTGGCCGATGGCCTGGCGGCCTACTGGACCAAACCGCTGGACGCGGCGGCCTTTGGCAGCGCGATCGAGGCGCTGTTCGGGCCGCCGCCGGTCTGATTCAGGCGGCCGGCGCGGCCTCTTCGATCAGGCCACGTTTGCGCAGCATCGGCTCCACCGTCGGCCCGCGGCCGCGGAAGGCGGCAAAGGCCGCGCCTGGCTCCACGCTGTTGCCGCTGGCGTAGATGTGCTGCAGCAGGCCCTGCGCCACCGCGGGGTCGAAGGGGCTGCCGGCTTCGACGAAGGCGTCGTAGCCGTCGGCGTCCAGCACCTCGGCCCACAGGTAGACGTAGTAGCCGGCGGCATAACCCGACCCCGAAAACAGGTGCTGGAAGTGCACCAGCCGGTGGTTCAGCCCCACCGGTGCCGGGTGGCCCATCGCGGCCAGGGTCTGCGCCTCGAAGGCACACAGGTCGGCCGGCGGCTCGGCATCGGGCAACGCGTGCACGGCCATGTCGACGATGGCACTCGCCGTGTAGCGCACGGTCTCGTAACCCTGGTTGAACTTGCGCGCCGCCTGCAGGCGCTGCACCAGGTCGGCCGGGATCGGCGCACCGGTCTGCCAGTGGCGCGCGTGGCGCTGCAGCACCTCGGGTTCGGTGATCCAGTGTTCAAAGATCTGCGACGGCAGCTCGACAAAATCACGCAGCACCTGGGTGCCCGACAGGCGCTCGTAGGTCACGTTGCTCAGCAGCCCATGCAGGCCGTGGCCGAACTCGTGGAACAGCGTGCGGGCGTCGTCCATGGACAGCAGTGTGGGCTGGCCCGGCGCGCCCTTGGCGAAGTTGTTGTTGTTCAGGATCAGCGGCAGCTCGGCGCCCGACGGCACGTCGGTGGCCGTGTTCCGGTTCTGCCAGCGCAGGCTGCTCATCCAGGCGCCGCTGCGTTTGCTGGGGCGCGCAAAGTTGTCCTGCAGGAACACGCCCACGGGCTGGCCCTGGGCGTTCTGCACCTCGTAGGCTTTCACATCGGGGTGGTAGACGGGCAGGTCGTCGCGGGCGATGAACCTGAGGCCGAAGAGGCGGCCGGCGCAGTCGAAGGCCGCGTTCACCATCGCCGGCAAGGCGAAATAAGGCTTCACCTCGGCGTCGTCGATGGCGTAACGCGCCTGGCGCACCTTCTCGGCCCAGAAGCGCCAGTCCCAGGCTTCGATGGCCTGGTCCGCCGGCACACCCGCCTTGTCCATGGCCTCGCGCAAGGCAGCACGTTCACGCTGCACGGCCGTCAGCGCACGCGGCCAGACTTCGCCCAGCAACTGCTGCACCGCCGACTGCTGGCCGGCCATGGTGTCGGCCAGTGCGTAGTCGGCATAACTGGCGCGGCCATGCAGGCGCGCCTGTTCGTTGCGCAGGCTCAGGATGGCGCGCGCCACCGGGCGGTTGTCGTGTTCGCCGGCATGTTCGCCGCGGCGGGTCCAGGCGTGCCAGGCCTGCTCGCGCAGGTCGCGCCGGTCGGAGAAGGTCAGGAAGGGCACGATCAGCGAGCGCGACAACGTGATCACCGGCGTGTCGGCCAGGCCGCGGTCGGCCCCGGCCTGGCGGCCTGCGGCGAGCACAAAGTCCGGCAGGCCGGCCTGCTCGGCCGCCGTGGGCAGGGCCAGGTGCCAGCTGGATTCGTCGTGCAACACGTTCTGCGCGAACCGCGTGGTCAGGCCGGCCAGCTCTTCCATCACCTGCGCATAACGGGCGCGGGCCGGGCCCTGCAGGCGGGCGCCGGCGCGCACGAAATCCAGGTGCACACGCTCCAGCAAACGACGCTGCTCGGCGCTCAGGCCGAGTTGTTCGCGCTGTGCAAACACCGTGTCGATGCGCTGGAACAGGTCGGCATCGAGGTAGATCGCGTTGTCGTGCGCCGCCAGCGGCCCGGCCATCTGGCGCTGCACCGCCTGCAGCGCCGGGTTGGTCTCCGACGAGGTCAGGTTGTAGAACACCGAGGCGATGCGCCCCAGCAGCCGCCCGCTCTGGTCAAAAGGCACCAGGGTGTTGGCAAAGTCGGGCGCCGTGTCCTGGCGGGCGATGGCCTGCAGTTCGTCGCGCTGCCGCCGCATCGCGGCGTCGAACGCGGGGGCGAAATGCTCCGGGCGCAGGTCGGCAAAAGGCGGCAGGCCGAAGGGCGCCGTCCAGGTCTGCAACAAGGGGTTGGTGTGTTCCATCCGGTGGTGCTCCTCACTGGCCCTTCTTGATGGCGGTCTCGTCGTCCTCGCGGAAGCGGCGGTTGGCACATTCCGCGGTCCAGATGTCCTTTTCCTGCAGCAGGTCGTTGGATTCCTTCACGGCCGCGGCGTTGCGCTGGTTCCAGGCCAGCACCTTCTGCTCGGCGGCGGCCGCGCGTTCGTTGTAGCGCTGGGCCGACGCCGGATCGAGCTTGGTGTTGCCACGCGCCGCTTCCAGTGCGGCACTCTCCTTTTCCAGCTCCGCCTTTTCGCGCTGCAGGTTGCGGCGCATGCGTTCGGCGATCGGGCCGGTGCGGCCGTCTTCCTCGAAGGTCTTCATGCGCTGGTTCCAGTCGTCGATGCGCGCGCTCATCTTCTGCTGCTGCGCATTGATGGACTCCACGCTGCCCCGGGTGCTGTCGATGCCGCCACGCTCGGCCTTCAAGGCCTCGGTTTCGGCCTGGATGGCGGCCTTGTCGGCCTCCAGGGCCTTGCGGTTGTTGTCCAGCGTGCTGGTGCGGACGGCGATCTCGTCCTTCTGCTTCAGGCAGGCGCGCAGCTCGTCGCGTGTCATCACCGGCCCGGCACCGGCGCCACCGCCCAGCGAGCCGGTTTTGGGGGCAGTCTGGGCCTGGGCCGACGGGGGGGCCATCAACGGAGCCACCAGCAACGCCACCAGGGCGGCGGCGAACAGCGGCGAAACGGGTCGGGTCATCGGGGTGTCCTCAATCGGTGTCCGGCCACGGCCGGCAAGCTGCAAATGATGCCACCGCGCCCGGGCTGGGGTCTTCGGTGCTGCCCCTGTGGCACAGTGGCAGCCCCTCACGGCGCTGCCCCGGACACCTCTTGGCCCTCAAATCCACCATCTACAAGGCGAACCTGCAGATCGCCGACATGGACCGCGGCCTCTACGCCGACCATGCGCTGACCCTGGCGCTGCACCCGTCGGAAACCGAAGAACGCATGATGGTGCGGCTGCTGGCCTTTGCGCTGCACGTGCCGGCCGACAACCACGACGGTGCGCTGCTCTTCGGCCGCGGGTTGTCGGACACCGACGACGCCGACCTCTGGCGCCACAGCCTGGACGGCACGCTGCGCGACTGGATCGACGTCGGCCAGCCCGACGACCGCCGTCTGGTGCGCGCCAGCGGCCGGGCCGACCGCGTGGTGCTGCTGTGTTACGCCGCCTCGGTGCCGGTGTGGTGGCAGGGCATTGCCAACAAGCTCACACGGCTGAACAACCTGAAGGTCTGGCAACTGCCCGCCGAGCAGACCCAGGCCCTGGCCGGGCTGGCCGAACGGTCCATGCAGCTGCAGGTCAGCGTGCAGGACGGCCAGGTCTTCGTCGTCTCCGGTGAACGCACCGCCGAGATCCACCCGCAACTCCTGTACCCCACCGTCCGTTGAAGATCCTGCCCGCCTTGCTGGCCAGCCTGCTGCTGGCCACCGGAAACACCGCCATGTCCCAGACGCCCCAGACGCCCCCCGCCCCGGCTGCGCCCGCCACCGACGACCCCTACCTCTGGCTGGAGGACGTGACCGGCGAACGCGCCCTGGCCTGGGTGCGCGAGCGCAACGCGGCCAGCCGCCGCGTGCTGGAGGCCGAGCCCGGCTTTGTGTCCACGCGCGACCGCATCCGCGGGATCCTCGATTCCAAGGACAAGATCCCGCAGATCACGCGCCGCGGCGGCTGGTTCTACAACCTCTGGCAGGACGCCAAGAACCCGCGCGGCCTGTGGCGCCGCACCACGCTGGCCGAGTTCCGCAAGGCCGAACCGGCCTGGGAAACGGTGCTCGACCTGGACGCCCTGGGCAAGGCCGAAGGCGAAAACTGGGTCTGGGCCGGCGCCACCGTGCTGGGCCCGGACTACCGGCATGCGCTGGTGGAGCTGTCGCGCGGCGGCGCCGATGCGGCGGTGGTGCGCGAGTTCGACACCGTCGACAAGAAGTTCGTGGCCGGCGGCTTCAGCCTGCCCGAGGCCAAGAGCAGCGTCAGCTGGGAGACCGACCGCAACACCGTGCTGGTGGGCACCAACTTCGGCCCCGGCAGCCTCACCGACGCAGGTTACCCCCGCATCGTCAAACGCTGGCAGCGCGGCCAGCCGCTGGCCCAGGCGGTGACGCTGTTTGAAGGGCAGAAGACGGACGTCGGCGCCTGGATCTCGGTGGACCGCGCACCCGGCTTCGAACGCACCGTGTTCACCCGCGCGATCGACTTCTACCGCTCCGAGCAGTTCCTGCTGCAGGGCACGCAGCTGCTGAAGCTGCCCAAACCGGACGATGCGACCGCCAGCTTCTGGCGCGAGCATGTCTTCATGGAGCTGCGCAGCGACTGGACGGTGGCCGGCCGCACCTGGCCGCGCGGCAGCCTGCTGGTGGCCGATGCCAAGGCCTTCGTGGCCGGGCAGGCCGCCTGGCAGGCGCTGTTCACGCCAACCGCCACACGTTCGCTGGCGGGGTTTTCGTCCACCGCGTCGCGCCTGGTGCTCAACGTGCTGGACAACGTGGCCAGCCGGCTGGAGGAATGGACCCCGTCGGCGACCGGCTGGACACGGCGCGAGGTCGCCGCACCGCACCCCGGCACGCTGAGCGTGCAGCCGCTGCACGACGACCTGCTGAAGACCGACCCGCTGGCCGAGCAGATGCTGCTCAGCTACACCGATTTCCTGACGCCCGGTTCGCTGATGCTGGCCACGGCCGGCCGTGACGGCCTGGAAACGCTGAAGTCGCGCCCGCCCTTCTTCGACACCACCGGCATGCGCGTGGAACAGCGCTTTGCCACCAGCCGCGACGGCACGCGGGTGCCGTATTTCGTGGTCTGGCCCAAGGGCGCCACCGCCGACGGCCGCAACCCCACGCTGCTGTACGGCTACGGCGGCTTCGAGGTCGCGGAGGTGCCCTTCTACTCCGGCAGTTTTGGCAGCAGCTGGCTGGAAAAGGGCGGTGTCTTCGTGCTGGCCAACATCCGCGGCGGCGGCGAGTTCGGCCCCGCCTGGCACCAGGCGGCCGTCAAGCTGAACAAGCAGAAGAGCTACGACGACTTTGCCGCCGTGGCTGAAGACCTGGTGGCCGCGAAGATCACGCGGCCGGCGCAGCTGGGCATCATGGGCGGCAGCAACGGCGGCCTGCTGGTGGGCGCGGTGATGCTGCAGCGGCCGGAGCTGTTTGGCGCCGTGGTCTGCCAGGTGCCGCTGCTGGACATGAAGCGCTACCACCTGCTGCTGGCCGGTGCCTCGTGGATGGGCGAATACGGCAACCCGGACGACCCGGTGGAATGGGCCGCGATGGCGAAGTACAGCCCCTACCAGAACGTCAAGCCGGGCCAGCAGCTGCCGGCGCTGCTGCTGATCACCAGCACCCGCGACGACCGGGTGCACCCGGGCCACGCGCGCAAGATGGCGGCGCGCCTGATCGAATACGGCTACAGCCCGCTGTACTACGAAAACATCGAGGGCGGCCACGGCGGCGCGGCCGACAACGGGCAGCGGGCCGACATGTCGGCGCTGGAGTTCAGCTTCCTCTGGCGCACGCTGAAGCGGCGCTGAACCGGCACACCTGACCGCCACGGCCGTGGTGCACTGGATCGACGAGCAGACCCCGCTGCCGGCGCCCGGCAGCGTGACCGAGGAGCTGCCCGGCCTGGTGGCCGCCGGCGGCCGGCTGCACCCGGCGCGGCTGGAAGAAGCCTACCGGCAGGGCCTGTTCCCCTGGTTCGGGCCCGGCCAGCCGGTGCTGTGGTGGAGCCCCGACCCGCGCATGCTGCTGCAGGCGGCCGCCTTCAAGCTGCAGCGCTCGCTGCGCAAGACACTGCAGGCCTTCCTGCGCACGCCCGGCTGCGAGATCGTGTTCGACCGCGACTTCCCCGCCGTGATGCTGGCCTGCGCCAGCACGCCGCGCCACGGCCAGGACGGCACCTGGATCGTGCCCGACATGGTGCAGGCCTATAGCGCCTGGCACCGCCTGGGGCGCACGCACAGCGTCGAGACCTGGGTGGACGGCCAGCTGGTCGGCGGCCTGTACTTCGTCAGCCTGGGCCACATGGTGTTCGGCGAATCGATGTTCTCGCACCGGACCGATGCGTCCAAGCTGGCGCTGGCGGCCCTGGTGGCGGCCTGCCGGGCGCGGGGCGTGGCGGCCATCGACTGCCAGCAGCACACCGGCCACCTGGCGTCCATGGGTGCCCAGACGGTGCCCCGGACACAGTTTCTGGCCGATGTCTCCCTTGCCCTGGGGGCCCCGGACATCCCGGACTGGACCTATGATCCGGCGCATTGGGCCTGGCTCGATCCTCGCTTGTTGCCTGGCACCATGGCCCGCCCGGAAGACCCCGCGTGACCCACCCGAAGGAGCTGCCGCTCTCTTCCCTGCAGTTTTATGCGACGGCGCCCTACCCGTGCAGCTACCTGCCGGACCGCCAGGCGCGCTCGCAGGTGGCCACACCCAGCCACTTGATCCACGCCGACGCCTACTCCGGCCTGGTGGCCAACGGCTTTCGCCGCAGTGGCATGTTCACCTACCGGCCGTACTGCGACGGCTGCCGCGCCTGCGTGCCGCTGCGCCTGCCGGTGGCCACGTTCCAGCCCAGCCGCAGCCAGCGCCGCGCCTGGAAGGCACACCAGCACCTGAAATCGCGCGTGCTGCGGCTGTGTTTTGTGCCCGAGCACTACCAGCTTTACCTGCGCTACCAGAGCGGCCGCCACGCCGGTGGCGGCATGGACCAGGACAGCGTGGACCAGTACACCCAGTTCCTGCTGCACAGCCGCGTCAATTCGCGTCTGGTCGAGTTCCGCGAGCCCACCACCGACGGCAGCGTCGGCGCGCTGAAGATGGTGTCCATCATCGACGTGCTGAACGACGGCATCTCCGCCGTTTACACCTTCTACGAACCCGACGACGACGCCAGCTACGGCACGTACAGCGTGATGTGGCAGGTGGAGCAGACACGCCAGCTCAAGTTGCCGCATGTCTACCTGGGTTACTGGATCGCGCAGAGCCCCAAGATGGCCTACAAGACCCAGTTCCGGCCACACCAGCGGCTGGTGGACGGCGTCTGGCAAACGGCGTCAGACGGCTGACCAGCCTCCTTCGGCTTCGGCCGCCAGGCCGTCCGCCTGCAGCTTGAGCAGGTGCGCCAGCAGCGAACGTTGCGCCACCGGGTACAGCTGCACCGGCGTGTCATCGTAGGCCGCCGCCACCAGATCCGGCAACGGCGCCGGGCCGGCCGCTTGCAACGCGGCCAGCACCTTGGCCTCGCGTCTGAGCCGGTGCGCGATGAGTGCCCGCACCACGGCGTGCGGCTGGTCCACCAGGAAACCGTGGCCCGGGGCCAGCCAGTCCAGGTCCAGCGCCAGCAGGCCGTGCAGCGCCTGCAGGTAGGCCACCATGTCGCCGTCGGGCGGGTTGATGACGACGGTGGAGCCCTGCATCACGTGGTCGCCGGTGAACAGGGTCTTCTCGTCGGGCAGCCACCAGCACAGGTGGTTGGACGCGTGGCCAGGCGTGTGCACGGCGCGCAGCGCGCTGCCATCGCCCAGCGCCAGGGTCTCGCCGTCGGCCGGTTCGTGGTCGGGCTCAAAGGCATGGTCCTGCCCCGCGTGCGGCGGTGCGCGACGGCCCCAGACCGCCGCCCCGGTGGCCGCGGCCAGGCCGGCAGCGCCGGGTGAGTGGTCACCATGGGTGTGCGTGGTGAACACGTGGGTGATGGTGCGCGGCGCAGCGGCCAGGATGGCGGCGCGGTGCGCCGGGTCTTCCGGGCCAGGGTCGATCAGCACCAGCGGCCCGGCCTCGGGCGCGCCGACCAGGTAACTGTTGGTGCCGGGGCCGGTCATCATGCCGGCATTGGGCGCCGTGATGCGCGTGATGCGCGGCGACAGGCGCACGGCCAGACCTGGCACGATCTCGGCGCTGGCGCCGTGGTGGCCATCCGGGTCCAGCCGCGCCAGTTCGGCGTAACCGGGCTCCCAGGGCAGCACGATGCGCGGGCCCTGGCGCGTGGCGCCGCGGCGCGGCATGGTCAGGCCGATGGCACGCCGCGTGGCGGCTTCGGCATGCGCGGCAGCAGCGCCGGCCTGACGCTGCAGTTCCTGCAGCGTGGTGCGTGTCACCGGCAGCAGCTTGTAGCCGCTGCCCTTGGCCAGCGCATCGGCCGGGCGGGCCCACATCAGTTCCACGGCCTCGCTGCGGTCGGCGTCGGCCACCTGCCCGGCCGGGGCCAGCGCGGTGAAAAAGCGCGTGTCGAAGCGTTTGGGCACACCGGGTGGTGTGAGCCAGTGGCTGAAGTAGTGCAGGCCACGCAGGTCCAGCCGCAGATCGAAGGCCTGGCACAAATCGCCCAGACCGGCCTCGCCCCGGTGCAGGCGCAGCCGCCACGGGGCCAGCTCGGCCGCCAGTGGCGCCAGGTCCGGCACGCTGCCGTCGGGCCGGCAGGCCAGCAGCAGGCCCACCTCTTCAAAACTCTCGCGCACGGCGGCCACGGCATAACCCAGGCCGCCGGCGGGCAGGCTCAGGCGGGCGCTGAAGGCCACGTCGTCCGGCCCCATGCACCAGGGCGCGGCAGCGTGGTCGGCGGCTTCCATCACCCCACCCGGGAAGACACAGGCGCCGCTGCGCAGGTCGCCGTCACGTTCGGCGCGGCGCAGCATCAGCACCTCCAGGCCGGCGCCGGGCTCGGCCGCGTCGCGCAACAGCATCAGCGATGCGGCGCGGCGTGCATCGGCCGGGGTCTGGTGGGGCGCGTTCACTTCGCCGCCCCGCTGGCCAACAAGGCGCTGACTTCGTCATGTGTGAAGCCGGCTTCGGCCAGCACCGCCCCCGTGTCTGCGCCCAGCTCCGGCGCCGGCCGCGGCTGACCGGGCACGCTGCGCGAAAAACGCGGGGCGGGGGCCGGCTGCGTGACACCGGCCACGTCCACATAGGCCGCCCGCGCGACCGCGTGCGGGTGCTGCGCGGCCTCGGCAAAACTCAGCACCGGCGCCACACAGGCGTCGCCGGTGGCAAACAGGGCGGCCCATTCATCGCGGGGCTTGCCCAGCAGCACGGTGGCAATGGCCACCCGCAACTCGGGCCACAGCCGGCGGTCGTACTGGCGTTCGACGAATCGTTGCGGCAGCCCCAGGCGCTGGGCCAGTTCGGCAAAGAACTTGGGCTCCAGCGCGGCCACGGCCAGGTGGCGACCATCGGCGCAGAGATAGGTGGCGTAAAACGGCGCGCCACCGTCCAGCAGGTTGCTGGCACGTTGTTGATCGTTCCACAGGCCGCCGGCGCGCAGGCCGTGGAAGATGCTGGCCAGCGAGGCCGCACCGTCCACCATCGCCGCGTCCACCACCTGGCCGCGGCCGGAGCGCTGGCGCTCGAACAGCGCCGCCAGCACACCAAAGGCCAGGTAGAGCGCGCCACCGCCGTAGTCACCCACCAGGTTCAGCGGCGGCACGGGGCCGCCTGCTGGACCATCCGCCGGGCCGATGGCGTGCAACACCCCGGTGAGCGCGATGTAGTTCAGGTCATGCCCGGCGGTCGGGGCCAGCGGGCCGGTCTGGCCGAAGCCCGTCATGCGGCCGTAGACCAGGCCGGGGTTGCGCGCGTGGCAGGTGTCCGGGCCCAGGCCCAGGCGTTCGGCCACGCCGGGACGGAACCCTTCGATCAGCACATCGGCCCGGTCCACCAGGCGCAGTGCGGTGGCCACGCCACTGGCCTGCTTGAGGTCCAGCGCCACCGAGCGCCGGCTGCGTGCGTTGACGTCGAACTTCGGTGCCATCGGCACACCCAGACCGCTGGCCTCCAGCCGGTCGATGCGCACCACATCGGCGCCCAGATCGGCCAGCAACATGCCGCACATCGGGCCGGGGCCGATGCTGGCGATCTCGACCACGTTCAAGCCTTGCAAAGGACCCACAAACCGCTCCGGCACCACGATGGGGCCGGAGTGTGCACCATGGGCACTCAGACAGGCGGCCGGCGCCTCCAAAGCACGGCAGCCAGACCCAACGCGGCCAGCCAGCCGGCATGGGGCTCGGGCACGGCCGACAGCACGACGCTGTCCAGACCGCCGATGTCCCACCGGGCGCTGTACTCGCCGCGGATCTGCAGGTGCTCGATGTTGGCGAAGACGGTGGCGAAATCGGCCGCGGTGGCCAGCGGCCCGTCCACATCGTCCAGACGCCAACGGCCTGGCTTCAGGTCAATGCTGTAGAACGTCCAGTCCAGGCCCGGCGACCGGCGGGCGTCAAACGCCAGGATGAGGCCGCCGCCGCCGATGCGCACATCGGCCCAGTCGTTGTCCATGGGTTCTGCCAGGGTGGACGTGCGCAGCCAGAAGCTGAGGTTGCCGCCCAGGGCTGCCGTCTTGTCGCCCAGGTAGGCCGCCGAGGCCTCGAACAGCCAGACGGTGCCGCTGCCATCGTCACGGGCCTGGATGTAGCCGCCCCGCTGACCGCCGAACGGCTCCCAGCTGCGGGCATTGATGCCGTTGAGCGCGGTCCAGCCTTCGTTGTCGATGTCGAACGGGCTTTCCACCAGGATGCCGGCGTGCGCCAAGCCGCAACCAGCGGCCAGCAGCAGGGCTGCAACGGGGCTCTTCATGGTGGACTCCCAGGGTTGGATGAGCACCAGCAAGCATGCGCCATGCCTCGCCACAAGGGACCCCCGCGAACCCGGGGGTCGGCAAGCTTTCAGAGCCGGCGCAGCAGCCCGGGGCTGACGCGGTAGCGCTCGCCGCGGTGGTGCCCGTCCAGCGCGTCCAGCAGGCGCACCACGGCGGCGGCGTCCCAGCGCGCCAGCCACTCGAAGGGCCCGGCCGGGTAGTTGACGCCGAGTTTCATCGCCGCATCGGCGCCGGCTCCGCTGCACACACCCTGGAGCACGGCGTCGCTGGCTTCGTTGATCAGCATCGCGACCGTGCGCGCCACCACCAGGCCCGGGGCGTCGGCGATGCGCTGCGCGTGGAAACCGGCGGCGCGCAGCCACTGCGGCGCTGCAGCGGCCCAGGCGGCGCTGGCGCGTGCGGACAGCGCGTAGGCCAGCGGCTGCCCGGGTTCATGTTGGATGGGCAGATCGAACACGGCAACGTCCGCGCCCAAGGCCGTGGCGGTGCGGCCATCCGTCAGCCGCAGCTGCGCGCCGTCCACCTCGAAGCCGGTCCAGTCGCTGTTGCGCTGAACGATGACCGTTCGGTGGGCCATGGCCGTCTGCAGCCGCTCGGCCACCGGACCGCGGCCGTGCAGCACGATGCTGCGGCCATCAGGCGGCTCGGCCGGTTCGAAGGCCGGCAGCGCGGGTGCACCTGCGGGGTAGCGGTAGAAGCCGCGGCCGCTCTTGCGGCCCAGCAGGCCGCCGTCGACCATCTCGCGCTGCACCAGCGAAGGCACAAAACGTTTGTCCTGGAAGTTGGCGTCGTAGACCGAGTTCGTGACCGCGAAGTTGGTGTCGTGGCCGATCAGGTCCATCAGCTCGCAGGGCCCCATGCGGAAGCCGGCGGCACGCAGGCAGGCGTCCAGCACCGCGGGTTCGGCGGCCTGCTCCAGCAGCAGTTGCAGCGCCTCGGCGTAATACGGCCTGGCGATGCGGTTGACGATGAACCCCGGTGTCGAGCGGGTGTGCACCGGGGTCTTGCCCCAGGCCTGGGACAGCGCAAAGATGGCCTCGGCCACGGCCGGCTCGGTGGCCAGGCCGGAGACCACCTCGACCAGCTTCATCAGCGGCACGGGGTTGAAAAAATGCATGCCCACCAGCCGGCCCGGGTGCTTGAGCCCGTTGCCGATCGCGGTGACGGAGATCGACGAGGTGTTGGTGGCCAGCACGGCCGATTCGGGCAGCAGGCCCTCCAGCTCGCGGAACAGGCCGCGCTTGGCCTCCAGGTTCTCGACGATGGCCTCCACCACCAGCGTGGCCGACGCGGCCTCGGCCAGCGTGGCCACGGGCGTGATGCGCGCCAACGTGGCCTCGGCGGCATCGGCCGCCAGCTTGCCCTTGGCCACCAGGCCTTGCAGCGTGCTGCCGAGTTTGTCGCGCGCCGCGGCGGCCGCGCCCTCGCGCATGTCGAACAAAAAGACCGGGTGGCCGGCCTGCGCTGCGGTCTGGGCGATGCCGGCGCCCATGATGCCGGCGCCGATAACAAGGACGGGCGCGCTGGTGGAGAGTTGCATGTCAGTAGGTCTCGAGGTGCAGGCGCCCTTCGGTCTTGAGGGCGGCCGCGAGCGTATCCCATGAGGCACCGGCGGCCGAGACGGCGTCGCGCAGCGCCAGCAGCACGCCCTCTTCCATCGCCTTCAGGCCGCACACAAAAACAACGGTGTTCGGGTCCTGCAAAAGCGCCACCAGCTCGGGGCCACGTTCGCGCATCAGATCCTGCACATACCGCTTGGGCTGGCCCGGCTGGCGCGAAAACGCGAGGTTGATGTCGATGAAGTCCTTGGGCAGGCTCTGCAGCGGGCCGAAGTACGGCAGCTCCTGCGGTGTGCGGGCGCCGAAGAACAGCATCAGCTTGCCACCTTCGAACTTGCCGGTCTGGCGCAGGCGGCGGCGCCACTCGGTCATGGCCCGCATCGGCGCGCTGCCGGTGCCGGTGCAGATCATCACGAGGTGGCTCTTCGGGTGGTTGGGCATCAGGAAGCTGGCACCGAACGGCCCGATCACCTGCACGGTGTCGCCCACCTTCAGGTAGCACACGTAGTTGCTGGCCACGCCACGCACGGGTTTGCCGGCGTGGTCCTGCAGCACCCGTTTGACCGTGAGCGAGAGGTTGTTGTAACCCGGCCGCTCACCGTTGCGAGGGCTGGCGATGCTGTACTGGCGTGCATGGTGCGGCCGGCCCGAGGCATCCGTGCCCGGCGGCACGATGCCGATGCTCTGGCCTTCCAGCACCGGGAAGGGCATGGCACCGAAGTCCAGCACGATGTGGTGGGTGTCGTTCTCGAAGCCGGCTTCGGTGACGCTGACGTTGCCCACCACCGTGGCCGTGACCGGCGACTTGGGGCCGTAGAGGTTGGTGTAGGCGTGCGCGGCCGACCAGGGCGGCACGGTGCTGCCCAGCGACGCGGCACTGACCAGCTGCTCGGTCTTCGGCGCTGGCGGCGCTTCGGCCACCGCAGCCACCGCCTCGGGACCCCCTTCCAGCGCCAGCTGCTCGGGCGGCAGCTCGGCCGGCAACTCGTCCCAGCCCAGTTGCTCCACCAGCGAATACACCCGCGCCCGCGGCACGGTGCGCCAGTTGTCGATCGAGCCGGTGGGGCACGGTGGCACGCAGGCCATGCAGAAGTTGCACTTGTCCGCGTCGACCACATAGTTGCGGTCGTCGTGTGTCACCGCGCCCACCGGGCAGGTGGCCTCGCAGGTGTTGCAGCGGATGCAGATCTCGGGGTCGATGACGTGCTGCTTCAGCAGCCCGGATTCGGCCATGTCCATGTTGGCTCTCCTCAGCAGTCCTCAAAAACAAGGGGCCCGCAGGCCCCCTGTTTTACTCGCCTGACATCCTCGCCTGGCAGCGCTTCAGTTGAAGCGCACGTACTCGAAGTCCACCGGCTGGCGGTTGATGCCCATCACCGGGGGTGCGATCCAGTTGGCAAAGCGGCCCGGCTCGACCACCCGGCCCATCAGGCTGGCCACGAAGGCGCGGTCACCACCGCTGGGCAGCCAGTGGTCGACGTTGGCCTTCCACTCGGCCTCGGACACCACGCGCCCGTCGGGCGAGACCTTCACGCCCGACAGCGCACCGATGTTGCGGTGGAAGGCCTTGTGCGGCACGCCCAGGCGGGTGGGGATGCCGGCCTTTTCCAGCACCTTGTTCCAGCGGTTCACACCGGCGATGGAGTCCTTGATGTAGTCGTCGCGCAGCACCTCGTTCAGCGCGTTCAACATCGGCACTTCCTTCTCGACCAGCTGGCCGTTGCGGGCCTCCAGCACGCGGTAGGTCTGGCCCTTGAGCACATGGTCGTCGTCGCGCTTGCCTTCTTCATAGCGGCCCTTCAGGCCGGAGCTGTAGAAGATGGCGGCGTTGCTGCTCTCGTCGGCGCCGAAGAGGTCGATCGTGACGCTGAAGTGGAAGTTGATGTAGCGCTGGATGGTCGGCAGGTCGATCACGCCGGCGGCGCGCAAAGCGCCCACGTCATCGGTCTTCAGCTCGTTCATCTTCTGCGCGGTGCGCTGGATCACGCGGCTGATGCCCGACTCACCCACGAACATGTGGTGCGCTTCTTCGGTCAACATGAACTTGGTCGTGCGGGCCAGCGGATCGAAGGCACTCTCAGCCAGCGCGCAGAGCTGGTACTTGCCGTCGCGGTCGGTGAAGTAGGTGAACATGAAGAAGCTCAGCCAGTCGGGCGTGGCTTCGTTGAAGGCCCCCAGGATGCGCGGGTTGTTCTCGTCGCCGCTGCGGCGCTCGAGCAGCGCCTCGGCTTCTTCGCGCCCGTCGCGGCCGAAGTGTTTGTGCAGCAGGTAGACCATGGCCCACAGGTGGCGGCCTTCTTCGACGTTGATCTGGAACAGGTTGCGCAGGTCGTACATGCTGGGCGCCGTCAGGCCCAGGTGGCGCTGCTGCTCCACGCTGGCCGGCTCGGTGTCGCCTTGCGTCACGATGATGCGGCGCAGATTGGCGCGGTACTCACCGGGCACGTCTTGCCAGGCCTTTTCGCCCTTGTGGTCGCCGAAGTGAATCTTGCGCTCGGCATCGCCCGGGTTCAGGAAGATGCCCCAGCGGTAATCACGCATCTTGACGTGGCCGAACTGCGCCCAGCCCTGCGGGTCGACGCTGACCGCCGTGCGCAGGTACACCTCGTGGTTGGTGGAGCCCTCGGGGCCCACGTCGTCCCACCAGTTGATGAAGTTGGGCTGCCAGCCTTCGAGCGCGCGCTGCAAGGTGCGGTCTTCGCTCAGGTTGACGTTGTTCGGGATCTTGTCGCTGTAGTTGATCGTGCTCATGTGGTGCTTCCTCGGGTTCAGTGGCGGGGATGAATCAATCAGACGCGGTTGAAATCGAACGTGGCCTTGTCGCCTTTGCCGTAGACCTTCAAGGCGCCCTTTTCGCCGACAGCGTTGGGGCGGATGAAGATCCAGTTCTGCCAGGCGGTCAGGCGGCCGAAGATGCGGGTGTTCATGTTCTCCTTGCTGGCAAAGCGCAGATTGGCCTCCAGCCCGGTGAGCGAGTCGGGCGACATGGCCGCGCGTTCTTCGATGGCGATGCGGATCTCGTCGTCCCAGTCGATGTCATCTGGGGCGGCGGTGACCAGGCCGAGTGCCAGAGCGGCATCGGCATCCAGGGGCTTACCGGCTACAGAACGTGCGGCTTCCAGTGGTGCGGTTTCTTCGTAGAAGCGGCGCTGCAGGCGGCTCTGGTCGTTCACCATTGGCAGCAGTCCGAAGTTGAACTCGTTGAGCGTGAGCTTGGGTGCGCGCTCGGCATCGTCGGGCAGGGC
>JADMJD010000146.1 GCA_018780805.1 Rubrivivax sp. | reverse complement strand
TTCCTGCGCACCGGCAAGAAGATGGCCGAAGGCCAGCGCATCATCAGCATCGCCTTCCGCGAGCCGCCCAAGAGCATGTTCCCGCCCGGCTCGGGCGTGGGCGCACAAGGGCCGGACCATTTGACCTTCGACCTGGCCGACGCCAGCAAGATGAGCCTGAGCTTCTACGGCAAACGCCCGGGCCCGGGCATGCGGCTGGACAAACTCAGCCTGCAGTTTGCGATGCACGACACCGGCCTGATCGGCGACGTGCTGGAGGCCTACGAACGCCTGATCCTGGACGCGATGCGCGGCGACCGCACACTCTTCACCAGCGCCGAAGGCATCGAGCGGCTGTGGCAGGTCTCCACCCCGCTGCTGGAAGCCCCGCCGCCGGTGCGGCTGTACGCCCCCGGCTCCTGGGGGCCGAAATCCATCCATCAGTTGATCGCGCCGCATGCGTGGCGGCTGCCTTTCGAGCGCGCCTGGCGCAACCCGAACAAACCGGACAACTGAAAACATGCAGGAAAGTATGTAGAATTGATGCATACCGAAGTTGTCAGATTCGCCGTCAGACTGGAGCCCGCATGGAAGCCACCGTCGCCGAACGTGGACAGATCACCTTGCCCAAGGCCGTGCGTGATGCACTGGGTCTGAGCAAGGGCAGCAAGCTCAAGGTCGAACTCATCGACGGCCGCATCGTGCTGCGCAAGGATGTGGGCGACGCCTTGTCGCGCCTGCGCGGGCGCTTCAAGCTGGCCGAAGGCTTCAAGACCACCGACGACGCCCTGCGCGCCATCCGGGGCCGGGCCCCCGGTGACCCCTACCTGCCCCCGGAGGACGAGCCGGCGTGATCGCGGTCGATTCCTCCGTGCTGCTGGACGTGTTGACCAACGACCCCCACTTCGCCCTCAGTTCCGCCGCGTGCCTGGAACAGGCCATGACCTTGGGCGAGGTGGTCATCTGTGACGCCGTGGTCGCCGAGGTGCAGGGCATGCTGGACACCCGCGAGACGGCGATGGATGCACTGGCCGAATTCGGCATCCGCTACCTGCCGACCAGCGAAACTGCAGCCGTGCGCGCGGGCCACATGCAACGCCGCTTCCGCGACCGCGGCGGCCGGCGCGAACGGGTGGTGGCCGATTTTTTGATCGGCGCCCATGCCCTGCTGCAATGCCAGGGCCTGATCACGCGCGACGCCGGATTTTTTCGTGATTATTTCAAGGGCCTCAAGGTCATCGTGCCTTCGGCATGACGCCCCCCTGAGCCCGCACCCGCCCACCCCATTCCCAGGAGCCACCCCATGCTGCAAGCCTACCGCCAACATGCCGCCGAACGCGCCGCGCTCGGCATCCCGCCGCTGCCGCTCGACGCCAAGCAGGTCGCCGAGCTGATCGAGCTGATCAAGGCTCCGCCTGCCGGGGAAGAGGCCTTCCTGCTCGACCTGCTGACGCACCGCGTGCCGCCGGGTGTGGACGATGCCGCCAAGGTCAAGGCCAGCTTCCTGGCCGCCGTGGCGCACGGTGACCTGGCGGTGGGCATGTTGTCCAAGGCCCAGGCCACGCAGCTGCTGGGCACCATGGTGGGTGGCTACAACGTACACCCGCTGATCGAGCTGCTGGGCGACGCCGATGTGGCCGCCGTAGCGGCCGAGGGCCTGAAGAAGACGCTGCTGATGTTCGACTTCTTCAACGACGTGGCCACCAAGGCCAAGGCCGGCAACACCAAGGCGAAGGAAGTGATGCAGAGCTGGGCCGAGGCCGAGTGGTTCACCAGCCGCCCCGAGGTGCCGCCCACCATCACCGTCACCGTGTTCAAGGTGCCGGGCGAAACCAACACCGACGACCTGAGCCCCGCGCCCGACGCCTGGAGCCGCCCGGACATCCCGCTGCACTACCTGGCGATGCTGAAGAACACCCGCAGCGACGCCGCCTTCAAGCCGGAAGAAGACGGCAAACGCGGCCCGATGCAGTTCATCGACGACCTCAAGAAAATGGGCCACCTGGTGGCCTACGTGGGCGATGTGGTGGGCACCGGCTCCAGCCGCAAGAGTGCGACCAACAGCGTGATCTGGGCCACGGGGCAGGACATCCCGTTTGTGCCGAACAAGCGCTTTGGCGGTGTCACGCTGGGCGGCAAGATCGCACCGATCTTCTTCAACACCCAGGAAGACTCGGGCGCGCTGCCGATCGAGGTGGACGTGTCCAAGCTCGAAATGGGCGATGTGATCGACATCCATCCGTATGCCGGCAAGATCACCAAGAACGGCGCCCCGCTGGTGGACTTCCAGCTGCGCAGCGACGTGCTGTTCGACGAGGTGCGTGCCGGCGGCCGCATCAACCTGATCATCGGCCGCAGCCTGACGGCCAAGGCACGTGAGTTCCTGGGCCTGCCGGCCAGCACGCTGTTCCGCCTGCCGCAGCCGCCCGCGGCCACGACCGCCGGCTTCACGCTGGCGCAGAAGATGGTGGGCCGCGCCGTGGGCCTGCCGGAAGGCCAGGGCGTGCGCCCGGGCACCTACTGCGAACCGCGCATGACGACGGTCGGCAGCCAGGACACCACCGGCCCGATGACCCGCGACGAGCTGAAGGACCTGGCCTGCCTGGGCTTCAGCGCCGACCTGGTGATGCAGAGCTTCTGCCACACCGCGGCCTACCCCAAGCCGGTGGACGTGAAGACCCACCGCGAGCTGCCCGCCTTCATCAGCAACCGCGGCGGCGTCTCGCTGCGCCCGGGCGACGGCGTGATCCACAGCTGGCTCAACCGCCTGCTGCTGCCCGACACCGTGGGCACCGGCGGCGACAGCCACACCCGGTTCCCGATCGGCATCAGCTTCCCCGCCGGCTCCGGCCTGGTGGCCTTTGGTGCCGCCACCGGCGTGATGCCGCTGGACATGCCCGAGAGCGTGCTGGTGCGCTACAAGGGCACGATGCAACCCGGTGTGACGCTGCGCGACCTGGTGCACGCCATCCCCTATGCAGCCCTGAAAGCCGGACTGCTGACGGTGGCCAAGGCCGGCAAGATCAACGTCTTCAGCGGCCGCATCCTGGAGATCGA